>JBGAPN010000186.1:0-9899 GCA_044221235.1 Limisphaerales bacterium
GACGGCGGGAGGACCCCGTCATCGGGCATCCAAGCCAGGACCACGGCGTCGCCACGCTCCAATTCCGGTCCAAGGTCAAAGCCCGCCGGCCATGCATACCTGGATCCATCCTGGGCGTTGCCGGAGACACGCGACGAAAAGGAGGCGAGCATCGAGGCATCCGCCCAATCATCAATGAAGACCCGGTCCCCGGATCCAAAGGAATTGTCCCGTTGACTGACGGCCATCGAGAACAATGCGGATTTGGATGACACCAATTGGTCCAACGCACTGCCATCAGCGGTCACCGTCATTTCAGACCGGCCACCTGGGGCGATGGATTCCAGCCGCTTGACCATTCCCTGCTGGACGAGCCAGACGGGGCCGATGGCCTTGTTTCCCCGATTCTCGACTTCAAACCGTCCGCCTCCACGAGGCTGAACCGCCATGGGCGCCTCACCGGAGTCCACCCAATCCGTCACATTCAAGGTGCTGGTCCAAACGGGCACGAAGAGGTCCGAGCGAAGTTCCTGGGCAGAGACGGTGGCAGCCACCTTGCCAGGATCCGGCGTGCCTCCAAACAGGTTTCGAAACTCGCCACGCAGACTGGCGCCGGGAACACGCGTCACCAAGGGATACGTGTCATTGGCCGGCGAGTAGAGGCCGCCAAACGTTCGTCCACGCAGGAGTGCCTGCTGGCTCCCGGGAGTGGGAATTACGTCCACAACCTGGAGTTCGTTCCATTCCGTCTGGCCCGCCCGGAGTTTGTAGCCAATGAAATAAATGAGACCGGAGAAGAAGACCACGTAGAGCGGAAAGGTGATCCACGTCAGCATCGGGCGGTTGATCTTCTTCAGCCACCACTGGTCCAGCGGTCCGATCACGGCCAGGTAAACCAGCAGGAGGAGCAAGAGCGCGCCAATCGGGAGTTTCCGAACCTGGCGGGTTTCGATCATGGCGCCGATGATGCCGTCAATCCCCCGGAGCATCTGGAAATCCTGCCGTTCGCCTGACAGAAACCGTTCGGGAACCGCAGCGAGTCTGGCCCAAAACCAGGGACGATTTTTCCAGGACTTGAACGGTTCCCTCTCAGGGTTGAATGCCAGGAGCACCACCTGGCCCCGACCGCTGGACCCCGCCGCCATCCAGGGTCGACCGTCCCCCAGCTTTGCCGTCTCCCCCCGCACCTGTTCCAATTGGAAGAGCGGCATTGGGCCATCCATTGTCGGGTCGACCGACAAGGGAGCGATTGCCTTTCGGGCATTGGCACTCGCGCCGCCGCGTTCACCCGCACGAAAGGCAAACCACGGATTCCAGTCCCCACGGGAAAGCCACCGGTGGAGGTCGGCTCCCACGGGAACCGACACCTGGGCACCGAGGTCCGCCGGCAGGAGCGCCCGCAGCCACGGGGTCGCCGAGACGTCGTTGGGTTGGTCCACCGCGACAATCAACTGGCCGCCGGATTGGACCCAATCCCGCAAGGCCGCCACCTGGGGTTCCTTCAGTTCCAAGGCCCTCGCCGTGTTCAGGTACAGGCTGGAAAGCCCCTCGAGGGCAATGGAGTTGTCGGGAAAGATTTCCGCTTGCAGGCGGGCCACCCGAGGTACGGTCTCGGGCCGCACATTCTTTTCCGCATCAGGAAAGGAGGGCATTCCGGCGTAATTGCCTGGAAGTGCCGCCATCAGGGGAACTTCCCAGGCCACCAGATTCACCCGTTGTCCCTGTCGTTCCTCCTGTATCTTGCCCTTGGAATCCAAGAGGCGCCCATCAATGGCCAGGAAGGACTGCGACATGCAGAACAGGGGAACCGAGAAGCGCTTGCGGGTATTGGTGGGCAACTCAACCGGGATCCTCACCACCATGCTGCCGAACTGGCCTGCTGAGAGTTCCACCACCGAGTCGAAGGAGGGACCGTCATTGAACACTTCAATGGTCACCGGATACCACGCTCCAGCACGGACGGAGTTGTCGTACCCGGGAAAGACATCGAACTGGACCTTGGCTTCGGCCCTGGGAAGCCAGGCGGCCAGGACAATCCACAGCAGGAAGTGTCTCCAGTGAGGACGGTTCACGTTCATAAGGGTTGAGTGCGCGCCCATTTAGGACCGGTCATGGCGCCCCGGCAAACGCGAACTGCCGAAGATCCTCCTCGAACCATTTCAGGAGGGTTTCTGGTAACCAATTGGATTGCCACAGGTCGTCTAGGTCGGGAAGGTTCACTGAACGACGCATGGAGAATTCGGGAACGCCGGTGACGGAACTCGTCGCCCGTACCCGTTCAGGTGACGAGAACGCGGCGCGCACCTTGTTCTCCCATCTGACGCCGATCGTCGGCCGCATCGTCCGGGCGCATCTCCCTCGACGAACCAGCGAAGAAGATCTAGTGCAAGCTGTTCTGACCAAGGTATTCACGAGGCTGGACCAATTCCGGGGACTGGTTCCCTTGGAACACTGGGTGGCGCGGATCACGGTCAACACGTGTCGGCATGAACTGGCCCGGGAAAAGAACCGTCCGGAATGGAGGCATGCCGATCTGTCCGAAGAACAGGTGGCGGTTTTGGATCACCTCGCCTCCGAGGAGGGGGATCTGGGTCCGGAACAAGGGATCGCATCCCGGGAGTTGACGGAACGCCTGCTCGACGCTTTGTCTCCGGAAGATCGGCTGGTCGTCTCCCTACTGCACTTGGAAGGGCGCAGCGTGGAAGAAATTCGCCAAATCACCGGTTGGAGCGCCCCGTTGGTCAAGGTCCGGGCGTTCCGTGCGCGCCAGAAGATGAAGAAGCACCTTGCCTTGCTGATGAAGGAACCCCGCCATGAACATGCTTGATTCCCAATTGGACCGGTTGTTGCGTTCGGCGGCCAGGGCCCCGCAGCCCGCAGCCGTCCACGAGCTTCCGTTTGCCGCCGAGGCCAGGGTAATGGCGGCATGGCGTCGCTCGCAGTCGGAGACCCCGCGGTGGATCGGCCAATGGCTGAGGGCCGGCCTCGCCGCGGCGGCCGTCGTTACGGCGACCATCATGACCCTGAGCTGGGTCAGTTTGCGGCCCTCGGCTGACGATGAATTCGCCGAGGCCAACGCTGCCTTGTACGTCGCTGTCGCTCCATGATCGCCTCCACTCGACGCACCATTCTGCTCTACCTGTCCGGGACATTTCTCCTCGGGGCGCTCGCTGGCGGCGCCATCGGATATGGCTACGGTCGGCGCCCCGTGTTCAAACCCTTCGATCGCGAGGAAATGCGGACCAAGTTTTGCAACCGGATGACCAGTGACCTGGGGCTCACCTCCCAGCAGCAGGAGCAGTTGGACCCCATCGTTCGGCAGAACATGGACGAGTTCGAAGCCGCCCAGCGTGAACACTACGGTCGGATCGGTGAACTCATGAAGCGGCACCGGGAGCGGGTCGCCTCCATCTTGACGCCCGACCAGCAGGTCAAGTTTGAGACGATCGAAAAGGAACGCGAACGCCGCATGCCCAAGCGGGGCGAACACGGCGGATCGGGACATGACGGACCCGCGCCGGCGCCCAACAAACCCGTTCCGCCTTCAAAGTAAACGACGAGGCCGCACGATTCCGATTCCGGGCCTCTAGTCCCCGCAAAACAAAACATCCGGGAGCGTTCGAACAGTCGAACGTCCCGGATGCGTTTCCGGATCTGCCGCGGAATCAGGCCCGCTCCATGTATTTCCCGGTGCGGGTATCCACCTTGATCCGCTCGCCCGTTTTGATGAACAACGGGACATTGAGGGTAATGCCGGTCTCCAGGGTCACGGTCTTCTGAACGTTGTTGGCGGAGTCCCCCTTAATGCCCTCCGGTGCATCCGAAACGGTCAGGACCACGCTGGGCGGCAGTTCGATCTGGACGGCCTTCTCGTCGACGAAGGTCATGGTCACTGCGGCATTCTCGATCAGATAGTTCTTGGTATCGCCCACAAATTCCGGAGAGAGCGTCACTTCCTCATAGCTCTCCGGATCGACGAAGACGAAGTCGTCGCCCGACTTGTAGCTGAACTCCATCTTCTTGGTGGTCAGAGGGACAGTCTCAATCTTTTCCGCTGAGCTGAAGCGCACATCCATGGACTTGCCAGTTCGCACGCTGCGGAGAATGCCCTGAACGAAGGCGCGGAGGTTTCCGGGGGTGCGATGGGTGACCTCAAGGACGATGCAGACGTCGTTGTTGTAAAGGACGGCCGTGCCCTTCCGGAGTTCGTTCGCGTTGACTGCCATAATCGTGATAGAGACGAGTTAAACTGCTAACTGGCGAAAAGAGACGCGGACGTTAGCCACGGAACCCGGAGTGGCAAGCCCTCAATTGAACAGGACCCATGCGCTCAACCCTCTCGGTGGCTGCAGCAGGGCCCCAGCCTTCCCTGCCCCTCACCCCTTGTCGTTTCCCTCTCCACCCTTTGATTCGGCATGGCGACCCGTTCCAGCGGGAATCGCCAGGACGACTCAATCCGAACCTGCCGTCTTGCGGAAGACGATCACATGTTGCCGCGGCAGGATCCGAAAAATTCCACCCACTCCATCGGGTGGATCGACATTTCCTTGCGAACTTGGGCCTCGGTCATCTTGTGGAGCGGCTTGATTGGCACCCATTTGTCCTCACCCCGGTATTCCACGAACACGATGCGACCGCCCGGCCTCAGGCTCGCCACCATGCTTTGCATCATCTCGAACGGGTGATCGAACTCGTGATAGACGTCGACCATGATCGCCAGATCGACGGACCGGGGTTTCAACCCCGAGTTGGTGATCGATCCCAGGACCGGGACCACATTGGTGATGCCCTGGGTCTGCATGTTGGTTGCCATAATCGCCAGCATCTCGGGCTGGATGTCGGTGGCAAACACCCGGCCTCCTGGGGAAACCTGTCGCGCCATTCGCCAGGAGAGATACCCGCTGCCTGCCCCAATGTCGGCCACACTGTCACCCGGCTTGAGATTCAACGCTTCGACCAATCGCGTCGGACGCTCCTCCTCCTCCCGTTCCGGACGTTCCAGCCAGGGAGCTCCGAGATGGCTCATGAAGTGCGCAATCTCCCGCCCCATGTACCATTTGCCGATGCCGTCGGGTGTCCCGTCGCGATACTCGTAGCGGGATTCCGGCGGCGCCTCTGCCTTTGGAGTCTGGGCCGGTCCTCCCACCGTCAGCACGGAGACCACCACACCCAATATCAGCCAAAAGCGCATGTGCCGTTGATGACCGGTTCGGAATTCAGATTCCAGCCTGAGTTTGCGCAGGAAGGCTGGGCCGCCCCGCGATTCAATCAGGGTTCCACCATGCCGGGAGGAGTGGACCCCAGTTGGCCCGCCTGCCAGAACGCGCGGAACAACCGGAGCTGGCCGTAGGAAAACCGCCCGCCAAGCGACTCAAACACGGGGGACAGGCTCATCCCTCCGGAACGCTCAAAGGCCTGCTTCATCTCGGCCGCCTCGGCCGCCGAAAAGAACGGCGACCAATCCAGGCGCTCCCCAGCCTCGATCGCTGACGCCAGATGCGAGGCCACGGTCGTGTCCGCCAGTCCTCGGGATTGCGCCACCGACGACAGCGTCATCCCTTCGCGCAACATCCGGAGCGTCTCGCAGACTGAGGATGTCAGACGTTCGCCGCGGGACTTCTCAACCGGTGGCGGACGCTGGGGAGGTGCTTCGTCAAAGGCCTGGCGCTCGTGGTTCTCCAGGTGCGCACGGACCACATCAATCACCGCGGCACCGTAGTTCCGAAGTTTGATCGCCCCCACGCCGGAAATTTGGCTGAGAGCGCTCTCCCGGGTCGGATACTGTCGGGCTATCCACCGCAGCGTGGCGTCCCCGAAAATGATGTACGGCGGTACGCCCTCGCGGTCCGCCAGTTCCTTCCGTAGTCGCCGCAGGGACTCAAACAACACGGTGTCGCAGCCAATGTCGCCCGACTGCGGCGTCCGTTCGACCGACGCCTCCCGCGGCTTGGTGAGCTGGATGGGTTTTCGCTCCTTCAGTATCGCGCTTCCCGAGGCGGTGAGTTCCAGCGTCGGATACTGGCCAGACGTGAGGGTCAGGTACCCCATGGAAATCAGCTCGCGCGCGATGGTCCCCCATTCCGTCCGGGACACGTCCTTCCCAATGCCAAAGGTCGACAGCTCGTGGTGGCCGCACTGACGCACCCGGTCGTTGTCGCTCCCGGTCAGCACCGCCACCAGATGGTTCAGCCCGTAGCTCTTGCCGCTGCGCTGCCGGATTCGCACCACGCAGCTCATCAGCTTCTGCGCCGGAATGGTGCCGTCGTAGGTCGCCCGCGGCGTCCTGCAGTTGTCGCATCCGCCACAGTTGGGCTCGGTATACGCCTCGCCGAAATAATCGAGCAGAGTGCGCCTGCGGCACCCGGCGCATTCGGCATAGCGGACCATCGTTTGAAGCTGGTCCCGGGCGACCTCCTGCTCCTGGGGATCCGGCTTCTCGTCGATGAACCGGGTTTGCTTGGTGACATCCCCGGCGCTGTACAGAAGCAGGCACTCGCCCGGAAGGCCGTCCCGTCCCGCCCTTCCAGTCTCCTGGTAATATCCTTCGATGTTCTTGGGCAGATCATGGTGAATGACAAACCGGACATTGGGTTTGTTGATGCCCATTCCGAACGCGATCGTCGCACACACCACACGAATCTCGTCGCGCAGGAACCGCTCCTGCGTGCGGTTCCGGTCCTCCTTTTCCATCCCAGCGTGATACGGCGCCGCCTTGATGCCGTCCGCAACGAGCTTGGCGGCCACCGATTCCGTGGTCGCCCGGCTCGCGCAATAGATGATGCCGCTGTCCTCGGGGCGTTTCCTCACCCATTCCAAGACTTGACGGTAGGCGGCGGTCTTGGGTTCGACACGGTAGGACAGGTTGGGCCGGTTGAAGCTGGCGACGTAAAATTGGGGATCCCGAAGATGCAGCTGGCCGACAATGTCATCCCGCACCCTCCGGGTGGCGGTGGCGGTGAGGGCCATGAACGGGATCTCGGGCAACCGGGCGCGCAGTCCGCTCAACTGTCGGTACTCGGGCCTGAAATCGTGCCCCCACTCGCTGATGCAATGCGCCTCGTCCACCGCCACGCAGGACACGCCCCATCGCTGGAGGTCGTCCACCATGCTGCCGGCAAACAGCCGTTCCGGCGACAGGTACAGCAGCTTGAACTCCCGCGACTGCAATCCCCGCCACCGGCTCCGCCGTTCCTCTTCGCTGAGCGTGGAGTTAAGGAAGGTGGCTTTCACTCCGTTGGCCTGAAGCGCATCCACCTGATCCTTCATAAGCGCGATCAGCGGGGAGATCACCACCGTCAGACCCGGCCGGACGAGCGCAGGCAGCTGAAAACAGAGGCTCTTGCCACCACCCGTGGGCAGCAATGCCAACACATCGCGTCCCCCGAGGGAGTCTCGGATGATGTCCTCCTGCAACGGCCGGAACGCCGAATATCCGAACACGGATTTCAGCGTCGTCAGGAGATCGGCAGAGGTCTGACGGGAAGACATGATGGGACTGTTCAGAATCAACTGGGTTCAGGAACCGCGCACCGAAGGCTAGAAAACAGCCGTCCTGAATGCACTCGCGAGATTTAGTGGTCAGAAGCCGTCACGGACAAGGGAGAGATTGGCCGGACCACGTCAGGGTTAAACCGGCGGAACGCGAAGGCGAATGGCCGGTTCCGGAGCCGGGTCGTCCGTGGCCCACCGGAACCGACCTGCGAAGATTCGGCGCGTTCCATTGACTCGCATCAAAGCGGTGCAGCTCGGGAAGCCCCACGATGCGGCCACTACGAGGATGCGTATGGATGCGATGTTGATTCCCACCCTGGCACCCGGACGGTCGGGAACAGGCTCACCGGTTTCGGCCGAGCGGACGACCGTTTCGGTCGCCTCAGCCCGTCGGATGCTCCAACTGGCAGTGGGAAGCCTGATCATTGCCGGCTGTCTGAGCCTGATGCTCGTCGCCGGGCGCATTCCAGGACTCGCCGAGGCGATTGGCGATCCTCTGTTTTTCAAACGGTGTCTGGTGGTCCATGTGGACCTTGCCTTGGTGGTCTGGTTTGCCGCCTTCGCGGGAACCCTGTTCGCACTCCTACCCGCCACGAACGCCGAGCGACGCCGATTCGACGCCGGCACTGTGATCGCCGCCTCCGGAGTGGTGCTGATGATCGCCGGGGCGCTGGTGCCGGGAGCGGCCCCGGTGCTCTCGAACTATGTACCGGTCATTGCGGACCCGGTCTACTTCGCCGGACTGGTGCTGCTCTTCGGGGGACTTCTGCTCTGCTTCATGGATGGCCGATTTCTGCGGCCGACCTCACCGGCCCCGGATCTGCGGAGCCCGGCGGCCGCCCTCTGGGTGCCTCCCGAGGCGTCTGCCGGATTCAAGACCGCTGCGGTGGCCTTTCTGGCGGCCATGCTGACCCTGGTGGCGGGCTGGAGCGGAACGCCTCGTTCCCTGGATGATCGCAATTACTACGAACTGGTCTTCTGGGGCGGTGGCCATGTCCTCCAGGTGGCCAACGTGGCCGCCATGCTCGGCGTCTGGCTCTGGCTGCTGGCCGCGAAACTGGGCCGGCCCGTGATTCGACCGGGCACGGCGTGGATTCTCTTTGCGCTCCTGCTGGCGCCCTACCTGTTTGGTCCACTGCTCGTTCGCGAGGGCACGATCAGTTCGACCTACCGGCTCGGCTTCACCCGGCTGATGCAGTTTGGGATTGCGCCCGTCGTGCTGGTTCTTCTCGGGCTGTGTGTGAGGCAGGTGAGCATGGCCTTCTCGGAAGGACGTTTGACCCGTCGGGACTGGCGGGACCCGCGTCTCTTGGGATTTGCCTTGAGTGCAGGAATGACGGTCGCCGGCTTTGTCCTGGGATCGTTGATCCGCACCTCGAACACGGTGATTCCAGGTCACTATCACGCCTCCATCGGCGCCGTGACGATGGCATTCATGGCGGCGACCTATTCGTTGCTGCCCAGTCTCGGCCTCCGATTCGATCCCGACCGCCTGACCCGCCTGGTGCCCGCGCAGCTCGCCTGCTTTGGCGTTGGCCAGGTCATCTTCGCCCTGGGATTTGGCTACGCCGGTCTGAATGGCGCAGGCCGGAAAGCCTACGCGGCCGAACAGCATGTCCGCTCCGCCGGCGAGTACGCCGGCCTGCTCGTGATGGGAATCGGCGGCGTGATCGCCGTGGTGGGCGGCCTGCTCTATCTGGGCCTGGTCGTACGGGCATGGCAGGCGCGACATGGAGCCCGCCCCCAAGAACTCCCCCTCTCCTCCCAACCTGTGAACTGAATCCTATGAATGAACCTGAAAACAAACACCCGCTGCAGAAGCTGATGGACAACCCCTGGCTCCTGCTCGTCCTCGGCGTGGTCATTCCGTTCGCATCCTATTCGATCTGGGGTTGGATCGAACTGCTCCTCGTCAAACCCGGGACCCTTCCCTGAACCCTTTCCTCCATGAGCATCCACTCTCCCAGCGCCGACTGGTTCAAGGCTCCCACCGGACACGAACGTCTGTGGCTCGGCCTCGCGGTCAGTTGGTGCGTCGTGCTTTCGGCGATGATGCCGTACTGGCACTTCAAAGGTCAGCAGAACAGCGCCGGCGAAACCTACAAGATTAGTCCCGAGGATTTCGCGGCCCGCGTCGCACGGTTCTCCGAGGCCAATGCCCCCGGCACCAAGGACAACTTTGAGGAGGGCATGAACATCGAGGTGCCCGCCCCGCCGGGCGACGTCTATTTGGTCGCCAAACAGTACTTCTGGTACCCGATCCTCAAAATGAAGGCCGGCGAAACCTACCGCCTGCACCTCTCATCGGTGGATTTCCAGCACGGCTTCTCACTGCAGCCGATGAACATGAACTTTCAGGTCGTGCCGGGCTACGACCACGTCCTGACCCTCACCCCGACGGCGCCCGGCGTCTACCCGATCGTCTGCAA
>JBGAPN010000187.1:0-9441 GCA_044221235.1 Limisphaerales bacterium
CCACGCAGCGACCGACAGCCAAAGGACGCCGAGCAGCACCGCGAGTCTCCGGATCTCGACATCGGACGGGAACGGTGAACAGGGCAGGAGGCCACGACGTGGGCGTGTGACGACCGTCTCACAGCCAAGGTCCGCCGCGCTTAAGCCGCATCCTTCTCCCTTCCGCCGCGCAGCGAAGGAAAGGAGAAGGTGGCCGAAGGCCGGATGAGGGCCGCCCCGCCTCACGGACGCCCTCCTTCTGTTCCGTCGCTGCGCCCACGCCGGACGAGACGCTCCCGGGGCAAAGTTGGGATCCCGGGCAATGGCGGTTCCGCCACAAACTCAAGGGTCGGCTTTACTTCACGGCCGGCACGGGTTTGCAGGAGGTCCGACCGTCGGTCGATGTCCTCTACCCGGAACTCGGGTCCGGTGGGACGCCCGGTTGACGGGTCGCTGTGGCGCAACAGAAGACCGAATTCCTCCTCGTTGAACGGACGGCTTCCACGCCGGCCAAACACTACCGTCTGCCGACCGCTTTCATCCACCACCCGGTCGCGGTCCAGGCCGCGGCCCACGGCGACGGCAGGTCGGGGGGTCGGGTAGGTCGCAATGAGTCGTGGTGAGGGACGCGGGCTGAACCCCGCGGCTCCGGGCACCGTATCGGGTGAGATGATCTGCAGAACCCGGAGTCCGTTTCGACCGTCGGCAATCAGCGCATACATCGACGCGGCGATGCTCCCGATCTGCACCGCGCGGACGTCGTTCAAAACGCCCTCCGCGGTGAACTGTTCCACCAGCCGCGGCACTTCCGGATTCTGGATGTCCACGATGGCGAGGCCTTCCGGACCGTTGGGCACGTACAGATACGTCCGTGCGGCGTAGAGTCGTCCCGCGTGGGCCAGCGGCCATCGCGCCGCAAGCCGGGGGTGATCCGCATCCGACACGTCCAGCACCTTGACGCCGTCCGCGTCGCTCACAAACGCGTAGCGACCCTGCACCGCGATGGCCCGGGGTCGATTCAGTCCATCCGACAACACGCCCCGGAATTTCGGATGAGCCGGGTCCACCACGTTCACCACAAAGAATCCCTGTCTGCCCACCAGGTACAGGCGCTCCGGTCCGGCGAAATAGCCATGCTCCAACCCGTCCAGCCGGCCGTCCGGATTGAAACGAAAGACGCCCTCCGGCCGGTCGAGGAAGTTGTTGGTGGGATCACCGTCGAGCAGCGTGCCGACCAGGACATTCACCAGTCCTTCCTTCCGGTCGGTGACGTAGACAAACCCGTAGGCCAGAGAATGCGGCTGCTCCTCGTTGTCCGAGTACACGGTGCCGACGCCGGGAACGTCCTCCGTCGGCGGATTCGGCTGGCGCAGCGGATCAACCCCGAGCGTCGTGGGCAGGATCACGCTGGTGGCGTCAGGCGTGCGGACCCACAGCCGCTGGCCGAGGGGCGAGACCGGCGCGGTGACCACCCGTTCGCTGAAGCCCTTCTGGTCGACGTTCGCCACATCAAACACCTCGAATCCGTCCGCTCCGTTCGCGGTGTACAAATACTCCCCGCGCAGGACGAGATCCCGAATGTCGCGCGCGTGGTGGGGATAGGCTTCCGTGAGCCGTCCTTTCCGCTCGTTCACGTGAACCGCATAGTCGTCGGGATAGGCCAGAGACTGGAGATGACTGCCGTACGCCGCCTGCGGCTCGTCCCGCTCCGTCCAGGCCACCGCGGCAAATCCGCCGTCACCGCAGCCGACATAGGCGTAGCGTCCGAAGAAGTTCACGGTGCCGGTGCCAAACCCGAGGAGCGAGGTCATCCAGGCCTCGTTGTCATTTGCAGTGCTGCGATGGCAGTCGGTGCAGTTCTTGGTGGTGCCGACGGAACTGGTGGTGTGCGGGAAATGCGGGTTGTAGGCCTGTCCACTGTAGCCACCGGCACTGATGGTCTGCTGCTGGGAATAGATCCATTCCCGGTTCGCGTTCTGCGAGCCCACCAACACCGCACTGGAGGACCGCAACACCGCGAGCCGGTGATGTTTGTAGGTGGCATCCATTCCGAGCTGGAAGACGTCGTCGCGAACGACCTGCGGATTGTAGGTGGTGTAGTTGCGGGTGAGCGTGCCCTCGAATTTGTTGGCGGCGACCCGCTGGTTGGCCCGCATCGGGAGGTGGCAGCCGAAGCACGACGTCGCCCACGAGGTGTGGCAGACCTGGCAGCTCACGCTGGAGTTGTCATGGGCCAGCTCAGCGGCACACAGAGTCTTGGAATCCTCCCGGAGCGGTTCCCGGTCCTCCCACAACCAGTACGGCGTGGAGCCAGCCGGGGCATTGGTGCCAGCCGCGACGGGTGGCCGGACTCCGCCGGGGACGCTTCCCCAGTCGGATCCATTTCGCCGCAGGGTTTTGGCGTAGGCGCTGCGGGCGTTGTAGCGCGGCGACCGTGGATCCACGGTGTCGACCACTTGCGGCACCTCCCACACCCGGTCGGGCGCGAGCGCACTGCGCTGAAAGAGTCGCCGGCCTTCCCAGAAAAAACGCGGTCCCCACGCGGTGTTGCCCTCGCGAAGCAGGTCCACGGGACGCGGCTTTCCCGCGGCGGCATCCCAGGGCCCACCGGTCCCGCTGCTGATCAACGTCGGGCGGGAATTCACCGGGCCCGGGGTTCGCCATAGAGCAGTCCGTTGCCGTGGACGTCGTGGAGGAAATGGCAATCTACACAGTGCATGCCGCGGGCCAGGTGCACGTCCTTCAAATGGACCGCGCGTTCCCACTTGTGGGCGTCATCGTCCGGGATCACCTGGTCGTCGAGCGTGAGCAGCCGGCCCTCCCGGTCCCGCTTGAACACACCCCGGAAGATCCATCCGTGCCCGTGATAATCGGCGAACTGCGTGTGCTGAAGCCGCGGATTCAACTCCGCCACCTTGTCGAGGAAGTCCTTGTCGCTCCACAGTCCCCGCGCCGCCGCCGCCTCCGGGGTGTCGTGATGGACCGCGGCGCGTTCGACCTCGGTCGGATCGTGCTGTCGGGTCATCTGTTCCCGGGTCCGGCTGCCGCGGAAATGCGCGTCGTCCGCGAGGGGATTGGCCGGGTTTGGGTACAGGAACTCACCATCGGTCTCCTGATCCCACCACGTGTAGCCGAGGTAGGGGTTAACGAAGAGATTCCCCTGGTGCATGTGGCAGTTCATGCACTGCGACGTGGGAATGGCACGGGTGAACACGTGGCGGATCGGATGGCCGCGCTCGTCCTTGGGGATGGCCGGATCACCCGAGAAACTCAACCCCTGGTGACCAAACTTGGCGTAGTAGTCCGAGTGGGTGGGCGAACGGTCGTTGGCATAGACCACGTGGCAGGCCGAGCAACCGCTGGAGCGGTAGTCCCCCGGATGATTGTTGCCGCCCAGGAAGTCCAGCAGCGGATCGTGGAGGCGCGTCTTTTGCAGGTTGAGGAAAACGGGATCGATGCGTATGCGCGTCCCCAGCCCCCGTTCACTCAGCCGTCGCGCCGGCTTCCCCGGCGGCTCGAAGGGATTGGGAATTCCCAGCTCGATCGGCTTCTCGCCCCCCTTTTCAAAGATCCGAAGAATGTTGCCCGGCTGGCTGAGCACGAAGCGCGGCAGCGGATCGATGAACGGCAGGACTCCGTAGAGGCGGGTCTGGTCGGGTGTCGGCAGGAAGGGATTCTGCAACCGAAGGGGCACCCCATCGAGTCCGTAGGCCTGGCCAAAGCGGTAGTTTTTGTCCTTCCAGGCCCCGTTGTTGTAGAGCGCGGCTCCCCAGAGCATCGCCCCGTGGCGCATGATGCTGGAACGGACGTGGGACACGCTGTCGCCATGACAAAGTCCGCAGGCGCGGTCCGCCACACGCAGGTCGCCCGGATTGACGAATTGGATGAACTCGGGGGATTCGTGGTTGAGCAGCACCGAGGATTCCACCGGGTTGGCGGACGATTCCCAAAACACCGGATTCCGCGGCGGAACGTGGGCCTGTCGCAGCATGAGCCCGGGCTGGGGATTGCCGCCGTGGCAATCGGTGCATCCCAGAACCACGTGGGGCGACCGGTGCATCGAGTGGGAATCCGTGCCCGCGTGGCATTCGAGGCAGCCCCGCGACTTGGCCATCGCCTCCTCGGAAGTCTGGTCGATCCGGTTGCGCTCGCGGGTGCGGGGCGGCGGGGCATCCGCGGTCACCGATATCGGCGGTCCCGCGGCGGCCAGCCAGGTTTCCAGGGGAGTGGGGGGAGCCCCGGGGAACCCTTGGTCAACGCCACCCAAAACCAGGAAACCAGCCACCCATAACCAGCGCACCCTTCGGAGAACGGAACTCAGGCCCGCCGGATTCAGCGGAAGCCGGGGCTGACGGGAACTGGATGCGGAGCGGTTCACGGAATGGATTCAGCGGGGTTGTTCCTCGGGCTTCCCATGGCGTTCAGAAGGTCAGGTTCAGTGCCAGCACGGCGCTGTACAGAAAGCCCGGAGTCCAGCCGGGCGGCTTCGGGGCCGGCTCGTCAAATCCGGGCACCGGATCGGTGTTGCGGCGGAAGAGGTCCTTGTAGCCCTCGCCGGGCAGCAGCACGGCAAACCCGGCGGTGATGATGACATTGTCCGTGAGCCACGGCCGCCACTGCACGCCCACAGAGAGGTCGAATCCGATGTCGGACGACAGCCCGGGCTGCATGAGCACGGTCTCCAGCGGCGCGACCTGGGCAAACTGGAGATAGTTCGCATTGAAAAAGCCGCGGAGCTTGGGCGTGACGTCGGCGTCGAGTCCGAGATTGTAGATGAAGATGCCCGGATTCACGAAGTTCTGCTGTCCCTGGATCTTCGAGGTCCGAAGGCTGGGCACGAGGGAGAACGCCTGCTTGAGCCCAACCGCAGTCCCGCCCAGGGGCACGCCCTGCCGGACGTAATAGCTGAAGGGACCCCCAACGAAGTTCGCGTTGTCGAGGATGGTGTCGAAGCCTTCGCCCACGCCGTCAGTGGGATCGTCGTCGCCGGAGGCGTGGAAGAAGGCCGCGCGATACCGGAGCCAGTCGCGGTCGAGACTCAACTCGACGGCGTACATGCGGGCGTTGATGTCCACCGGACGTCCCGCAATCGGATTCAGCGAATCGCTGCCCAGCGCCTGGTAGAACTGGTGACTGATGTTGACCGGCCCCAGGTGTCCCTCGCCTGCCCAGCCCAGGTAGTAGGCATCGAGCGAATGCGGGAGGACGGTGCCCACCGGGGCGGGACGGACGATGTTGCCGATGCGATCATACTGGAGGCCCGAGTCGTCAAGACTGGCCGCCACGGAAAACTGTCCGGTGTAACCGTGGGTGATCAGATCCTGACGGTACACGTTGGCGGCGAACACCTGCTGATCGCGCCGGTTGAACGTGTTGAGGCCGGAAAAGGTGTCCTTCTCGCGCATGGAGAAGCCCGCGAGGTTGTACTGCCACCGGTTGGCGCCGTAGTTTCCGAACACCCGGCCGCCCAGGTTGGTGTCGTTGAAGACGAATCCGCGGAAATCGAGGTCAAACACCTGATTCCCGCCCTTCACCGCCACGAAGTCGTAGTTATCGGTCAGGTCGGCGATGTGGTACTCGACCGTGTACTCCTGCAGCGCAGCGAACAGCCGGGTGCGCCGGCTGTAGGGCGAATCCGGCTGGGAGCCGTCGAGGTAGCCCAACTGGCCGTGGAGCAGGTGGCCCACGTCGCCGGGATTGTAGACTCCGCCGTTGGGAGGAGGCGGCGTGTTGTCATACTCATTAGGCCCCCGGGGATCGGGGGACAGCAGGGATGTTTCGGCGACGCGCTGGTTGTTGACGTTGAAGACGGGGACCAGCTTGACGCTCCAATGCGGCGGCTTGAACGCGGCTTCGCCGGAAAACAGCTCCACCGCCACGCCGAAATACTGCTGAACGGTAATCTGGTCTCCGTTGCCGAAAAACTCCTCTGTGTCGGGATTCTTCGAACTGATTCCGCTCGGGACCGGGATGCGGCGGAATTCCACGCTGGTGTCGCTCGTGCCGGTGAGATTGAGAAAGGTGTCCTGTCCCCACACGGGCAGATCTCCCTTGAGCAGGGATTGCCGGTAGGGATGCCACAGCGCGGGCTGCAGATGCTGATACGGAAGCTCCGCATCGCCTGACGTATATCGGCGCCAGGGGGTGAATCCGAAGCCGCTCTGGTATCGATCGGGCCGGGGGGAAAAGCCCGGCGGAATGCCCTCTCCGTTTTCCGTCCGCGGGTAGTCCGGAGTTTCACGGACCTCCAACTCCTGCTTCTCATTTTGCCGGACGTTCTCCCTCGGCAAAGCCAGACCCGCGGGCAACGGCTCGCGTCCGTAGGTCCCATCGGCCGGCCATTTAGGCCGGCGCGGGACCAGCGTGCTGTCGCGCAGCGGACCACGCGGACCGAAACGTTCGGGAGAGACAGGATCCCCCTGGTATCCCGGCGCCGGCGCCGGTTCCCCGCGGAAAAAACGGCTCGGTGGGCACCGTCGCCGGGCGTTGCCCGCCGGGATCGGGATTGAACTCGGCCGCGCTCCGGCCCGGGGAGTTGGTGTTGACGAAGCGCTGCCGGTCAAACACGTCGTCTCCGGGGATCGCCCGGCGCGGCGTCACCGGCGGAACACCTCCATCGAGGCCCCGAACCGGCGCCGCCTGGGGCGGGGAATTCGTGTTCCGGGTTTGGCCTGGGGCCAATGGGGGCAGCGGATCCGTCCAGGCCGGTGCGGCCAATCCCATCACCGAACACAGCCACAGCACGGCCTGCGGGCCGGGTCCCGGCCTGTTTGGATGGAGCCGGAATGGCCTGCCGGCAACCCGCTGGTGCGCCGGAGACATTTTCTGCTTGTTGGCCTAACAGTGATGGCGGGAGCCTGCCAACGTGAAACGGCTGGCGAGCGCAGTTTTTTTTCTGGCGTCCGCACTCGGCCTCGCCCGCGCACAGAGCCCGTCGCTGACCGTTTCCGATCTGCAAACGATCCTCGCCCAGGCAGCGAGCCGCGCTCTCGAGTCCACCGCCAATCCCATCCGGACCAACGCCGTCATCGCGATTGCCGACCGCGAGGGCTACATCCTGGGAGTCTGGACCCTCATGCCGGATCCCGCCTCAAACCCACTCTTTCCTGCGTACCTCAGAAACGCCATCGGCAAGGCAGGCACCGCGTCGTATCTCAGCAGCGGCCAGCATGCATTCTCATCGCGCACGGCCCAGTTCATCGTGCAGCAGAGCTTCCCACCCGGTGTGGAGAACCGCCCACCCGGACCGCTGGTGGGGGTCAACTTCAGCAACCTCGCCTTTACCGACGTCAACCGCTTCAAGAATCCCGCGGGCTACATCCCCGGGATCACCAACGGCCTGAACGGCGGCTCGGTTCCGCTGCCCCTCACGGGCGGACTCGCCGGAGCCAATGGCGGCGTACCGCTGTACAAGCAGGGCCAGCTGGTCGGCGGCATCGGTGTGGCCGGGGACGGGGAGTTTGACGCCGCGGGACAACCGCTGCCGCTCCCGCCCGGCGTGGATGCCGCCGCGCTCCCGGAACTCGCCCTCTCGCCGCAGCTGGTGCTGTTGCCCGACGTGGATGAAGCTGTCGCTCTCGCGGGCCAGATCGGATTCGCCCCCGCCCCGGGGATCCACGGCAACGGAGTCTTCGTGGACGGGCTGGCGCTGGCGTACATCACGTCCGCCATTGAACCCGCGAGGACGGTGCGGTCCTGGGGTGATCCCGCCTTGGGGCAGGCCGTGGACGGATATCCCCTCACCCCGCCACCGCCGCTGACGTTTCCGCCTCTGACGCTGGTAGGCGTGACCGGCGAGTTGCGCCAGCCCATCCAGGATGATCCGGCGCTGCATGACGGGGATCCGTCCAACGACACCATCCAGGGCCAGACCCGCCTGACCGCGGCGGAGGTGACGACGATTCTCGAACTGGCCGCACGCCGTTCCCGTTCCACGCGGGCGGGCATCCGCCTTCCACGTGGCCAGCCAGCGCAGGTCTTCATCTCCGTGGTAGCCAACCCGGATGTCGACGGCCAGCCACCCGTCGTGCTGGGGACATTCTGCACCTCGCCCGACGCCACGCGGTTTTCCTGGGATGTGGCGGTGCAGAAGGCCCGAACCGCGCTGTTCTTTTCCGACAACGGGCGCGCGTTTAGCTGCCGCACCGTGGGATTCCTCGCGCAATCACATTTCCCACCGGGGATCGTTGGAACCCCTCCGGGAATTTTCCTTGGACTTCAGGAACGGTTCTCCGCCTTGCCAGTCGGGCTGACCAATCCCATCAATGGCGCAACGGTTCCGGACGTTCCGGGAGCCGGATCGGTGAATCCCAACCTGCCGAATGGGATCACCATCTTCCCCGGAGGATTCCCGCTGTACCGCAATGGAGTGCTGATCGGGGCGATCGGGGTGTCCGGCGATGGGATCGACCAGGACGACATCATCGCAGCCAGCGGTTGCCGACCCTTTCCAGCGCCGCGCGCCATCCGAGCCGACCGTATGACCTATCGGGGTGCGCGTCTTCCTTATGCAAAGTTCCCGCGGAACCCGGCGCTGTAGCGTGCGCCCGGGCGGGCTGCGCTGCTCCGTGGCCCCCTCTGAACCCCTCTTCGCTCCAGCCCACCCCATTTTTCCCACATGACCCCACCGAATTGGCGACGCATTTCATGGGCAATGGGGCTGCTCATCGCCACGGCCCTTGGATCCGTCCCCTATGCAGCCCATCGCATCCAGCGGGTGTCCGGATCGGCGGTCACAGCCGACGTGGGAATGCTTCCCCATCGTCAGGTCGGCTTGGTGCTCGGGTGTTCCCCAAGGCTCAGGTCAGGCCTCCCCAACGAGTACTTCGAAAACCGCATGGAAGCGGCAGCGACACTGTTCCGGGCCGGAAAGGTCGATCATCTCCTGGTCAGTGGGGACAACCATGTGGTGACGTACGACGAACCCACCGCCATGAAGGACGCCCTGGTTGGGCTCGGCGTGCCGGCCGACCGGATCGTCCTCGATTATGCGGGGTTCAGTACGCTCGACTCGGTGGTCAGGGCGAAACGGGTATTCGGGCTCTCGTCCTTCTGCGTGGTCAGTCAGAAGGATCACGCCATGCGCGCCATCTACATCGCCCAATCCAATGGGATCGATGCCGTGGCATTTGCAGCCCGGGACGTGTCCACCCTCAGTGGATTGCGCACCCGGATGCGGGAATCCCTCGCCCGGGTCCGCGCGCTGCTCGATGTCCACATCTTGAGACGATCGCCACGCTTCCTGGGTCCACGGATCCCCATTGGAGAACGTGCCTGAGCAAAACGAACTTCTGCGGCGGCGCCTCCGGGCCGAGTTGCCGTGCGCAGCGGCCCATCCGAACCGCCGCACTCCAACCCACCTCGTTCGCCGACAAAAAGGGGACCGGGCTTGTGCCCGGTCCCCGTTGTTCTTAAGCGAGGGTGGAACTGCCCCGCTCAGTTCCGCACGCGATAATAGGAACC
>JBGAPN010000188.1:0-9390 GCA_044221235.1 Limisphaerales bacterium
CAAACCGACACCGGGTTTAGTTCAGACTTTGGTAGGAGTTAACAGCCCGTTCAAAACGCCGGCGAAGCGGTTTGAACAGGCTGTCAGGGGTGGCCACCAGCACCCGCGTATCGATTGCCGGATGCGGGCCCCGATTCTCCACCATAAGGACCGCCAGTTGCGTCCCGGCCCAGGGGCACCCACTCTGGGCGCGTGCTGAACGAGTTCGAGTCCGCCTGGAACGAGACGCTTCCCGTCGATGCCATCGCCGTCCGGGGTGCGCGCGAGCACAATCTCAAGAACCTCTCGGTGGACATCCCGCACGGCCGCTTCGTCGTGGTGACCGGCGTCAGCGGCAGCGGCAAAAGCACGCTCGCCTTCGATCTCCTGTTCGCCGAGGGACAGCGCCGGTTCCTCGATTCCATGAGCGCCTACGCCCGGCAGTTCGTGGAACAGCTCGGACGCCCGGACGTGGATGTCATCGCCGGACTTCCCCCCACGGTCAGCATCGAACAGAACACCGCCCGCGGCGGCGGCAAGAGCACCGTCGCCACCGTCACCGAGGTGTATCACTTCATCCGCCTCCTGTTCGCCCGGCTTGGCATCCAGCACTGTCCGCAATGCCAGGTGCCGGTCGAGGCCCAGACGCGTGACGAACTGCGCCGGACCCTGGAAAAGGAGGCCCGGGAACGGGGCGAACTGACCCTCCTGGCACCGGTGATCCGCAACCGGAAGGGCTTTCATTCCGAAATTGCCGATTGGGCGCGGAAGCAGGGTTACGCCGAACTGCGGGCCGACGGCCGCTGGTTCCGCACCGACCAGCCTTTTCGACTGGACCGATTCAAGGAGCACGACATTGAAGTGGTCGTGGGGGTCGTGGCTGCGCCGTCCGGAGGTGCGCTCCGTGTCACGGATCCCGGACGCACTCCTGTCCCAGGAAGTTCCGCCGGTCCTGGTCCGCGCGAATTGATCGACGAGGCGCTCGATCTGGGAAAAGGCGTCTTTCTTGCCGCGGATCGCAAGGGCCATTCTTCCGTCCATTCCACGGAACGGGCATGTCCCCACTGCCGTCAGAGCTTTGCCCCGCTGGACCCCAAAAATTTCAGCTACAATTCCAGCCAGGGCTGGTGTCCGCGCTGCCGTGGCTTCGGCGAACTGTTTCATTTGCCCGACATCGAGCGCGGCGCCAACGGGGATGCCATTGAGGAAAGCTGGTGGCGGTGGGCGACCGAACGCGAGACGTGTCCCGATTGCCAGGGCGCCCGGCTCCGGCCCGAGGCTCGTGCGGTCCGGTTCGCCGATGCGTCCAACCATTCGGTCACCCCAGACGATCTCGCGCGCATGACGGTGGACGAGGCGTTGGAGTGGTCGGAATCGCTGCGGCTCGCCGGACGCGCGTCGGACATCGGCCGCGACATCCTTCCCGAAATCCGGGAGCGCCTCCGATTCCTGCGGCAGGTGGGCCTCGGGTACCTCCAACTCGGCCGTAGCGTCATCACTCTCAGCGGCGGCGAAGCCCAACGAATCCGCCTTGCCGCCCAGCTCGGATCCAATCTGAGCGGGGTTCTCTACATCCTCGACGAACCCACCATTGGACTGCACTCGCGCGATAACGACCGCTTGTTGGACTGCCTCATCGCGCTGCGGGACCGCGGCAATTCGCTGGTGGTGGTCGAACATGACGAGGAGACCATGCGCCGGGCGGATTTCGTCATCGACCTCGGCCCGGGCGCCGGTGTGAACGGCGGAAAGGTGGTAGCCGCGGGGACCGTTCCGGAGCTGCTTCAGCATCCTGACTCCATCACCGGCCGTTGCCTGCGGGAGTTGGAGACGAAGAGTTACCCAACCCGAGGACAGCGGCGGCCAGTCTTACCAACAGCAAAGGGCGGGTCCTGCGGTCGCCCTCGACGCGTTTCTGCAGAACCCGCAGCCGAAGCCGAGTTCCTGACGCTCCACAACGCCTCGCTCCACAATCTCAAAAATCTGACCGTCCGGTTCCCGCTGGGCCGCTTCACCGTGGTCACGGGCGTCAGTGGTTCCGGCAAGAGCACGCTGGTGAAAAACTGTCTCTTCCCGGCACTCGAGGAGGCCCTCAAGTCTCCAAAGGCCAAATTATCGGACGGCTGCCATGTGACCGGGATCGAGACGCTCAACGCCGTCCACGAGGTCGACCAGTCGCCCATTGGCCGCACTCCGCGGTCCACTCCCGCGACCTATGTGGGCTTCTTCGACGTGATCCGCCAGCTGTTCGCCAGCGCCCCGGAGGCGCGACTGCGCGGATACGGGCCAGGCCGATTCAGCTTCAACTCGGTCCAGGGCCGGTGTCCGGACTGCGAGGGCAAGGGGGTAATCGAGCTGGAAATGAACTTCCTGCCCGCTGCCCAAGTGCGTTGCGAACGCTGCGCCGGACGTCGGTTCAATCCGGAGACCCTCGACGTCACCTGGCAGGGGAAGTCCATCGCCGACGTGCTCGACCTGAGTGTGGCTGGGGCCGCTGGGTTCTTCGCAGCCCACCGCCGCCTGGCCCGTCCGCTCCAGGCACTGTGCGATACCGGACTTGATTACCTGCGTCTGGGCCAGACCAGTCCCACGCTGAGCGGTGGTGAAGCTCAGCGGATCAAGCTGGTCACCCATTTGCTCGGTGGTCTGGCTGATCCGGAAGGCTCGCGACTGACTGCGCGGAGATTGTCCCGCCGGGATGTCTTTATTCTGGAGGAGCCGACCATCGGTCTTCATATCCAGGACGTGCGTCGGCTGGTGGAAGTCATCCAGAGATTGGTGGATTCCGGGCACACGGTCATTGTCATTGAGCACAATCTCGAGCTTATCGCCGAAGCCGACTGGGTCATTGACCTGGGGCCCGAGGGCGGCGGTGGCGGCGGACGCCTCGTCGCCGAAGGCACTCCGGAGCAGGTCGCCCGGGTGAAAGGATCCCACACAGGACGATACCTTCGGGACTGGCTGTAAAAGGGCCCGTGCGAACCATGAGACGCCTCCAGTGGATCCTGCTTGCCGCCGTGGCGGTGAGCTGTGCTCTGCTGTTCTGGAACGCGGTGCGCGAACCCTATCCGCAAGCGTCCTGGATTGCGGTCGAATCCCCTCGTTTCGCGGTGGCCAACGGGACATTGCCCATGCGAGTGACTCTCGCGCCCTCAGCACAGAGCGGCTGGCTGGAAACCGAACTCAACGGGTCCGACAGTCGACAACGGCCCCACGGAACTCTGAGCAGCCTCCCTGCCCAGTGGGTCGGCACCAACGGCGGAACCTTTCTACTCGAGTTCCCGATCCCCGCCCGCACCAATCTGGCCCGGGTCAACGCACAGCTGTATTTGACTCCGACTCACCGCTGGTCCGATCGCGTCTGGAACGTGGAAACCTCCGACCTGCGGGTCTGCGATCCCCCATCGGCGGCGGATGACCACTGGAAGCCTCTTCACACCTTCGCGCCGGTCGAGGATCCGGAAATCCGGCCCAAGGAGACCAGCTGGGCCCGCTGGTTGACCGCGGCGATCTGGGTGGTTTTCGCCTGGCGGGCTGCGTGCATCCCAACGTCCGCCTTCGGCAGGTTTTCCGCCGTCCTTGCTGCGCTCGGGATTGCCTTTGCACTTCTGGAATGCACCGGGGCCGACCTGGCCCTCGCAGGAGCCCTCCGTTCGTTCGCCCGGGGCCATCAGCTCTACGAGGAGCGCCGCATCTTCCAGCAGGCCGCCATTGTTGCCGGTGTCTGCATCGTCGCCGCAGGGACCAGCTGGTTCATCCGCCAGTTAAGGGAACACCACCGTGCACCGATCCTCACCGCCATGGGCCTGTTCGTCCTGTTCTCCCTGGCCACCGTCTTCTCACTCCACGAGACCGACCGCGTCCTGGCCCTGCAGCTGGGTCCGCTTCCGCTGGTGCAGTGGATGAAACTGCTGGGAGCCGCCGGAGCATCATTGGCCATTCTGCCGCTGTCCGTCTCCCATGCGGCCTGCCGCGTTACGCCCCGGGCTCCTCCTCGCTGCTGATGTCCTGAGATGGGCTAGGCCGTCTCCCGGCCCACTATGCCAACCGATAACGCTCCAGCCAGTGTGCGTAGGGAGCAGGCAGGGTCCAGGAGGCCCGTTCGACGCCCAGCTTCAGTGCAGCCAGATAGGGCCAGTGCGGATTGGCCAGCAGGGGACGTCCCATCATGACCAGGTCGACCGTGCCGCTGGCGACCAGGTGTTCCGCCAATTCCGGCGTGCTGATATTCCAACTGGTGGAACCAGGAAGCGACGCTTCGGAGAGGACCCGCCGGGCAATGGGAGCGAGAAAGGCGGGACCCCAGGGAATTTTTGCAGTCGGCGTTGAGAATCCCATGCTCACGTCGAGGAAATCGAGCCCGTGCTGCTTGAGTTGCTTGGCCAGTTCAATGGCGTCTGAAACCGTGACCTCGTCGTTGCCATCAAACTCGACGACACCGAGGCGCGCGAACAGCGGCAAGTGTTCCGGCCAGACGCCGCGAACCGCGCGAAGGGTTTCCACCAGAAAGCGTCCGCGATTTTCAGCGGAGCCGCCGTAGGCGTCGCTGCGTTGGTTGGACCAGGTCGAAAGGAAGTTTTGCGCGAGGTAGCCGTGGGCGAAGTGAAGCATCAGCACCTGCATTCCGACATCGCGGGCCCGTTTCGCTGCGGCCACGAAGTCGGCCTTTACCCGGTCAACATCCGACAATTCCATGGCCTTGGGAACGCGCGGTAGATGCGCACCAAAGGCGACCGCCGACGGGGCGATCGGCTGCCAGGCACGGGGGTCTCCTTCGGGAATGTGGTCATCGCCTTCCCACGGCAGGTTTGCCGACGCCTTTCGTCCGGCGTGGCCGATCTGAATCCCGGGAACTGACCCGGCGGCCTTGATGGAGGCCACAATGGGTTCCAAGGCGGCGGCCTGAGCGTCATTCCAAAGCCCCAGGCAGCCTGGAGTAATGCGTCCTTCCGGGCTGACCCCGGTGGCTTCCACCACCACGAGCCCGGCACCGCCACGAGCCAGCGAGGCATAATGGGCCTGGTGCCAAGCGTTCGGGACGCCCTCCACGGCGGAGTACTGGCACATCGGCGAAACCGCAATTCGGTTCCGCAGTTGAAGACTCTTGATCGTGAACGGAGAAAAGAGCTTGGACATATCGGTCGCGCCGAACGTGGCGGTTCGTTCGCTCTCGGCAATGGCAGGGCGCGAGAAAAGAAGCCGACCTCCACCGAGGCAGATTCACCCGCAAAAGCGGCATCCAACATACTTGGGGCCCGATCCCCTGTCCGACAGCCCCGACGCTGCATTCGGCCGAAAGCCCCAGGGCCATCCTGCCCACGCCTACGGCGCCGTCCCTGAGTTGGGCCATCGCTTCCAGTTGCCGATTTACGGAGCGCGGAATTGGCAGTAGGAGCACCGCATGGATTGCGAACCTCCGCCACCGGAAGAAGTGGAGTGGGTCAACGAACGGCGCAACGCGCTCCTCGAGTACCTGCGCGGCGAAGGAGTCACCCATGGCGAAGTGGGGGACTGGCCCGCATGGCATGTGTGCCCGTATGTCGCGATTTTCGCCATCGGGTCCGTGGCCGCACCGGGCCGCGTGGGCTGGTGGGCCATCACGGGCGACCTTCCGACGGACTACGTCAGCTCCCGCGATGCGAAGCATCCGCGGGAGGTCCTGAGCCATTTCGCACGGCAATGGGCGGAACTCGCTTCCTATATGCTCCGCGGCGAACCCCATCCCGAGACCATCATGGGCACTCCCGACGACTGGCCCGAATTGGGCCCTTTGCTGGAGAGCCGTTCCCAGATCCTGCAACGCTGGGCCGAGGACGATGCCATTTGGAATGAGACCGAGGAGTGAGCCGATGCGACGACGCCACTTTATCCAGGCTCTGGCAGCAGGATCCGCCTCGCCCGCCCTCGCTGCCGAGCCTCCCTCTGCTGGAACGCCTGCACCGTCGCCACGCCACGAACCCACCGAGCGTGGCACCTTCGCGCTGGATGCCCAACGGGTCCGTTTCTTCTCAAAGCACGTCGCGACCCCGTTCCGAATCCTGATGGTGGCCGACACCCACCGGTTTCTCGACGACGCACGCGGCGAACCCTATCGCGACGAGTTTCTTTCCGAGAGCGCCTCTCGGAAAGGTGCGTGAACACCGTGCCAGCCTTGGGCTCTCCCGGATCGTCCACTGCACCTTTACCGTTCACGGTGGATCGAACCGAGAGCGACGCCTTCGTTCCCCCGCTCAGGCGCGCGATGGCTTCGGATCATCCAAAGTCATGCGAAGCCGCGGCAGCCAAGTGGCCATAATCCAGGCGCACGATGGTCCGGGCCTTCACGTGAATGGTTTCCTCGCGCTTCTGGATGTCGCCTTCCACCATCAGGAACGGTTCCTGGGTGATCGTGAGACGCTCCTGCTCAAACAACTGCGAGGAGACGATCACGTTCACAATGCCCGTCTCGTCCTCCAGGCTGACAAAACAGATCCCTTTTGCAGTGCCGGGGCGTTGCCGACAGATGACCTGACCCCCGACTCGTATGTGCTCCCGATCCCGCGCGGCGGCGAGATCCGACGCGCGCCATAATTCGGCAAACCGGTGCCGGACCATCGCCATGGGATGCGGGCCCGTGGTCAGCCGGGTCGCCTGGTAGTCGGCACTCAGGCGCTCGATGGGCGTCATCGGGCGCAAGGGTGACGGCGCTTCCGGTTCCCGACCGCCCAAGTCCATCAAGTCGTCGAACCGGTTGCGTTCCGCCTCCCACAGGGCGGCCCGACGGTGGGGTGCCAGGACGTTCAATGCGCCCAGGGCGGCGAGCGTCCGGAGCTCTTCCTTGCGCAGGCGGGTGCGTCGCACGAGGTCGTCGATGGAACGAAAGGGTTCGCGTTCCCGTTCCGCCAGCAACGTGGCGGCCGCCTCTCGGCGCAGTCCCTCGACCTGCACGAATCCGAGCCGTAGGGCACCATCCGGCTCGATCCGGCATTCCCACAGCGAACGCGCCACGCAGACCAGACGGACCTGGATGCCATGCGCCTTGGCATCCCGCACCAGGGTGGCGGGCGAGTAAAAGCCCATGGGCTGGTTGTTCAGCAACGCGCAGTAAAACTCCGACGGCCGGTGCGCCTTGAGATACGAGCTGGCATAGGCGATGTGGGCAAAGCTGATGGCGTGGGACTCGGGAAAACCGTACAGCGCAAAGGAACCGACCGCGCCCACGATCTGTTCGGCGACCTCGTCCGCCACGCCCGCCCGTGCCATGGCTGTCCGCAGCTTCGCCGTGGCACGGGTCATCTTTTCCTCGGACCGGTGGAAGCTCAGCGCCCGGCGCAGTTCCTCGGCCTCCGAGCCGGTGAAGTTCGCCATCACCATCGCCATGGCGAGCATCTGCTCCTGGAACAATGGTACGCCCAGTGTGCGCTGGAGAATCGGCTTCAAACGCTCTTCACCACCGAAGTAGGTGATCGGCTCCTCCCCGTTCCGACGGGCCAGAAACGGATGGGCCAGACCGCCCTGAATCGGGCCGGGCCGGATGATCGCGACCTCCACCACCAGATCATAAAACTTCTCTGGCTTCATCCGGGGCAGCGTGGCCATCTGGGCCCGGCTCTCGATCTGGAACACCCCGATGGTGTCGGCGCGCCGGATCATTTCGTAAGTCTTGGGGTCATTCTCCGGCAATTGGGCGAGATCGACCGCATGCCCGCGCTGTTCGCACAAGGTGACCATCTCCTGCAGCGCCGCCATCATGCCGAGACCCAGGAGGTCGATCTTGATGATCCCGAGGTCCTCGCAGTCGTCCTTGTCCCATTGCGCCACCACCCGGCCGGGCATCGACGCATTCTCCAGGGGCACGAACCGGTTCAACTGGTCCTGGCAGATGATCATGCCGCCCGAATGCTGGCCAAGGTGCCGCGGCAGTCCGCAAATCTGCCCATACAGCGAAACAAACGCCGGCGCGCGGGGATGCGACGCGGGCAAGCCCGAGGATTCCAATTGGCGGGTGAGTTCCAGCGAATGGGGGAAATCACCGCTGGCAAACAGCGCGCTGAACCGGTCCAGCATGTCCATGGGCAGGCCCAGGACCTTGCCAATCTCGCGCGCCGCGCTGCGTCCCCGGTAGGTGATCAACGCCCCGGTCATCGCGGCGCCGTGCGGTCCGTAGCGCCGGTACACTTCCTGGATGACCTGCTCGCGCCGATCGCCGCTGGGCAGGTCGATGTCGATGTCGGGCCAGCCTTTCCGGGATTCGGTCAAGAACCGCTCGAACAACACCTCGAACCGGACCGGATCAACCGCGGTAATCCCCAGGCAGTAGCACACGGCGCTGTTGGCAGCACTGCCCCGGCCCTGCGCCAGGATGTCGTGTTCGCGGCAGTAGCGGATCAGATCCGCCACGATCAGGAAGTATCCGGCGAATCCCAGCTTCTCGATCAGGGCCAGCTCCTTCACCAGCAGCCGGGATACCTTGTCGGGAATCACATCGCCGTAGCGCCGACGGGCACCCCGGTAGGTCCACTCGTGGAGGACCCCTTCCATGGTCTCGCCAGAGCCCACGGAAAAGCGCGGGAACTCATATCCCAGGTCGGTCAGCTCGAACCGAAGCCGATCCGCCAGGCGCACCGTATTCTCAATCGCCTCCGGAAGTTCGGCGAACAGTGCCTTCATCGGCGCTGCGGACTTGAGGTAACGTTCCGCATTGGGACTCAGCAAGGCGCCGGCGGCGTCCAGCGTGGTGTGATGCCGCAGGCAGGTGAACACATCCGCCGCGGGACGTCCCTCCGGACTGGCGTGGGTCACACCGTTGGTGGCCAGGAGGGGAATGCCACGCGAACAGGCGAGGTCCACCAGTGCGGTATTCACGCGGTCCTCGCCGCGCACCCGGTGGCGCTGCAACTCCACGAACACCTGGGCGGCGCCGAAGGTCGACACCAACCGGTCCAACATCTCCGCGGCATCGTTTCGATTGCGATCCACCGATCCCGGGGCGAGCAACTTGGACCGCACCGGTCCCTCTTCATCCCCTGTCAGTGCCACGAGGCCGCCGGCAAACTCGGACAGCTCCGACCAGCGGATCCGCCCCTCGCCCTTGGGAGCCCGCAGATGGGCCCGGGTCAACATCTGGCATAGGTGATGGTATCCGGCGCGATTCTCCACCAGCACCGGCAGCACGGTGCCGTCTTCGAGGGCCAGCTCGGCGCCATGAATGGCCCGGATGCCGGCATCCTTCGCGGCACCGTGGAATCGCGGCGTACCGTACACCCCCATGCGGTCAACCACCGCCATTCCCGGCAACTCCAGCGCCGCGGCCCGCTCGACCAGCACTGCCGGCTGGGAAGTCCCCCGCAGGAAACTGAACGCGCTGCGGGCATGGAGTTCGTAATACATGGTTGATCAGGACAACGCGGGCTGTCGGCGGAATAGCCTTCC
>JBGAPN010000189.1:0-1042 GCA_044221235.1 Limisphaerales bacterium
GGCGAGGGCGGCAAGCCCACTGGCCATCGTTCCGCGATTCGTGGTAGATTTCTTCCACACGGCAGGAATCTCCCATTCCCGCGCACCATCCGATGAGCCATCCCTTCCTTCCCGAATCGCTCCTTGGCCAACTCGCGCGACTGGATGAAAAGCGGGCGGCATTTGCACAGCTGTCGATGCCGGTGCTGGAGTCGCTCACCGGCAGCCTGCGCGTCGAACTCACCTATTCCTCGAACGCGATCGAGGGCAACACGCTTTCACTCCGGGAGACCCAGCTCGTCGTCGAAGAAGGACTCGCACCCGGTCCGGGCAAATCGCTTCGCGAAATTTATGAGGCGCGAAACCACTTTGCCGCCATTCAG
The DNA here is from genome assembly GCA_044221235.1 of Limisphaerales bacterium. Classification (GTDB taxonomy): domain Bacteria; phylum Verrucomicrobiota; class Verrucomicrobiia; order Limisphaerales; family UBA9464; genus UBA9464. Next base: position 363 of record JBGAPN010000189.1, read on the forward strand.
GAAGTCGAACGCCGGGTCGCCGCCCGATGCGGCATCACCGCCCGTTCGCTGCTCGACCTGCACCAGATGGTGATGCGGGACCTCGACCCCGAGTGGGGGGGACGGCTCCGGAACGGCCCGGTGTTCATCAAGGGCACCCGTCACACCCCGCCCAATGCGGCCCGCGTTCCGGATCAACTGGATGAACTTGTCACCTGGGCGGTCCAGAGCGGGCTCCATCCGGTGCTCCTCGCGGCGGAAACCCATTTTCGATTCGAGGCGCTGCACCCATTTTTTGATGGCAACGGGCGCACCGGCCGACTGCTCCTGAACTGGCAACTGCTCCGGGCTGGTTTTCCGCTGACCGTCATTCAGCTCGAAGAGCGGGCGCGGTACCTGGCCGCACTGGACCAAGGTCACGCGGGTGAACTCCTGGAACTGCAGTCGTTGGTCGCGGATGCGGTGGAACGCAGCCTCGACCTCGTCGCGGGTAGAGAATGACGGCGTCGGACGCCGAACGCTCCCGCCATGTCCCTGACCGCGGCGATACACGTGAAAAACGGTGTCGGAGCTCCGCTCTACCGCCGTACTGCAGTGCCCACCCACTCTCCCACCTGCGCTCCGTTTCCTGCCTTCCCGCGTTCCAAATTGCCCCACTCCGCCGCTGGGTGTCGCTTGGGTTTGGGATTCTTCCAGGCTAC
>JBGAPN010000189.1:1095-9376 GCA_044221235.1 Limisphaerales bacterium
TTCGACTTGCGGGTGCCGCCTCATCCGCGTTCCCGCAGGACCACGAAGGGAACCACCGGCTGCGAGATGCCCTTCACCGTGACGGCGGGGCGCGGACTCAGTTCAAACCCCGACGCCACCGCCTCCTGCACTTCCTGGCTCACGACGACCTCACCGCCGGCCGCCTGGGTCTGCAACCGCGCCGCCACCACCACGGTGTGCCCGAGCGCCGTGAAGTTCACCTGACGTTCGGGGTTGCCCACCAGCCCCACCACCGCGTCCCCGACATGCAGGGAGATGCCCACCTTGAGGGACTTGTCGCCACCCGCGGTCCGGCCGGCCGACAGCGACAACACGGCGTCGCGCATGGCCAGGGCACCTCGCACCGCCTCGGAGGTCGTCACCCCACGCTCCACCCGGAACAGCGCCATCAGCCCGTCCCCGGTGTATTTGTCGAGAATCCCGCCGTGCCGGTGCAGCGCCTCGGTCATGACTTCGAGGTAGGCGTTCACCACCTTCATCACCTCCTCCGGTGAATGTCCCTCCGCAAACTGGGTGAAACCGCGCACATCGGCGAACAGGACCGTCACCCGTTCGCGGCGTCCGCCGGTGCCGAAGCCCGCCGCCCCGGGCTCCAGCAATTCGTCCACGACTTCGGGCGCCACGAAACGGTCCAGCAGGAACCGGTTTCGCTCCTTGGCCGTCTGCTCCATGCGGAAGGTCAGCTGCGTCACCAGCAGGAACGCGCCGATCGAGGCGATCCAGGGAAACACAGGGTCAAGCCAGAGTCCCTGGACCGACAGCAGCAGGCTCAGCGCACCGGTGGCGACCAGGACCAACAGGAGGCGCCAGCTCGATTTGATTGGATCCCGGCGCACGGACAACCCGCCCACTGTCAGGGCACAGGCCAGCGCCCAGAGGGTCTGGACGGCGGGAGGCACGGGGTGGACGAAGAAACTTCCAACCAGCGTCCGGACTCCATAGGCCAGCTGCTCCATGGGCTCCATCGAACCCCAGGGGCTCGCCACCGGTGTCGAGCGGATGGGGTGGAGCAGGACCACCTTGTCCCGGACGAATTCGTCCCGGGACACCCACGCACCGTGCTCGCCGGACGACGGATCATATAGCGGCTCGTCCCGCAGGACGCTGGAATAGGTCACCGTGGGGAAATCGCCGCCTCGCGTCGCCGTGACAAAATCGAGCAGGAGTCGTTGCTGCCGGGAGTCCATCACCGGGTATTCACGTCCGAGGACGGCGACCCGGTTTCCGCCCAGGTACCGGGGCTCCAGATTGGTGGATCCCAGCACCGCCGCCGCCAGCCGAAGTGCCGCATGGGGACCGGCAGGGTCCCGGGAATCCAGTGACAACGTCGGAAGGGCCGCGATTTGAAGGGGCGACATCCGGACCGGTGCTGTTTCGCGGGCCGCGTTGCGGAGCAGACGAAAGGACTCCTGGCCCGCCGGGAGCGCCTTCGCTTCGGACAGACCTTCGAAATCCAGCATGCTCCGGCCGGGGGGCAACAGGAGAACGTTTCCCGCGTCGCGAACCGCCGACTCGAGCTGCGGGAGATCCCGTCGGGCGCGAAGCAGGTCGTCGGGCCCGCTCGCCGGAATGGGTCGCCCGCCGGGGTTGGCCATGATGACCACCGACTCCAGCAGCGGGGTGGGCAAGACGATCCGTCGAATCCCCAGTGGGGCGAGAGTCCGGATCAGGCGGGCATGGATCCCGGGTTCGGAATTCGTCGTAGTCGCCGCGTGGAGGCTGGCTGCGTCCCATTCCAGCAGCACCACCTGGCGCGAGGCGCGGGCGGGCTCCATTCGCACGAGGTCGGCAGGCAAGCCGCCTTCGAACCATCCGTTCGTCCGGCCCGAGGTCCCGTCGAAATGGATGTCCAGGCGGCCGGGGTAGGCCGCTCCCAGCAACTGGACGGTTTGCAGCAACGCCGAGGCCTGCAGGGGCATCAGCAGCCTCAGGGAGACCAATCCCCACGTGAGGAGAAACGCCACCAGGGCAAGCGCCTCGCCCCGGAAATCCATCGGACGTCCCGATTGCCGGCTCCAGACAAACCGGCGATGGAGCCAGCGCTCGATTCGCTCCGGCCCGCTTCTGGAATCCCAGCGGCCCACCATGCGTTGGGCCGCGAGCGCCCCCAACGGCACGCCAAACAGCCCCAGCGACACCCATCCCCCGGCCGGCGATGCCTGCATCAGGAACTCGGTAATCAGGAGCACCAAGCCCGTCACCAACCACCACAGCCGGACCCCGCGACCGCACGCCGTGGCGCGATTCAATGTCCTGGCCGAGCTAAACGAACCCATGGCTGCCCCAAACGCGCTCCAGACGAACGACGCCAGCAGGAGCAGCGGCAAAAACAGGACTAGGGAGAACCCGTAGACAAGGCTGGATGGCAGCCACTGGCCGGTCACCTCGGCCAGCACGGGCTCCAGGAACGACCGGATCATCAAGGCCTCCAACAATGCCGGCCAGAAGGCCCAGCGCAGCATGGTCCCGACGCTGTTCCACGCTGCCAACGGGTGCCAAAGAAGGGACAGGAAACCCCGGAGCAGGAGGAACACATTCAAGCCAATCCAGGCTGCACGGGCCAGGACCCGGAGGCCGGGCCAGACCATGGGTACCACCAGGAAGACCACCGCCCCGATTCCGACCAGCCACCACCCACGGTTTCCGATTCCCACTTCCGCCTCGGACACGTTTTGGACCGCGGAACTGGGTCGCGTCACTGCCTCCGAAGGCGTCAACCGGGGCGGGGCCGACGCGACCGCGGGCGGCTTCTCCGGTTGGGCGTGGGGTTTGGGGTCGGGCATGGAAGACGTCCCCAAGTCTGGCGCGGCTCCCAACGGGAATCGATGCGAACTTTATCTGGCCGGGACAACGCGATCTTCGAACCGGCACGACCGGGAGCCCGAGGGTTTGAACTCGCCGTGGACGGACGCACCGGCCGATGCTTCGCGCATGCCTTCTCTGCAACGCCTTCCGCGCTTCCTGTTCCAGATCACTGCCGCCGCATTGGCCTTCGCGGCCTTCACTCGGGCCATGGCCGCCGACACCGCGAGTGGACTGCCCCGGGCCATGATTGACGGCCAGGGACCCGGCTGGCGGACGTTGGGCGAATCGGATTTCGTCAACGTCAACTGCGCCTCCAACACCTGGACGTTCAAGGACGGCCTCATCCAATGCACCGGCCAACCGGTGGGCGTGATCCGCTCCCGACACTCCGTCACCAACCTGGAGCTGGTGGTCGAATGGCGTCACCTGCGCTCCGGCGGCAACTCCGGCGTCTTCCTCTGGGCCACGGAGCGTTCCATCCGTCAGCTCGAGGCCGGCAATGGGCGGTTGCCAGAGGGCATCGAGGTTCAGGTTTTGGATCACGGCTACACCGAGCAGTACGAGCGGGACGCCAAGAAGAAAGCCGATTGGTTCACCACCAACGGTGATGTGTTTCCCACCGGGCAAGCCGACATGAAGCCATTCCCGCCCGTCGCTCCCGATGGGAAGCGGAGTTTTCCACGCCTCAACCGCAGCAAGGGCGTGAATGAGTGGAACCACTACTATGTCCGGGCCATCAACGGAGAGGTGCGGCTCTGGGTGAACGGCGAGGAAGTCTCCGGCGGAACCGGCTGCACACCCGCGACCGGATTCCTTTGCCTCGAATCCGAGGGTTCGCCCGTCGAGTTCCGCAATCTGCGCGTCCGGACGCTTCCCTGAGAAGTGCGATCGCTGCCCCGCGAAGCCGACGAAGGAACGAGACGCTCATTTTCCTCCCAGTGGACCCCACCCGCCGAGTTTGCAGGTGGAGTGCAAAGAGTTTAAGTGGCGCGTCCTTCCGTCCGCGACTACGGGTGGATCGAAATCCGTGGTTCTCAGCCCCGGTGCTGCCGACGTTCAGTGATGTCCTCAATCGTGCCGGTGTAGCCGCAGGGATTTCCATCGCGATCCCGTACCGGCCACGCAAAAACGAAGATGGTTCGCAGGGCACCGGTGGGGGTCAGGATCCGGAACACACGGTCAATGTCGCGCGTATCCCTCGACGCCCAACTCCAGTCGGCGACGAAATCCTCCCGATCTTCGGGATGGATGGCGCGGATCCACCCGTCTCCCATCGCCCGTTCCGCCACCAGTCCGGTGATTTCCCGCCAGCGGAGGTCGGTACGGATCAGGTGACCGCGAAGATCGGATTCGAAACGACCGAGACGCGGAGGGCCGGAGGCATCATTGGGTTCTGGAGGTGAGGAGGGAGGGCCGGTCTCGCCGTTTTCCAGGTCAGGAGAACCCCGAGTCTTCATGCTCCCGAAGCTATGAAGGAAGCGTAACCCCGACAGTGGGATGATGTTTCAACGGAATCCCGGACTCATCCCAAGGGCCATGGGGATCCTTCTTAGCCGGCGTCAGGCGGTCACCAGCTGACCCCGGCCGCTCCGAACGGGCTCGGCGCCATGGACTCGAACGGGTGTTGAAAAGGTCGGCGAAACGGGCACTTCGACCGCTTCAAAGTCGGCAGCCAACTGCCGCAACCGCTGCTCCACCCCGGCAATCAGAAGGTCCGGCGTGCTCGTGCCCGCCGTCACGCCTACCGTATCCTCCAATCGAAACCAGCTGGCGCTGAGGTCCGCCGCGCTCTGGACATGGTAAACGCGGTCGACATGACGCCGGCAGGTGGCCACCAGTTCCCGGGTGTTGTTGCTGTTGGCGCCGCCGATCACCACCACCACGTCGCATTGCCGGGCCAGGTCTTCCGCCGCCGATTGCCGCTGTTTCGTCGGCTGGCAGACCGTGTCGCGGAAACGGACTTCGGCGCTGGGAAACCGCCGTTGCAAATAGGCCACCAACTCCCGCACCCGCACGATGGGCTGGGTCGTTTGCGACACCACGCCGAACCGATCCCGGGGACTCATGGCATCGATGTCCGATTCGTCCAGGACCACGTCGCAGCCATCGAAATCCCCCGTCAGCCCCGTCAGCCCCAGGACCTCGACATGATTCTTCTGTCCGATCACGACCGGATGGAACCCTTGGGCGACGAGCTGTCCCAGCGTGTCGTGCGCATGGCGGACCAAGGGACAGGTCGCCTCGATCACCTGATGCCCCCGGGCTCGCACTTCCGACAGGCGTTTCGCGCTCGCCCCATGGGCCGTGATGAGCACCTGCGGGGTCTGGACGTCCTCCAACTGGCGCTCCAGTCGGACTCCCCGCCGCCGCAGGTCGGCCAGGACGGATTCGTTGTGAACCAGATCCCCGAGGACCGTTAGCGGACCGCGGGCCGCTTCATTCCGGGCGAGCTCCAAGGCATCGCGAACTCCGAAACAAAACCCCAGATGTTCTGCGCGTATCAATTTCATGGTTGTGAAGAGAAGCAAGGCCCCGGCCTACCGGGTTTGAGCCTGCCACTTTGCATGACAAAGTTAAGAGACATGACGTTCATTTCTCGGAGGTGACGGGGGCTCATTGATTGCGAACCTGGTCGACGATCTGTTCCAGCAGGGCAACCTGCCGCGAAAAGGCATCGCGACCCGCCGCCGTCAGGGAGCAGGTGGTCAGGGGGCGTTGGTCGCGGTAGGACTTGGTCACCCCGACGTACCCCGCCTCCTGAAGGGTGCGGATGTGGGTCGTCAGGTTGCCATCGGTCATTTGGAGCAGGTCCCGGAGTTCGGTGAAGGACAGTTCGGGTGAGGCGGCCAGGGCAGCCAGGATTCCCAGACGGCCCTTTTCGTGGATCACCCGATCCAACTGAAGGAACGGCTCCGGGTTCACGGCGTGCCCCGTCGTTCTGCCACCTGGATCCACAGTCCGGCGAAAAGATGTCCCAGGCCGAAGGTGACCCCCATGGCGAGGTGCGCTTGGACGAGGGTGGGAAGGTCCGCCCGTGTCAGGGCCATGTAAGCGGCTCCACCCTCTGTCACCGCGCCACTTAAGATGAATCCCCACCCCAACCATCGGATGCCCCGCAAGGTGAAATGACCTGCGGCGTGCAGGGCGATTCCGTGCATGGCCATCCAGAGCGGCGGCAGGGTGGCCGCAATCATTTTGGGTGCAGATCCCAGCAGGGCGGTAACCAGGGCCGCGGCGCCCAGCGCCACCACCAAGGCCGGCATTACGGCGGACACCACCCGGCGGGTGGGCGGCGTCCAGAAGGGTTCCTGATCCACCACCGCCTGCCGGCGCACGCGGAGAACGGCACCCACCACCGCCAGGAACGCCACCCCGGCCCAGTATGAAATAAAAACCGGAACCTGCTCCTCTCCCACCCTCAGGAACGCACCCGCCAAACCAGCCGCAGTCCCCAGAATACCGACCCATAAAAAGGTAGGCCCGAGCGCCCGACGGTAGAGAGCCGCCCGCTCCATCAGGGTCCGAATCGTCTGGAGCTGCTCCGCGGCTTCGACCGTGTTCACGCGGTGACTTTGTATTGCAAAGTTGAAAAGTCAAATCCGGCATTTATTGCCTGCCCGGAAATTGAAACCAGGGCGGACCCCGCCGGGTGCAGGCCCGGAATCCGGCCGACGTCGGGTCCCGCCCCCGCCTTGACGCTGCCGCTCCCCGTTCCCAAGCTGGTTCCAACAAGTTGCAGCGTCCCACCGGGGGCCTCCCTTGGAGCAGAATCATTCCGGCATGACCACTCCCAGCCTGCTGATCGTTGACGACGAAAAGACCACCCGCGAGGGGCTGCGGGCAGCCTTGGAGGACAAGTTTGACGTCTATGTCGCCGAGGACGCCCAATCTGCTTGGCAATTGTTGGAAAAGGAGTCGTTCGAAGTCCTGCTAACCGACTTGCGCATGGCGGGTGAGGATGGCCTCAAGCTGATCAAACGGGCCAAGTCCCTCGACAAGCCGCCGGTCTGCATCCTCATGACCGCCTACGGGTCCGAGGAGGTGGCGGTCCAAGCTATGAAGGAGGGGGCCGATGACTACATCTCCAAGGGAAAACTGCAGATCGACGAACTGGAATTGAGGATCCGGCGGGCGCTGCAGCGGCGCAACCTGGAGACAGAAAATCAGCAACTGCATCAGCGGTTGGAGAAGAAGTTCGGGGTCCAGAACATCATCGGCGAAGCCCCGGCGATGAAGGAGGTCTTCGAAACCCTCCAGGCCGTGGCTCCCACCAAGGCCACCGTTCTGATCACCGGGGAAAGCGGCACCGGCAAGGAACTCATTGCCAAGGCCATCCACCAGAACAGCCCCCGGTCCCGCGGTCCCATGGTCACGGTCAATTGTGCCGCCCTCCCCGCCACCCTGCTGGAGAGCGAATTGTTCGGAGCGGAACGGGGTGCCTACACCGGAGCGCACGAACGCCGCATCGGCCGGATCGAGCAGGCGCAGGGAGGAACCCTGTTCCTGGACGAAATCGGGGAGATCGACGCCACCACGCAGGTCAAGCTGCTCCGATTCCTGGGCGAGCGCACTTTTGAACGCCTGGGCTCCAGCAAAACCCTCACCTCCGACGTGCGCCTGGTCACGGCCACCAACAAGGACCTGATGGCACTGGTCAAAGAGGGCCGTTTCCGGGAGGACCTCTATTACCGGCTGGCGGTGGTCCCCATCCACCTCCCTCCGCTCCGCGACCGCGCCATCGACATTCCCGCGCTGGCCTCTGCCTTCCTCAAGGAGTTCGCCACCGACAATGGCAAGCCGGTGACCTCGGTCAGCACCGACGCCATGGATTTCCTGCTCAAGTACCACTGGCCCGGCAACGTCCGCGAACTTCGCGCCGCCATCGAACATGCGGTCGTCCTGTGCCGTGGGGACCAAATCACGGCGCGCGACCTTCCGCCTTCTGTCCGAACTCCCCAATCGGTCTACACGGAACGGGAGACCCGGGAGAAGATTTCCACCGGCCGTATTTCCATGAAGGAGGCCGAGAAGCAATTGCTCATCCATGCCCTGCAGGAGACCCAGGGCAACCGCACCCTGGCCGCCCAGAAGCTGAACATGAGCCGCCGGACCCTTCATCGCCGCCTCCACGAATTTGGTTTGGAGGACTACTGAGCGGCAGGCGGCAGGCGGCAGGCGGCAAGAGGCAAGAGGCAAGGGGCGAGGGCGATACCGCGATCAAGGGCCGGCCCCTCCGCATGCGGAATACTGCAGCGCAGGGTGAACATTCGACCACCCCCCACAACTGGAGACACGCCAACAAACGCGTTGGTTCCAACGCTGGTCCGCACCTGCTCGCAATTCCTACAGCCTCACGGCTGAGTCCGGTATACATACGCGATCAAAGGACTTACCACCACGTAGTGCACAAGGACGAAACCGCTTTCTATTACAATGTATCCAGATGGAGACGCCA
>JBGAPN010000190.1:0-9369 GCA_044221235.1 Limisphaerales bacterium
CGCTTCGCACCAGAATTACCCGCATTCGTTCCAATCTGAGGGTCAATTCCGCGGATTTGCACACAATGGCGTCACCCGCATGAATGTGAACCTTCAATCAAAGGGCAAAGCACTGTGAAACGGAAACTTCTCATCCTTGCTGTCGCAGCCGTGTTCGCCGCCGGTGGATGGTGGTTCGCCCGGTCGGGCGGACGAACCCATTCAACCCGCAGTCCGGACATGGAGGTCGGCATTGAAACGCCGCAAGGCCCGGCCAATCCCGGCCAGAGACTTCGTCCTCCCGATCCATCCCGGCGATTCACCGACTTCACTCCGGAACAACGGGTCGAATTCGCAAGGAAGGGACACGGCCCCGGAGGCTGAGGAATCACGCGCTGACCCCACGATCGCCGATCACTGAAGTTTGACTCTTCCTATGAAGCCAATCCCTCTCGACGCGAACTGCTGCACCGGAGCCCGCAATCCATTGGTCCTTCGGCACCGTAATCGTGCCTTCACGCTCATTGAATTGCTGGTGGTCATCGCCATCATTGCCATCCTGGCGGCCCTGTTGCTGCCCGTTTTGGGCCAAGCGAAGGCCCGGGCCTACAACGCGGCCTGCATGAACCATCTTCGGCAACTGGGAATGGCCACCCGTCTCTATTCCGACGACCACCAGGGGCGTTTGCCGAGTGCGGAAATCCTTCCCACCCAACCCGTCGATCCCCAAAACCCGTTGCCGCGCATCTGCGACGTCCTGGCGCGATACGTGGGCCGGACTGCCGGCACGAACACCAATAGCGCGACGGTATTCCGATGTCCGGTCGACAAGTCAGGCCGGTTCGCCGCGGAAGGCTCGAGTTATGAATGGAATGCCGAACTGAATGGAAATCGCATCGATGAAACCCGGACCGATGCTGCCTTTCTTCTGCTGAAACCCGGAGACTTCTCCGGCGGCATCACGAACTTCGTCCTGACGCTGCCCCCGGGAACGACACCGCTCCTTCTCGACTACGACCGTGTTCACCCCCGATTGTCGAAATCGGGGAAAAATGTCGTCTTCATGGATGGGCACGTGGCGCCTCTCGAATCAGCCCAGGACGCGCCGGAGTAAGGGAACGCGTTGGCGACATTCTCCCCCGCCCCCTTCGTGCGCGATCACCGGTCCATATGCCTCACACGGCGCCGCGAAGGTCCGTCCCTCCGGGCTGGCCCAACCCCGGGGCAGAACAGGATCGCAGTTCAGTCGTGCGATGTGGGCGGCCGGGAGTTGGCCGCCGCGACCCGGCTGCCCCATCCAAGCAGTTCCTTCGTGCAGTCGTCCCGGTCCAGCGCGCACTCGATCAACACCAGTCCGTTGTGGTTGTGGGCCCGCTCAATGGCGACCGCCAACTCGGCGCTGGAGGCGGCCTTCAGGCCCAGTCCATTGCCTTCGCCGGCATTGAACACCGCCACCAGACCGGCGTAGTCCCAGTTCTTGATGTTGTTGTACGGGCCATCGTGGATCTCAACCTCGATGGTGTAGCCCCGGTTGTTGAGCAGGAAGAGAATCGGGTGTGTGCCGTAGCGGATCATCGTGGACACCTCCTGCGCCGTCAGCTGGAAGGAACCGTCCCCAATCAGCGCGATCGTCCGGCGGTCCGGTCCGGCGCCCACGGCGACCCCGAGTGTTGCGCCTGTCGCCCAGCCAATCGAGCCATACTGCATCTGGAAGTGATATCCGGCACCTTCGGGAAGGCTGAGCTTTTGTCCATTGAACCAGGAATCGCCCGTCTCTACGACCACGTGCGATTTCGGGGTCAGCAGATGCTGCACGTGGGCCCGCAGCTCGCGCAGCGAAAGCGGACTGTCGGCGATGGGCGGGGGCGTGGGCGCACCGGGTTGATGCAGACGCTGATGGGCGACCCGCGACGCCTCCTTTTTCGGCACCCGCGTCGACAGGGCGGCCAGGAAATCGCCGAGTCGGACGTTATGAAATGGTGTTCCGGCGACTGTCACCCGATCCGGATCAACGGTGATGGCCTTCTTGTGGTGGACCAGCGTCGACCATCCGACGGTGGTGTAGTCATTGAAGATCGGCCCGATAAAGATCTGGCAGTCGCTCGATTCAACAATCTCTGCGCAGTCCTCGCTGCTGACCTCGCCCCAATAGGTGCCGATGAATCCGGGATGGTTCTCCCGCACCAACCCCTTGGCATTGGGCATCACCGCCACCGCGCAGCCCAGTGCATCGGCGAGCGTCTCGAAGGCCGCCGTCGCCCGGGCGGAAGCGAGCTTCACCCCGGCCAGCAGCACCGGCTTGACCGCGGCATTCACATGGGCGAGGGCCGCATCGACGGCCGCAGCCAGCGAGGCCGGGTCGCTGGGCAACGGCGCCGGCGGCAGGGTCAATGGCCCCGGTGCGGGCACGCGGGCATTCGCCAGGTTGCAGGCGATTTCCAGATACACGGGCTTCCGGTCGCGCAGGCACAGCGTCAATGCCTCATCAATCTGCGCGGTGGCATCGTCCAGGTGGCGGACGACAATGGCCTTCCGCACCACCGGTTCGAAGCACTGCGAGGCCTGGTAAAAGTCCTTTTCGCCGATCGTGTGGTGCAACACGTGGTGGGCCGCGGCGTCGTTGGTGTTCGGACCTCCGGAGACCACCAACACGGGCAGGTCGTCGGAGTACGAACCCGCGGTGGCGTTCAACAGGCTGGTGGCGCCAACCATGTAGGTGGCGACGACCACCGAGAAACCCCGTACCCGGGCATAGCCGTCCGCCGCGTAACCGGCGTTAAGCTCGTTGCAGCAACCAATCATGCGCAGGCCGGGCTGCTTGAGCAGCTCATCCAGCAGCACGAGGTTGTAATCTCCGGGCACACCGAAGAAATCGGTGACGCCGGCCTGGGCGATCCGGGCGGCCAGGTAGCCGCCGAGCGTGGTGGTCGGGTGGGTGGACACGGCGCGTTCTCCTTCAGACATAGTTCGGATAGACGGGGGTGTAGGCATAGCTGCGCACGTGCTTCGCGATATCGGCCGGGCGGGGCACGCGGGCCAGGCCCCGGTCGAAGATCAGCTGCGCCACGCGCGTGGCCGCATGCATCGAGGCTTCGAGGATTCGGCTCTGCGGCGGGTAGATCAGGCCGCTGTCCAACTGGTCCTGCGTCACCTGCTCGGCCACGGCCTGGGCCGTGCAGATGAACATCTCCTGCGTGACGCGGGTGGCCTCGGTGGCCAGCACGGCCAGGCCCATGGCGGGGAATATGTAGACGTTATTGCCCTGGCCGGGGACGAACGTCTTGCCGCCGATGTGGACTGGATCGAAGGGGCTGCCGCTGGCGAAAATGGCCTGCCCCTTGGACCAGGTGTAGGCCTCCTCGGCGGTGCATTCCGACCGCGAGGTCGGATTCGAATAGGGAAAAATGATCGGTCGCGCATTGATGCGGCTCATCGCCTCAATGACCGACTGATTGAACAGCTTGGGCACGGTGCTGACGCCAATGATGACCGTCGGCCGGATCGACTCGATGGCGGCCACGAAGTTCCCCACGGACGGATGGTCATGCGAAAAGGGCTTCTGGAAGTCGGTCAGATCGGTGCGGGCGCAGGTAATCAGCCCGTTGACGTCATAGAGCCAGTTGCGGGCGCGCGCCTGCCCAAGGGTCAGGCCCTCCAGCGCCATGGCCTCGCTGATCAATTCGGCGATGCCGGTGGCGGCCGCACCGCCGCCCAGGAACAGCACCGTCTGCTGGCTCAGCTTCTCGCCCTTGATGCGGATGCCGCCGTACAATCCGGCCAGCGCCACGGCGGCCGTACCCTGGATGTCGTCGTTGTAGGTGCAGATTTGGTCGCGGTAACGGTCCAGGATGCCGTAGGCATTGAAGTTGGCGAAGTCCTCCCACTGGATGCAGCACTTGGGGTACAGTTCCTGCACCGTCGACACGAATTCATCGATGAAGTCCATGTACTCCGGCCCACGCACCCGTTCGCGGCGCAGGCCCAAGTACAGGAGATCCTCCTGCAGGCTGGGGTTGTTGGTGCCCACGTCCAGGGTGATCGGCAGCGTCAGATCCGGGGGCACGCCGGCACAGGCGGTGTAGAGCGCGAGCTTGCCAATGGGGATGCCCATGCCGCCGACGCCCAGGTCGCCCAGGCCAAGGATCCGCTCGCCGTCGGTGACAACGATGAAGCGCACATCCTTCTCGGGCCAGTTCTTCATCCATTCGCGGAGGTGACCCTTGGCCGTGATCGGCAGGTACAGGCCCCGGGTACCGCGGAAGAAGTGGTCGAACTTCTGGCAGGCCTCACCGACCGTGGGCGTGTAGACCAGCGGCATAAAACGCGCCGGGTCGGACATCAGCACCGCATAGTAGAGCGTCTGGTTCCGGCTCTGCAGGTCGGATAGAAACAGGTATTTCTGAAGGTCGCCAGGGATGGCCTCCAACTGGCTGTGGACGCGCGCCATCTGGACTTGCAGGTCCTGCACCAGGTCGGGCAGCAGGCCATTCAGGCCATATGCGTCGCGCTCGGCTTGGGTGAAGGCCGAACCCTTGTTGTAGCGGGCGTTGTGCAGCAGCGCAGTGCCGCGCAGGTCGGTGGGAAGGGTCATGGGGATCGGTGGGACGGATCGACGGCCCGACATGGATCCAGCGAGACGCTGGAACAACGCTCCGCATGGAGCACCGGAGGAGTCGAGCTGCAGTCCCAACCGAGGCAAATCCCCGGATGTGGACCCCGCTCCGGTGGTTCAAGCGAGGGCAATGTTCCGGGCGTCCAACACGAACGGCTGCCGGGCGGGCGGAGAATGTCGGCAGGGTTGGAGCGGGTCAAGTCGCGGGCACACACACCGGTGCGGTTCACACGAGGCACCGGAGAGACTTGGACCCAGTTCCGGCCCGTCACGCAGTGCGGATACTGCCCCATCCGGGAAAACGAGCGGTGCGGGTCGAAAACCTGTCCGGGCTCACTGACCGTTGGCCGATCCGGGGACGCACCAGAGCAGACCAGGCTTGTTCTGCTTCTGCTCCCGCTGGAATTCCTCGTAGCGGATGAAATGCACCTGACCGCTGAAGCCGGTGATGACCGCCCCCTTTTTGTGGCGCCGCCCCACACCCTCCTCTTCATTGGGATACTGGCTGGCGTCATGACCGCGATTGGGGCCCCAAATACCTCCGTAGTTGCGGATTTCCGGTTCCCAATGGGCGTAGGCCGCCGGGTTGAAGGCGCTCAACTTGTGGGTCCGGCCCACGAGACGTCCAAAACTGCACACCGCGCCGTTCATGATGTAGCTCGACACCCGTTGCGCGCGCTTCTGCCAGGTCACGCTGTTGGTCCGGTCCAGCGGACAGTTGTAGACCTTTCGCTCCTTCACGTAGGGCCAATACAAACCGGCCTCTATGAAGCGAATTTCATTGGTCTTCAAGGGATCCGGCGCACGGCCCCCGGTGGGCTGATACAGCCAGCCGGGTCCATACTGATTCTCCCAGTTCGGCCACGGCATGTAGTCGGCGTTGTCCATGGCGTACATCTGCATGGCCAGGGCCAGCTGACGGTTGTTGTTCACGCACTGGGTCCGGAAGGCCTTTTCCTTGGCGTTGCTCAGCGCGGGCAGGATCATGGACGCCAGGATGGCGATGATGGCGATCACGACCAGCAGCTCGATCAAGGTAAATGCCCGGCGACCCGATCGCAGGCGGTTCCCAATGGCGATGAATTCCGGAAAAAGCCGTTTCATGAATTTCGGAGGAATGCGCGGACGCTGCCGAATCCGATACCGTCGCCTGTTCAGTGCCTTGATCGCGCCCGCCTCCCTGCAGGTCAAGCCCCGACACTCCGTCCCGGCCACCGAGGCTTGTTCGTCACACTTCCGGCACTTGGACGTCGTCCGCATCTGCGAGGTCTCCCCGTGCTGCCACGGAGGGCAGCCACCAGCCGCGTGCAACTCGGTCCCAGGAATTGCCTGAATCCGCCCGGGTTTGTCGCCCGACCTTGCGGGATCCGGTCGGTGCAAAAATCTTTGGCGTAGGAATGGCAACGGCCGCCGGAAGCGGGCAGACTCACCCGGTCATGCAGTCGCGTTGGTTCGCAGGAGTCCTTGCCGCGGGTACCCTCGTGGTCGGATGTAACAAGAAGCAGGAGGGTGCAGCGGGCGCTCCAGCCGGAGCCGGAGGCTATGCCGTCCAGGTTCTTGCCGTGCCGGCCCGGGCCGAACCGGTGTCCGAATCCGTGTCCCTGGTGGGCAACATTCTCCCCAATGAATTCGTCGAGATCAACGCCGAGACCGACGGAATCGTGAAGGAGGTGCGGTTCAAGGAGGGGCAAGGTGTCCAAAAGGGCGAGGTGCTGGTGTTGCTGGATGACACCAAGCTGGCCCCCCAGGTTGTCGAGGCCGAGGCCCAGCTCGAACTGTCACGGACGTCCTTTGAGCGGACCCGGAAGCTTTTTGACGACAAACTGCTGTCCAAGCAGGAATTCGACACGGCGTCCGCCACCTTCACGGCCAATGAGGCGGCGGTGGACCTGAAGCGGCGGCAATTGAAGGACGCCCGGATCGTGGCCCCGTTCACCGGCGTCGTCGGCGCCCGGGACATCAGCCCCGGACAGGTGATCAACAAGTCGACCAAGCTCACGCAACTGGTCGACCTCGACATCGTCAAGGTGGAGGTCGACGTGCCGGAGCGTTATTTGAACCAGCTTCGCGAGGGGCAGCAGGTGGAGTTCAAAGTCGCCGCGTTCCCCAAGGAGAGCTTCAAGGGCGAAGTCTATTTCATCTCGCCGCAACTGGATCCTGGAACCCGCACAGCCCGGGTGAAGGCGCGCATTCCCAATGCCGACCACAAGCTGCGCGGCGGCATGTTCGCCAACCTGGAACTGAACCTCCAATTGCGGGACTCCGCCCTGGTCGTCCCGGAACCGGCGATCCTGAACCGTGGCGACACCACCCTGGTCTTCGCGCTGACCCCGACCAACACCGTGTTCATGAAACCGGTCACCACCGGCCTCCGGCTGGCGGGCAAGGTGGAATTTCTTTCCGGACTCAGCCCGGGCGAACTGGTGGTTGTGGAGGGAGTGCAGAAATTGAGGCCCGGTGCTCCGGTCTCCCTGGGCACGAACACCGCGGCCTACACCCACTGATGCTGCCATGATCCTCCCGCGCATCTCCATCCAGCGTCCGATCCTCGCCACGATGATGAATCTGGCGTTGATCCTGTTCGGCATCATTGGCCTCGCGCGGCTGCCAGTCCGGGAACTGCCCGACATCGATCCGCCCATCATTTCCGTCTCCACGGTCTATCCCGGTGCCAACGCCCAGGTGGTCGAAACCGAGGTGACCGAGCGCCTCGAGGAGGCCATCAACAACATTTCCGGCATCAAGACGCTCAAGTCGGAGAGCCGCGAAAACGTCAGCAACATCAGCATCGAGTTCGACTTGTCGCGCGACATCGACATTGCCGCGCAGGACGTCCGTGACCGCGTGTCCCGCGTCCGCGGCGCGCTTCCCGAAGACATTCTTGAGCCCATCGTGGCGAAGCAGGATTCCGACGCCCAGCCGATCATCTGGATTGCCATCAACAGCGACCGCTATTCGCCGCTCGAGCTGACCATCCTGGCGGAACGGCAGCTCAAGCCGCGGTTTCAGGGCATCAGCGGGGTATCGTCCATCACCGTGGGTGGCGAGAAGCGCTTTGCCATGCGGCTCTGGCTCGACTCCGAGAAGATGGCGGCCCGGAAGGTGACGGTGCTGGACGTCCAGACCGCGCTTCGGGCCCAGAACGTCGACTTGCCCAGCGGTCGCGTGGAGAACCTCGACCGGGAGATGACCATCCAAACCCGCGGCGAGCTCAAGGATCCCGAGGAATTCAACAACCTGGTGATCCGCGCCGAAGGGGCGAACCTGGTCCGTCTTCGGGACATCGGCCGCGCCGAAAACGGCGTCGAGGATTATCGCACCATCGCGCGGGCCCGTGGCAAACCGTGCATCTTCCTGGGCATCGTGAAGCAGGCGAAGGCGAACACGGTGGCCGTCGCCCAAGCGGTGCGGGCCGAGATGGAATCGCTCCGGAAGGGCCTGCCCGAGGGCTGCGACATGTGGGTGGGATTTGATTCCAGCATCTTCGTGGAGAAGGCCATCACCGAAGTCTGGGAAACGCTGGGCGTGGCCTTCCTCCTGGTGGTGGCCATCATCTTCGTCTTCCTCAGGGATGTCCGCTCAACGCTTATTCCGTCGGTGGCCATCCCGGTGTCGCTGGTCGGAACGTTCGCCATCCTCTACGCCTTCGGCTACTCGATCAACATCCTCACCATGCTGGCGCTGGTGCTCAGTATCGGCATCGTGGTGGACGACGCCATCGTGGTCCTCGAGGCCATCTACCGGCACATCGAAGAGGGCATGCCTCCGTTGCAAGCCGCCTTCAAGGCGATGGAGGAAATCAGCTTTGCGGTCATCGCCATCACCATTTCCCTGGTGGCGGTATTCACCCCGCTGGCGTTCCAGAAGAGCACCACAGGACGGTTGTTCATCGAGTTCGCCATGACGGTAGCCGGCTCGGTGGTGATCTCCGCGTTCGTCGCGTTGACGCTGTCCCCTGCAATGGCGTCACGGATTCTCAAACCGGTCCACGGACGCCAGCACGGTCCGCTCTTCAACTTCTTCGAACGGGTGTTTGACTGGATCACCGGTCACTACCTGTCCGGACTGCGCTGGGCCCTCCGGCACAAAGTGGCGATGGTCCTCGTCACGGGGGTGACGCTGTTGCTCATGGTTCTGGCCTACCGTGGGCTGGAGCAGGATTTTCTGCCCCTGGAGGACAAGGGACGTCTGTTCGCCCTGGTGCTGACCCCAAACGGTTCCACCAGCGAATTCACCGACCGTCAGTTGAAGAAGGCGGAAGCCATCATTTCCGCCATTCCGGAAGTTTCGAGCTACGGGGCCATGGTGGCTCCCGGGTTCAGCGGCCCGGGCCAGGCCAGCCTGGGAATCGTGTTTGTCACCTTCGTCGACCGGTCGGAACGGAAACGATCGGTCCAGGACATCGTCAATGGGCCCGGAGGGGTGGCCCAGCAGCTGATGATGGAGGTCGAGGGCGGGCTCGCGATCGCCAACCTGCCCAAGGCGATCGAGGTGAGCTTCAACAGTTCCCCCTTCGAACTCGTCCTTCAGAACCAGGACCTCGCCGCGCTCAGCTCGACGGCAGAGTCGCTGGCCAACGAGATCCGCGGCATGACGGATGAAACCGGGCAGCCCCTGCTCAAGAACGTCCGAGTCAGCTATGAGGTGAACAAGCCCGAACTTCGGGTCGGCATTGATCGCAATCGCGCCGCATCACTGGGCGTCAGCATCGCCGACATTTCGAGGACCATGCAGATTCTGTTCGGCGGGCTCGATCTCAGCCGGGTGAAGAAGGAGGG
>JBGAPN010000191.1:0-9556 GCA_044221235.1 Limisphaerales bacterium
GTGATGTCTCCGCGGTGCGAGTTGTGCATCGGCCAGTTGATAGTGTCGCAGGGCGTCCCACGGAGGGTCCACATCGCGCCGGCCGGATCGTACTCCCTGGCGCCACAGGCCGCGTAGATGAAGTTCCAGATGGGATACCGCTCCGGCCGTTCGAAGTCCCAATGGTCCCCCACCGAGGCGCGGAATTTGGACCGCAGTTCATCCGTGAAGGCAAACCGGACCAGGGTCCAGTAATTGAAAAAGGCCAACTCGTCGTCGCTGTGGTTCCATTCATTTCCCATGTCCTCACCCTCATGAACGAAGCCCGGAGTGAAGGCGATGCGCTTCATCGAAGTGAGGGTGTTGGTCAGATAGCCGTGATGTTCGAAAAGGTCGTAGGCCACGTCCCGGTACCGGCGGTTGCCCGTCATCTTGAACGCCAGTTGCAGCATGGCGGTGATTTCGGCGCTGTTCAGGCGGCGGTCATGGATGGTCGGGGGGAACCAGTTCACGTAGGCCGGATTCCAACGACCCCACAAGGTCGGTTTGCCATCGATGTCCACGAGATAGTAGTCGTGCGCCAGAATGTGCTCGATGATGGGGATGTAATTGTCGGTGATGCGCCGCCGCTCCTCCGGGGTTCGGGCCACGAGTTCCCACATGACGGCATGGGCGAAGGTCTGGGACGTCATTTCGTCACTGCTGGTATGCCCCTTCCATTCCCACGCGGGATCCACAGCATCCCGCCAGCGATCCGTGTCCGAGAACTTGAATCCTCGGCGCTCGAGGGTCCGGGCAAAGAATCCCGGGACTGTGGAGATCTCCCGAAGCCGTTCCAGAGCACCGAAGGACTCCCAGGCCCGGCGGCGGACCTCGGCATCCTGGGTCACGGCATATTCGGCGGCGAGAGCTCCGAGATAGTAACTGGTCCATCCGCCGTCATTGTCGGTATCCACGATCTCGCTGGTCTCCAGGTCGCCCGCCATCTGGAGGCGGCGCTCCCCGGTTAGGCCAAAGCGCATGTTCCGGGAACGGATCTTGCGGGTGAACCACTCGGCCTTTTCCGCGAGCATCATGGTCCGGAAGGCAATTCCGCTCAGGCCTGTCTTCGAGAGCACCCACACGGTTCCATCGCGATCGGTCGCCAGGTCCACCACGGCATCATCACGCAACCAGCGTGGTCCGGCGTAGTAACGGAATCGGGGAGGATCGATGCCCGGGGCGGACGGCGTGGCATATCGGGACCCGATTCCCTGACGCTCGAAAAAGGCGCCGCGGGTCGAACCGAACCAGACGCCCCCGGGAACCGGCAACTCGCAGGTCACCTCGGCCCATGGGGCATCCGGACGGCGGGACGGCGTTGGCAGCGGATTGGAAACCGGTTGGACCGTGCCATCGGCCGCAAAGGTCAGCCGTGTCGCCGACCCCTTTGAAATCGGGCCGCGAGGTCTTCCGTTCTGGCCATTGGACAACCACTCCTCGTCGAACAGGTAGTACAAATCCCCCGAGGGTGAGAGTTCGATATCCAAGGGAACACGACCCACCAGCGGCCGGAAACTGCGATCCATGGCCAGGGTTTCGTCGTAGAGCCGCGCCACTCCTCGATCCGTCAGGACATAAACGACATTCTCGCGGTCGACCCGGACCTTCTTGAAGACCGCTCCCTCCAACCCGGCCGCCAGTCGAATACGCACCGCCCAATCCTGGGGAAACGGTGCGTCGGGAATGGGAGCCGCCCGAAGACAGCCCAATCCCAGCCAGATCCAGACCCAACAGTATCCCAGGAACAACGTCCGCATGCCCGCCAGAAGACCATGGGACCCCGCGCACGGCAACCGCCTGGGGATGTGCAGAATGCCATGAACCCGAAGGCCCATCTGGCTTGGACCCGGCCGGGAGGCAGGGAAATCACCGTGTTCCCCCTTCTCGGGATTTCCCATTCCCGCCAGGGCCGTTCACCGCCAGGGCCGTTCACTCGCCTCCTCGCCCCTTTCCCGTCATTCTCCTGCGGTGCTGATCACGGAATTGATTCCTGCCGAGAACCCGGCGTCGAAACGACTGCTCGTTGTCCTTCATGGGCTGGGCGACTCCATGGACGGGTGGCGCTGGTTGCCGGAGGAACTTCAGCTCCCCGATCTGAACTACCTCATGGTCAACGCGCCGGATCCGTATTATGGCGGTTACTCGTGGTACGACCTCTACGGAAACGCAGAGCCCGGGATCCGACGGAGCCGCGCCCTCCTCACCCAACTGTTGGACCAGCAACGGACGGCCGGGTTCCGCAGTGAGGACATTGCCCTGCTGGGATTCTCGCAAGGCTGTCTCATGACCCTGGACGTGGGATTCCGCTATCCGCACCGGTTGTCGGCCCTGGTGGGCATCAGCGGCTATGTCTGGAAGCCCGAGGAACTGTTGGCGGAACGGTCACCGGTGGCCCGAAACCAACGGATGCTGTTCACCCATGGAACGAAGGATCCGCTGATTCCCTGCGCGCAGGTCCGAACCCAGGTCGCCGGACTCCAAGCCGCCGGACTGGCCATCGAGTGGAAGGAGTTTGAGAAGGTCCATACGATCTCGGGGGCGGAGGAACTTTCGCTCATCCGGGCGTTCCTGGAGGCGGGCTATTCCACCCCAGGCGCATCGAAATCCCTGCCGGCGTGACCCGGGTGTCAAGGCCACCGTCCGTACCAGCAGCCTTTCTTTGACAATCGTGAACGATTCAGTTTTCTTCGCCCGTCTCATGACGCTTTCGGCTCTCTCCCGCCGCTTTGGGTTTCTGATCGCCAGTCTCTCCGGACTGCTATCCGCCGTGACCGGGGCTCCGTTCGTTACCGGATTCACCCCGGATTTCGGGCCCCCGGGAACGCAGGTGACGATCTTTGGCAGCGGCTTCCGCCCCACGGCGACCCCGCCCATCGTCTATTTTGGAAGTACCACCGCCACGGCGTCGCTGATTGCCGCCAGTCAGACGGTCATCCAGTGCGTGGTCCCCGACATGGCGGTCACCGGCCCGATCACCGTCTACGTGCAAGGTTTCGGGCAGCATACCACCCAGGCCTATTTCTACGTGCCGCCCCGCATCCAGGAATTCGGCACCAAGATCATCGGCCAGGTGGGCAATGACCTTATTTTTGAGAAGCCCGTGGTGGCCACCCAGGGCGGAACACTGACCGTCATCGGGGACAACTTTTACGTTCCCAACTCAAGCTACCTGCTGGTGCGCGTGGGGGACACGATCCTGAACGCCACGGCCACCGCCCAGACGCAAATCCCGGCTCTCCTGCCGCCCCTCCTGCTCACCGGATACGTCTCGGTGTTCACCGCCGTGGGAGGCACCACCAACTTCACCGACTACGTGTATGGTCCGCCGCGAATCAACCGGTTCACGTCCAATGGTGTCGCGGGTTCAACCATCCTCGTTCAGGGCTACAACTTCCTGACCCGGCCCGACCGGCAGTTCGAATTCCGCTTCAACGGGGTCAAGGCCTCCTCGGTCAACGTGCTGTCCAACACGAATATGGAAGTGGTGGTCCCGGAGGTCGCTCTGACCGGTCCCCTGTCCATCTCCGTCCCCGGCGGCAGCTTCATCACCAGCAGCAATTTTACGGTGCTGCCCAAGGTCAACAGCTTCACCCCGATCGCCGGGTCGGCCGGCACCGTCGTCACACTCAATGGGAGCGGCCTGAACGGAACCACGCAGGTGAAATTCGGCCAGGTTGCGGCGCCGCTGCTCACCAACATCAGCCAGCTCCAGATCACTGCCGTGGTGCCGGGCGGCGTTCAAAACGGACCCATCACCGTCACCACCACCAACGGAACGGCCGTCACTTCCGAACTCTTTTACGTCGCACCGACGATCGGCAGCTTCAGCCCCAGTTCCGGAAATCCCGGAACCGTCGTCACGGTCAACGGCCAGAATCTCTCCGGCGTTGTACAAGTCCAGTTGAACAACGTCGTGGTCCCGGGCGTTGCCCAGGTCAGCAACCAGCAGCTGACCTTCCAAGTTCCGGCCAATGCCACCTCCGGCAAGATCAAGGTCATCACCCCGGGTGGAACCGCCGAGTCGGCCTCCACGTTCACCCTCCTCGGTCCGGGACCGGTCATCACCAGTTTCACTCCCACCTTCGGAGCCCCCGGCACGGCCGTCACGATCTCGGGCGTCAACCTGACCGGCGCCACCAACGTGACGTTTAACGGGGTCGCGGCTTCCTTCACCATCGTGGAGGGGACCAAGCTTCAGGCCACGGTTCCGGCCACAGCGACCACCGGAAAAATCAGGGTCGCCACGCCCGATGGGTCCTCGGAGTCGACCGCCAGCTTCACGGTGGGCAGCACCGCGGATGTCCGCATCCTGTTTGCACCCAGCCTTTCACCCGCCGTGGCCTTCGCCCCGGTGATCTACAATATCCAGGCCCAGAACAGCGGACCGCTTCCGGCGGAAAATACGGTCATCGAGTTTGAGATCCCGGCCGGTATGACGCTGATGGAAACCATCGGATCCGTCCAACCGGACATCAACGGCAACAAACTCACCTACAACCGCGGCCAACTGGATCCCGGCTCGGTCTTCCTCGCCGCCGTCCGCGTCAGTGCGGGATCTCCCGCCACGGTCACGGCCATCGGTCGGGTGTCCACCACCACGCCGGATTCCAACGGCGGCAACAATACCCGCGAGGTCGTCACCCAGGTCGCCTTGCACGCACTCCAGGTGGAATACGACCCGGAGGCTGGAATTCTCCTGTCGTGGCCCTCCGCCGCGGGCCCCTATTATCAGTTGAATTCCGCAGGCAGCCTGCAGGGTTCCTTTGATCCGACCCCGGGAACTCCGGTGGACGATGGTTCACGCCTGCTGCTGACCCTGCCTCCGACCGAACCCCGCCAGTATTTCCGCCTCGAGCTGCTGCCCTGACTCCCACCCTCTACCGGGGCGCCGCACCCAGCGTCACGCCCTGGGGCGCGGACGCGGCCTCCAACCGACGGTCGAGTTCGGAGAACCGGCGCGCCGCGGACTCCGCAATGAAGGAAATGCGACCTTCGAGGCCACCTCGTGCGGTCGGTGCCAGTCCCGCACGCTCCCGGGCCGACAGGTATTCCGCGGTTACCCGGGCATAGTCCAGGCACAGGGGCACGAGATCCGGAGTCGCCCGCAACGTGAGCGCGCGCCATTGCTGGATTTTTCGACGGAGCACTTCTCGCTGAAGGGGGAACTCCCACCGGGTCACCACTTCAGTCAATGGAATCCGTTTCACCTGGACCGGGCTGTTGGTATCCGGACGAATGCCGGCCGCCTCAAAATGCAGTTCGTTCAACCGGTCGAGCACGCGTTGCCGGGGCCAGCGCTGGGACGGTCCCGCGGCCAGGGTTTCTGATGCATTGACGGCCCACCATTTCTCGACGTCCAGCAGGCTGGCAAAGGCTCCGGACGACGATCGCAACAAGGCCGTCTGCCAGTTCAGATTCCGCGGGAGCTGGTCCAGGAAATTGCGGGTCCAGCTTTGACCGAATCCGTCCCGAAGCATCTCGGCGGTGAACAGTGTCGCGATGGCCTGGTATTCGGACCAGCGGACCGGGTCGCTCAATTGGTCCAGATTCAGGAGACTCCATTCCGAGAACGGCATGGGACTCCGGCCGGCCAGCATCGAACGGGCCGAGGCCAGTGGATCGGGCTTGAGCTGGGAACGGTTTACCACGGTCGCCGGTTCCGCCACCAGGTCGCGTCCCTCCTCGGCCAGCAACAATTGGGTCAAACCCTCGGCAAGCCAGAGGGGCGGACGGGCAACCTCCCCCGCCCCATTGGACCGGTTGGATCGCTCCAGCAGAATCACCTCCACCAGCGCCCGGACGAGGCGGTTCCATTCAATCGGGTCCGGGAGGGGTACATAGAACTGCCACCCGTCGCGGAACAACTCTCCCCGGATCGAAACCGGCCCGCCCAGCCGGGCGCTGTCCCGGACGGCCAGATGAATCTTGGATCTCCAGTTGTCGGACGCACCCAGACGTCGTTCGACTGCCTTCTTGACCCGTTCGGCGGTGACCACCAGCAGGTCGGGGCGGAGCGACACCGACGCATTCATGTCCACCCGCTTCAATTCCTTGGCCGGCGCGGGCAGGACCGATTCACGGCCGTGGACGATGAACTGGGCGCTCCGGCTGACGGCCGTGACCGGAAGATCCATCGGCAGGACGGACTGCGCCTGCAGCCAGCCGGGAAACACGATCGCCTCAAGGATCAACAGGACCGACAGCCAGGCTGGAAGGCAATGCCCCCCCCGGTGCTGAAGGGGTCCTTTCTGGTCGAGGCGCATCGTAACAGCCTAGTCCTTTTTGGAGGAAGGCTTGGGCGGCGTCGGCGTCGGCGCGGCGGGCTTGGACTCGGCGGGCTTGCTCTCGGTCTTGGGCTTGGAGGATTCGGAGTCGCTCTTGGCGGCCGACTTGTATCCTTCGCTCCGATAATCCGTGATGTAGAAACCGCTCCCCTTGAAGATCAACCCGGCACCACCGCCGATGCCGCGTTTGACCTTGCCCTTGCCCCACGGCTTGCGGCCGCAGAGTTCCTTGGGACAAACCGTCAGGGCTGCAGCATTCATGGATTGCTGGAACTCAAACTCCAGCCCGCATTTCTCACAGGTGTATTCGTACGTCGGCATAGGTCAAAGCGCGCCAAATAAGGAATCCAAGGCTCCGGCGTCAAGCCGGGCGAGGATTAAACCGGGACCGGATCAAGGTTGGGCGGTGGTTCCAATGTCGGCCGCGATCCACCAGCGGCCGTCCCGCCAGCGCCACACGGTCACGTAACGTCCCCGCCGCTCCCCGTTCGGGCCTCGAACATTAAAATCACCCCAGGTCCAGCCGAGATCTCCGGACGTGGCGACCTCGGCGTCCCGAGGGGTCCAATTCAACGATCCCGCCGGCAGATCCTTGAGCTCGGCCTGAAACGCCTCGCTCCCCACCGTGTTCGGTCCGGTGGGCGTGATTCGCAGGGATCGCGAATCCGAGTATCGGGCAAACGCCCGGGCCGGGCCTTGTTCGGACGCCAACCGGGCAAATTCCACGTCCACCGCCAGCAACTGGACCGCAGTCTGCCCGGTGTGGACACGCCGGGCGGATCCTTCCCCGCCGAGTCGTTCCGGTTGACAGGAACACCGACACAGCCGGTCAACAGGAAGGACAGGACGGCGGCGACGGCGGCAGGGAACTTCATTTCCAGGAAGTGTTGCGCGGACCAACTCCCCCCCGTCAATCCCTGCGGCCCCCAATCCGGCCGTCGCATGGGACCGACAACGGCCCATCCCGGCCCACCCGAACTTCGTCAAGGATCGGCGACGACGGACACGACCACCTGTCCAGCCGGATACGCCACTTCCAATTTCCGTCCCGGACCCAATTCGGGCAACACCACCTCGCCGAAGGTGCCGGATCGTCCTCCGGGGATGACCGTAAACGACTGCCCAGTTTCCGGAACGAAGCCAGGTTCCAGCACCACGCGCAGTCGCCCCGCCAGCAGGACGGAATGAGCCGGCACGGACAGGTTCCCACAACCGGCGGCACCCAAGGTCACTTCCAGTTCTCCGGCCGCCGTTTGCCGGTAGTCCATCTCCACGATTTCAAGGGTCCCACCAGGTTGGTTGAGCTGCACCCGGGCACGGTTCTCCACGCGGCTGCCGAAACCGGGGCTGGTGTTCACCACCCGTCCAAAGCCGCTGAGAGTTCCGTTGGTCAACCCCAGGGTGGCTCCGTTCCGCGACTGCAGATAGAGCTCGAGGGTGCCTCCCGCGAACTGGAGCTCTCCCGTTACGGGAAAGAACTGTCCGTCTCCCACAGGAGTACGTTCCACCAGCAGCTGGCCTTCCTCGAAGCGAACCAATCCACGGTTTTCCAGGTTCACCTGGAACTGGACCCGTCCTTCCCCCCGCTTGATCAAGGTGCCCTGGTTGATCACCCGGCCTTCGAGCCCCCGGGTGACGGTGCCGATGATGGCATTGGAAAGGGCCACCACCACAGCCTCCGGCGCAATCCGAAGCTCCCGCTGGGTCAGCCGACCGGTGCCCTGGATCACTCCGTCTCGAAGGACCCGGATGGCGCCTCCCGCATCCAACTGTGCTCCCGACCAGACGAACCGTTCCGTCACATCAATCGTGCCGGATCCGATGACCCGTCCTTGCACCGCCTCCAAGATCTCGGTGGTCACCGGCGCATTGAATTCCATTCCCTCGAAGCTGCCCCGTTCCAGCCACAGTCGGCGCACGGTCAGCGGGACCGGAAACCGGAACCATCCATTGTGAGAACGGAACTGGAGGCCGGGCGAGTTCGGCGACCGTCGGACGTCCACGAAGCCGGAGGTCACCGTGGTCAGACCGGTCACTTCGTGTCGATGGACCAGCACCTGCGGGGCATTGCTGCTTCCGCCCGCGATGGAGACATCCCCGGCGCCGAGGATCCGGGCATCGGCCGGGAGTCGGACGAGCCGGTTGAACTGGACCGTTGCGCCGGGTTGAACCTCAAATTCACCCGATCCCTCAACGTCACCCAGTTCCAGGACTCCGTTGGTGACGAGAAGCCGTCCGGAATTCTCCAACGCCAGTGTCCGCAACGATGCCAGGTTGGTCCCGGCGACCTTGCGGAGCAGTCCGGCGTTAACCAACCGGCCCACGACGGTCGCGCTGCCGCCGCCCATCCGGGTCGCACTCGCGCCCACATCCATGATCCCTCCGACATCGTTAAAGATCAGGGTCGATGGCTGGGTGAAATCGATGCGTCCAGCCACCCATTCCAGCAGACCCGAATTGGCGATGGCGATGTTCTGCAACTCCAACACCCGATTCGCCGCGGTCGCCCCGCCTCCGAGCTGCATCGTCCCCGTGTTGAACAGCGTGCCTCCGCCGTCGATCTCGATGCTGGTATTGGCCGTGCCAAGAATTCGGGTCAAGCCGTTGAAACGCCCTTCTCCCAACAGCTCCATGCGGCCGAGGAAATTGGGCCCCGGCGCAAGAACGAAGTCGGCATCACATTCGATCCGCCCCAGTTGAATCCCAACGAGGGTGGTGTTCGTGGTCGACAGACCGGGAGCCAGCCTCGGGATCCGGACGAACTCATTATCGATGGGAAGGCCGGCCGCCCAATTCCCGCCATTGCTCCACAGTCCTCCCGCAGGGTTGACCCAATCGTTGGGGACCGGACGCAGCTCGAAATCCAACAGGGAACTCGTGAAATTGGCCCCCGAGAGCTGCACCCGATACCGGCCTGCCTGGAGCGGAACGGTGGGGATCAATTTGAAGCCCTGTCCCGTCCCCAGAAACTCGACGGCGGACAGGGGAATCGTGACATCATCGGCACTGCCACGAACCCGGTCCGCTCCGGCTTCGCGCACCACGATGACGGCGGTTGCGGCCTTCGCCGGCGTACAGGCGTAATCCAGACGCGCCTCAAGAGAGGCCACTCCCCCCACCGGAGTCGCGATGACACCGGTCGGAAATCCACCCACCAAACGCGGACGGATGGACACGGCCTCAAAGGTCCACGAGACGGATTCCACCCGTGCCACGCCATTCGTGCCCTTCACTCCCGGCGGAAGAGACAC
>JBGAPN010000192.1:0-9247 GCA_044221235.1 Limisphaerales bacterium
GGTCGACGGGTCGTGGAGGCGGTGAGCCATGGCACCACGAATCCATGGGGGTTGGACTGGGACGAGCTGGGCGAGCCGTTTTTCATCAACACGGTGATCGGCCATCTCTGGCACGCGATTCCCGGGGCCCATTTCGAGCGCATGCATGGCGACGATGTGAATCCTCGAAGTTACGAGCTGATTCCACAGCATGCCGACCATTATCACTTCGACACCGGGGCGGGCTGGACCAAATCACGCGCCGCCCTGGATGGCAGTGCCTTTGCCACGGGCAGCGACAACTTGGGCGGGGGGCACGCGCACAGCGGATTGATGATCTATCTGGGGGCCAACTGGCCGCAGGACCTCCGCGGGCGACTGTTCACGCTCAATCTCCACGGACGTCGCATCAACGAGGAACGCCTGGAACGGTCCGGTTCCGGCTTTGTGGGGCGTCATGAGCCGGATTTCCTTTCGGTGGGGGACACCTGGTTCCGGGGATTGGACCTGCTGTACGGGCCCGATGGAGGTGTCTACATCAACGATTGGTCCGACACGGGAGAATGCCATGAATCGGACGGCGTCCACCGCAGCTCAGGGCGCATTTACAAGGTCACCTTCGGCGACGCAAAAGCGCCCGAAGGACTGCCGGTTTCGGCGCTCTCCGACCACGAGCTGGCGGACCGCCTGTTTGATCACAACGAGTGGATGGGACGCCAGGCCCGGCGGGTTCTTGCCGATCGCGTCCACGCCGGATCGAACGCCGCGCCGGTGGTGCAGTCCTTGTTGGATCGTTTCCCCCGCGAGGAAACGCCGGCCGGACGGTTGCGGGTGATCTGGGGTCTGCAGGCTGTCGGCGGACTGACCGCCCCATGGCTGCTGGAACGGACCCGCGACCCGGCGGAATCCGTGCGAAGCTGGGCGGTTCGGCTCCTGGTGGACGAATGGCCGGCGGACGATCCTGCCGGGCGTCCGGTGCGGTCGGCCGCCCAGACCCGCATGGCGTCCCAGCCTGGTACTGCGGCCATCGTTTCGCGATTGGTTCAGATGGCCACCGAGGATCCGTCCGGGCTGGTCCGGCTTTATCTAGCCTCGGCTCTTCAACGAATGAGTTTTCCCGACCGCGCCCGTCTGGCCCCGGCGCTGGTGAAACGAGCGGAAGATGCGGCGGATCCCAACTTGCCCCGATTGGAATGGTACGGGACGGAACCGTGGGTTGGGGCCGAGCCGATGACCGCGGTGACGCTGGCCATGGAGTCCCAGGTCCCGAAGGTCCGGGAACTCATTTCCCGGCGATTGACCGAAGACATCGAGAGCCGGCCGGCGGCCCTGGAGGCGCTGGTCGAAAGGGCGGCCACGGCTCCGCCAAATGTACAAGCAGACATTCTCCGGGGCATGCGGTCGGCGCTTCGTGGCTGGCGGAAGGCGAAGGCACCCGCGGCATGGCCGGCATTTGTGTCCCGTTCGTCATCGAGTCAGGAGGCGGCATTGGGAGAATTGGTGCGCGAGATCGGGGTGGTCTTCGGCGATGGGCGGGCTCTGGACGAGCTGCGTTCCCTGGTGACCGATCCGAAGGCGGCCGCGGATTCCCGCCGGCGCGCATTGAAAGCCCTGGTGGACAGCCGGGCCCCCGATCTCGGGCCGCTCCTGCGTCCCGCAGCCGACGACTCGGTCCTGCGAACCGCGGCCCTGATGGGGCTCCTGCAGTTGGGCGATGCGGAAGGACCGAACCTGGCGGTGAGCCGCTATCGGTGGGTGCCCTTGGAGGAGCGTCCGGCCCTGGTGGACATGATGGTGACGCGGCCGGCCTCCGCACGCGCGATATTGGACGCGATTGCCAGTGGGGCGGCGCCGAGAACCGACCTGACCCCATTTCACGCACGGCAGATCCTGGGCTTGAACGATCCGGCCCTCAGTTCCCGGTTGGCGGAAGTCTGGGGTGTCCTGCGTCCTCCGGGCGGGGACAAGACCGTGTTGAAGCAGCAGTATCGCGAGCGTTGGACGCCGGCGGTGTTGGCCCAGGCGGATCTCTCGCAGGGAAGGGCGGTTTTTCAGAAGGTCTGCGCGAGCTGTCATCGCCTGTACGGCGACGGCGGGACCGTGGGCCCGGACCTGACGGGATCGGGCCGGACCCAATTGGACTACCTGCTGGAGAATGTCATCGATCCCAGCGCTGTGGTGCCGGCTGACTACCGGATGGCGGTGGTGACCCTCGCAGACGGCCGGGTGCTGAATGGCATTCTGCGGGCGCGGACGGACCGCACGATCACGGTGCAGAGCCAGACCGAGGCGGTGACGGTGGATCGGGCCGAAGTGTTCTCCGTGGAGCAACCGGAGCTGTCGATGATGCCGGAGGGATTGCTGGAATCGCTGCCTCCGGACCAGGCGCGGGATCTGGTCGCTTACCTGATGCATCCGCGCCAGGTTCCGTTGCCGGCGAAGCCGTGATCCTGCACGTTGCCGGAACGACATCTTCGATCGGAGCCTCAACGCCTCACGGCGAAAACGGGAGAGCACACAACATGAAACGGAAGTGGGTCAGCACCATTGCCTGGGTCAGTGTCGCGGCGTGGGCCGGAATTCTGGCGCAGGCGAACAACTGGCCCCAATACCGGGGTCCCGCAGCGAGCGGAGTCGACGAATCGCGTCCCGCACCGACGTCATGGACGGTGGAGACGGGTACGAATGTTCTGTGGAGCACTTCCATTCCGGGAATGTCCCACGCATCGCCGGTGGTCTGGGAGGACCGGGTGTATGTCGCGACCGCGGTCAAGCCGGGCGAGAGTGCCCTCAAGGTCGGCCTGTATGGCGATGTGGACTCGGTGACGGAATTGGAACCGCAACAGTGGCGTCTGCTGAGCCTGGACCGGCAGACCGGGGCGGTCGTTTGGAATACCCTGGCCCATGAGGGCATTCCCAAGGTCAAACGCCACCCAAAAGCCAGCCAGTGCAATTCGACGCCGGCGGTGGACGGCCGGCGCGTGGTGGCCATCCTGGGTTCGGAGGGGCTGTTCTGCTTTGGACTCGATGGACGCCTCGCCTGGAAACGTGACCTGGGTCCGATGGATTCCGGCTGGTATGAAAGCCCTTCGGCGCAGTGGGGATTTGCCAGTTCCCCGGTCCTTCATGACGACAAGGTGGTCGTCCAGTGCGACACCCAGACCAACTCGTATGTCGCGTTGTTTGACGCCCGGGATGGCCGCGAACTGTGGCGGCAACCGCGCCGGGAGGTGCCCACCTGGTGCACGCCCACCGTGGTGGAGGCTGCGGGTCGCCGACAGATTGTCTGCAACGGCTGGAAGCAGGCCGCGGGATACGATTTTGAGACCGGGGCGGAATTGTGGCGCCTCGAAGGGGGCGGGGACATTCCGGTGCCCACCCCCATTCTGGCCCAGGACCTGGTCATTCTGACCAGCGCCCATGGGAAACTGCGTCCGCTCCGCGCCATCCGTCCCACCGCCACCGGTAACATCACTGCACCGGAGCCTGGCCAGACCAATGCCGGCATCGCTTGGGTGCATCCCCGCCAGGGGGGCTACATGCAGACGCCCATTGCCGTTCGAGATTGGGTGTGGAGTTGCACGGACTCGGGTGTCTTGACCTGCGTGGACCGGCAGACGGGCGTGATCCGATATCAGGATCGACTGGCCTCCGCGGGAGGGCAGGGGTACACGCCCTCACCCGTTTCGGATGGACGGAACCTTTATTTCACCAGCGAGATTGGAAACGTCTTTGTCGTTCCGGCGCGTCCGGAGTTTGCCGTCCTGACCGTCAACACCCTCGGGGAAACCTGCCTGTCGACTCCGGCGCTTTGTGACGGGGTCCTGTATTATCGGATTCGATCCCGCCTCATCGCGCTGGGCGAAAAGCCCTGACGGAGGCAAAAAGAAACGCCGCCCACCTTTCGGTACGCGGCGTTTCCACCCAAACGACCCTAACCAAGTCCGACTACCCTGCCGGACTTGCACAAGCTGGGTTGCAGGGACGGTGCCAAGTGGGTGGACCTGTTGAAAAAGGTCATGGAAGCCCACCCGAATCCGGAAGGTTCTCGCCGTCGCTTCGAACCCATTTGCAGGGCGGACGGCTCTGCCGCTGCGAGACCTTTCAGCGGTAGACCCGTTTCGGAACCTAGCACCTAGCGGACTGACTCGCTCTCTCCTCCACCTCAGGGAGAAGGGGAGGGGACATGGTGAGAGACGGTTGATGGAAATCGCGGCGCCTGCCCGATCCCGGGGAGGCCAGGATGAATGCTGCGTGAGATTCATGCAGGAGAGCGTGAAGTTCACGCATTAGAACGGTCAGGCCGGTGGCAGGGCGTGAGGAATGGAACCCCGGGCGTTCGAGCGGCTTGCCGGAATTCGGGAGACGGGAACAGACTGACGCATGTCCCCATCTTTCGTATCGAAGGCACTGGAATCCGAATGGTCCCGGCGCCGGTTCTTTCAGGTGGCATCGGCGGCATCCGCCTCAGCCCTGACCGCCCACGGTCTGTGGGGCGCGGAGCCAGGCGGAGATCGCCGCGTCCGGGTGGGATTCCTGGGGACGGGCTACTCCCACTTTGCCTCGAAGTACGCCCTTCTGCGCGATTCTCCCGAATTTGAATTGGGACCGGCCGGGGCCAACTGGATGCCGGCAGAGGCGTTGTTTCGTGCGGCGGAGGTGGTGGTGGTGGAGAGTGCCGTGCGGCATCACGCGCGGGATGCGCAACGAGCCCTCGAGGCGGGATGCCACGTGCACCTGGAAAAGCCCCCGGCGGCCTCGATCGGTGAGTTTCAGTCGCTGGTTGACCTGGCCCGCAGGAAGGGCCGTCTGCTCCAGATCGGATATATGTGGCGATACAATCCCGGCCTGAACACCGTCCTCGACGCGGCTCGAAACGGCTGGTTGGGCGAACTCTTTCTGGTGCGAGCCGTAATCAATACGGAGGGGGATGCGGGGCGTCGGCGGGAGTGGGCCGAGTTTCCCGGTGGGATCCTCTTTGAGCTGGGCGGTCATCTCGTGGACCCGATCATCCGCCTGCTGGGAACACCGGATCGGATCGAATCCACCCTCCAGCGGACACGAAGTCCTGCCGACACCCTGATGGACAATGCGGCGGTGGTGTTTGGATTCGGGAAGGTCCTGGCGGTGCTCACCTGTGCAGCGCTCCAGACGGGAGCGGGCGCCCATCGGGGATTTGAGATCCAAGGCAGCCGGGGCATCGCCCGCGTGCAGCCGCTGGAATCGCCGGTCGTGACGCTCGACCTGACGGAAGCGGCGGGACCCTACCCCAAGGGACGGAGCGAGATCCCCATGCCTCCGTACACGCGCTATGTGGATGAATTCCGCGCCCTGGCGGCGGCCCTCCGCAGGGGATCTCCGCTGCCGGTCAGCCTGGAGACCGAATTGCAGATTGAGGCGGCTCTGCTCAAGTCCTGCCAGATGTGAACGTCCGTTGTGCTGCACTCCGGATGCGAGAATCCTTCGCGAACCGGTGCTCCTGGTTCCCAATTTACGTTCGTGTGTTTCGTGCTGTTTGTGGTTCCCGAGGGGGTTCAACGACGAAGAGCCCGAACCGCATTCAACTTTCAAACATCGACCTTCAACTCTTCTGATAAAGCGCCTGCTTCAATTCATGCACCAGCACGCCCATGATCGGATAACGGCGGTCCATGTCCTTTTCCAGGCAGCGCAGAATGATCCGTTCCAAGTCCGCCGGAATGTCCCCGTTGATCTCCCGGGGCCGGATGAATTCCGAGCGGTCCACCTGACGCCGCAGGACTTCGTCGGCGTTTTCCCCGGGAAAGGGTTTTCGAAAGGTGAGCAGTTCGTACGCGCTGATGCCAAAGGCCCAGATATCCACCCGATGGTCTATGGGCTGTTTGAGCAGTTGCTCCGGCGCCATGTAGGCCGGGGTTCCCGAAAGCCGGTCCTGTTTCCGGGGGGGATTGGGAATGGGTTGAGCGAGATCGAAGTCGATGAGCCGAAGGCTGCCGTTGCGGGAGAGCAGCACGTTCTCGGGTTTGACATCGAGGTGCATATAGCCGCGGTCGTGGACGACTTCCAAGGCTGAGGCAAACTCGATCAGGACCTCCGCGATATTGTCGGTCAGGACCGGGTCCCCCGAATTCATCAGCAGTTTGAGGTTCGATCCCTCCACGTATTCCATCACCAGGGCCATCTGCCCGCCAATCTTGCCATGGTCGACGTATCCGATGATGTACTTGTTGTCCTGGCAGGCCTTGAGGGTTTCACAGCCGGTGAGAAACCGGCGCCGGTCCCCGAAGGCGAACAGGGTGTCATTGAGCAGGAGCCGGACGGCAAACGAGCGGTTCTCTTCGTCCGTGGCCAGCCAGATCTCGGACTGGCCGCCCGAGTTGATCAGCTCGTGCAGCGTATAGGGTCCCAACTTGTCTCCAGCTGTTGGCATTCGAATCGAAGCGTGCGCGGCTAGCTAGCACAGTGCCCCACCCGGGAAAAGCACCGGGTGCGGATTTTCACCGGCTCCTGACATCTGGGGAGGTTCAGAACGGGCTGGGACTGGCACAACATGACGGGATGAACTCCGCCAATCCCGTGCCAGAAACCGGAGGGACCGCCCCTCCGAACGGTGAGGTGCGTCCCTGGCCGGACTGGGCCCAAGACGCGTGGGAAGGTCTTTTGGGCCTGGTCTACCCCCGGGTATGCCAGCTTTGTGGCGATGAGCCCGCCCAGCCGAAGGATGGCTATGTCGGACCCTCCTGCCTGTCCCAGGTTCGGCGCCTGGAACCCCCCTTTTGCCACCGGTGCGGACTTCCCTTCCACGGGGCGATTACCGATGCGTTTGAGTGTTCGAACTGCCGGGAGGTGGACCTGGCATTCGAATCGGTACGGGCTGCCGTCCTGGCGGAAGGCGTGGCGCGGGACGTCATTCATCGCTTCAAGTACCGGCGTGCCCTTTGGTTGGAGCCCTTGCTCGGACGATGGCTGGTGGAAGCCGCCCAACCGGTCCTGGCCGGCAAGGGGTGGGATCTGCTGGTGCCGGTGCCCCTCCACCCGGTGAAACTCCGCGAACGGGAGTTCAATCAGGCGGAATGTCTGGCCAGCCATTTGGGGCGTGCCTTGGGCCTTCCCGTCCGGACCGACTTGGTCCGGCGTCAGACTCCCACTCCCACGCAGACCCGGCTGACGCGAACCGAACGCGCGGAGAATGTTCGGCGGGCGTTCCGGCGGGTCCCAGGGACCTTTTTGGATGGGGAGGCCGTCGTGGTGGTGGACGATGTCCTGACCACCGGGGCCACCACCGATGCGGTGGCCCGGGAACTCCGGCGACTGGGGGCTGGCCGTGTCTGTGTTTGGGCGGTAGCCCGTGCCACTTTGGACGACGGCGGACGGGCTGCGGCCTAAGAAATGTCAAAAACGAGGGACTGAAAGCCAAGACCTCCGATTTTGGGGTTTTTCATATAGGTTAACGGTATCGAATACTTGGAAATGGCCAAAATCGACCAAACGGACCGCCTATTGGAATGAAGGTTGGTGCTTTCCACGATGGGTTTCGCCTGCTATCCAATCCCCACTCGAACCTGCCCGACCGGGCGAACTCTCCAATGGCCACTCGCGTCCTGAAAAAGAAAAGTGTGGTGCTCGATCCGGTGGACCCGATGGTGACCCCACCACCGGTTACCACGGATACCACCTTCCTGACCCGCCCCAAGATTGACGCACGCTCCCGAAAACGGGAATTGCCCGAGGGGTTGTGGACCAAGTGTCCGGAGTGCAATGCCCTCATCTACGACAAGGAACTGGATGATAACCTGAAGGTGTGTCCCAAGTGTGGGGACCACCGCCCCATCGGGGCCCGGGAACGAATCCATTCCCTGGTGGAGACCTGTTCCTTCGAGGAGATCAACCCGGACCTGGAATCGGTGGACATCCTGAAATTCACCGGGGTGGCGAGCTACACCTCCAAGCTGGCGGCCAATCGCAAGAAATCGCCGCTGCTCAAGGACGCCGTGGTCACCGGGGTGGGGAGGATCGGACCCCACCGGGTGGCTCTGGGAGTGATGGACTTCAGTTTTCTTGGGGGATCCATGGGATCGGTGGTGGGCGAGAAACTCACCCGCCTGATCGAGACCGCCACGGAGCGGGGTCTGCCCGTGATCATCATCTCCGCCAGTGGCGGAGCCCGGATGTACGAGGGCATGTTCAGCCTGATGCAGATGGCCAAGACCTGCGGAGCGCTGGCCTATCATGCCCGGATGAGGCTTCCCTACATTTCTGTGCTCACCCATCCGACCTACGCCGGGGTCATCGCCAGTTTTGCCACGGTGGGTGACCTGATTCTGGCGGAACCCAAGGCGGAAATCGGATTTGCCGGAGCCCGGGTGATCAAGAACACGGTCCAATCGGAATTGCCCCCGGGATTTCAAACCTCGGAATTCCTGCAGGAACACGGATTGATCGACGCGATTGTCCACCGAAAGGACATGAAGAACCGGTTGATTTACTACCTCGATTTCCTCTGCGTCCGCCGTGCCGCGTGAGGTTGTGATTAAACGCCAGCCCGTCCACCGGGTTCCGTAATTGCCCCGGCCGGCTGGAGCCTCCCGC
This sequence comes from Limisphaerales bacterium, assembly GCA_044221235.1. GTDB lineage: Bacteria > Verrucomicrobiota > Verrucomicrobiia > Limisphaerales > UBA9464 > UBA9464. The sequence continues at coordinate 8,548 of JBGAPN010000192.1, forward strand.
GGAACTTCTGGCAGTCACCTGGCTGGCCTTCGGCACGCTTCCGCGTCGACGGGCCTAAGGCGGAGACCTTCGTCCGCTTCCTTCAATCGGCCCCGAGCATCGCGATTGAAGGACGCCTCGGCCTCGTCACAGTCTCCCCCCGTTCAACGCGCCTGTAAGCACTCCTGCACCCATGTCGTCCCTGCCGCCACTGGGGAGGCGAGCTGAGGCTCGAAGTCATCGAATCCAGCGGAGCGGCGAACGGGTAGCCGCCCTCATCCGATCCTCTTGCGGAGATATTTTGTCTCCGTTTGGAACCAGCGTACATACCTCTCAGGAATGAACGAGAGATCTGATGCCGAGTTGTTGGCCTGGTTCGCCCAGTGCGGATCCGAGGAGGCCTTTGCCGCACTGGTGCGGCGGCATATCCACCTCGTTCATTCGGTTGCGTACCGGCGCACGGCCAACACGCATCAGGCGGAGGAGATTACCCAGGCGGTGTTCCTCATTCTGGCGCACAAGGCCCGTTCACTCCCGGGAAAGACGGTGTTGGCCGGCTGGCTTTATCACACGGCAGGGTGGGTCACTTCGAACGTTCAGCGGATGGAACGGCGTCGAATCCGCCGCGAACAGGAGGCGTTTATGCGATCCACCTTGGACGTCGTTCCAGGCGTCCACCTTTGGGAGGAGTTATCACCGTTGCTCGATGACGCCATGGCCA
>JBGAPN010000193.1:0-9243 GCA_044221235.1 Limisphaerales bacterium
GGTGTCTGAAGTGACGTTCTTCTACGCCTCCACCCTGTCGGTCTCCCGCAGCAGCCCATCCAAGTCGAGGGGGCGCGTGTACATGGCCAGTCCGCCCGTCGAATTCCGGGGCCATTCCGACTCCGGACGGTCCCAATACAGTTCCACCCCGTTCTGATCGGGATCGCTCAGATACAGGGCCTCGCTGACCCCGTGGTCCGCCGCGCCTCCGAGTGAAATCCCCGCACGGACCAACCGTCGGAGGGCGTCGGCAAGATCCTTCCTCGAGGGATAGAGGACGGCGACATGATACAATCCTGTGGTCCCCATCGCGGGCGGACGTCCTCCCAGGCTTTCCCAGGTGTTCAGGCCGATATGGTGGTGGTAGCCACCGGCGGAAATGAAGGCTGCCTCGGACCCAAATCGCTGCTGCAGTTCGAATCCCAGGACGCCGCAGTAGAAATCCAGGGATCGCTGGAGATCCGCGACCTTCAAATGTACATGTCCGATGCGCGTCCCGGGCGCAATAGCCGAAGCCGGTTTGTCGTTCACCTGCTCACCCTAGCTGACCGCAAGGTCCGCCATGCTACAAATCTTTCCAGCCCCGGCGGCCTCGGAACAACAGAGTCGCGCTTGACCCCGCCGGACTTCTCCAACGAGCGTTCGGAACTCCCCTGTCCACATGGGCACCGATGCACAACGCCTTCCGGTGATCCTGCTGACCGGTGCCAGCACTGGACTGGGCCTGGCAGTGGCCCGGGTCCTGTCACAAGAGCCCTGCCGACTAGTTCTCACCGCCCGGTCGGAATCCCTACGGCGGCTCCGGCAGGCTGGGTTTGTGGAGTCCGACCGGGTGTTGATGCGACCTCTCGACGTGGTTCTGGATGCCGAGCGAAAATCGGTCGTGACCGAGCTCGAAACGCGGTTTGGCGGAGTGGACGTCCTGATCAACAACGCGGGGGTGGCGTACCGGGCCGTCGTGGAACACTGGGACACGGAGGCCTGGAAGGACATCTTCGACATTGATGTCCGCGCCCCAATGGAGCTGACGCGACTGGTTCTTCCCGGGATGCGCCAGCGGACCCAGGGACGGATCCTGAACGTCTCCTCGGTGGGCGGCATGATGGCCATGCCGACCATGTCCCTCTACAGCGCGGCCAAGTTCGCCCTGGAGGGCGCCACCGAGGCGCTCTGGTACGAGGTTCGACCGTGGAACATTCAAGTGAGCCTGATTGAACCCGGATTCATCCGCTCCGACTCCTTCCGCAACACCCGATTCACCCGCCAAAGCTTCGCGGCGGCGATGAACGAGGCGGATCCCTACCACGCCCACTATCTCCACATGGCCGGCTTCATTGAACGGGTGATGGAACGCACCATCGCCACCCCGGAAAACGTGGCGCGCTGTGTCCGTCGGACCCTTCGGCGGAGGAATCCCCCGCTCCGCGTCTACGCCACACCGGACGCCCACCTGTTCGCGCTGCTTCGTCGACTGCTGCCCCGCGGGCTCTACCACGCCGTGCTTTACCGCGCGCTTCCCCACATCAATGCCTGGGGCAATGTGAAATACTGACCTCGACGGACCCGCCTTCCTGCGCCAGTTTTGCACACCCCGATGCGGCTGCTCTTCATCGCCGATCTGCATTACGCGCTCAAACAGTTCGACTGGATCGTGGCGCAGGCGCCCTCCTTCGAGGCGGTGATCATCGGTGGCGACCTGCTCGACCTCGGCTCGGCCCTCGACCTCGATGTCCAGATCGTCGTGGTGGAGAAATACCTCAACCGCATCGCCGCCCAGGTGCCGGTCATCGTGTGTTCGGGCAACCACGACCTCGACCACAAGAATCCTCCCGAGGAATCAGAGGCCCGCTGGCTCCAGGGTGTGCGGACGGACCGGATCCTAGTGGATGGCGACTGCCTGGAGCGCAATGGAACCCTCTTCACCATCTGCCCCTGGTGGGACGGCCCCCAGAGCCGGGCGGCACTTGAGGTTCAATTGGCGCGGGATGCCGCCCGGCCGAAGGAGAGGTGGGTCTGGATTCATCACGCGCCGCCCGACCAATCCCCGGTCAGCTGGGCCGGACGTCGCTATGGCGGCGATCCCTTCCTGGTGGAGCGCATTCTCCAGTACCAGCCCGACATGGTCCTGTCGGGTCACATTCACAATGCGCCGTTCTATCCCCAGGGGTCCTGGATTGACCGGCTGGGGCGCACCTGGGTGTTCAATCCGGGCCGGCAAATTGGACCCTGCCCTGCGTTCATCGTCTTCGACCTGGACGAAATGAGCGCGGAATGGACCTCCCTGGAGGGAAACGTCCTGCGGAACCTGCTGTCCGAGGCGCCCGCGCCGGTCACCGGCCAGCCGACTTCGGCTGCCGGTGCATGAGGGTGTCCAGTACGTCATCCACCATGTTCAGGTGGTCGTGTCCCTCATACTGCCGCTTGACGTCGATCAGGTAGCGGTTGAGCGCGTCCAATCGGCGGGCCAGCAACACCGCCACTTGCCGGGCCGCTCCCGGCGATTCCCTCAGGAAGCGGTCCGGTTCGTTCACCACGGCAAACACGGACGGTTTCACAGCGCGGACCGTCGCCGTGCATGGAGCACCCAGTAACACGGACATCTCGCCGAAGATGGCTCCCCGGTCAGAGCTCCTGGCCACGCGGGTCTCGTCGCGGAGGACTTCAACTTCACCTTCCACCAACACCAGCAGCACCGATGCCGGGGCCCCTTGCTCCAGCACGACCTCTCCCACGGCGAACTCCCTGCGGGGACAGGATTCGATCAGCTCCAGCAGGTTGCTCATGAGTCAAAACGCGTCGGCCGTTTCAGGACGGGCACAGGCGGCGCCCAACTCCTGAGCCCGCTCGGAATTCGGATTATCAAACGGCGCCCGCGGCACCATGCCCAGGGTATTCAGGAGTTCGGCATCGGCATCGTAGCTGGGCGAAGGAACCGCCCGGGTCAGCATGAACTCCGTCTCGCTGGAAAAGATGGAATTGGCGCCCGCCATAAAACACAGGGCCTGCTCGGTTTCATTCAGGCGGGCACGACCAGCCGTCAACCGGACATCCGACTGCGGCATCAGGATGCGGGCCGTGGCGATCATGCGGATGACGTCCCACACGGGTACATCCGCCTGCTCCGCCAGGGGGGTTCCCGGAACACGGCTCAGGATGTTGATCGGCACCGACTCAGGATGCGGCTGAACGGAGGCCAGTGTCTGGAGCATTTTCAGCCGGTCCACCACCTGTTCCCCGAGTCCGATGATGCCGCCGGAACATACCGTCACCTTGGTTTTGCGGACATTTTCAATCGTGCTGAGCCGGTCGGCGTAGGTGCGGGTGGTGATGATGGTCTCGTAAAACTCCGCACTCGAATCCACATTGTGGTTGTAGGCGTAAAGGCCGGCGTCCTCCAACCGGCGCGCCTGGGTCTCGGTCAGCATTCCCAAGGTACAGCAGACTTCGAGTCCCAAGCCGGTCACGTCCTTTACCATGTCGACGACACGGTCAAACTGAGTGTTGTCCTTCACCTCGCGCCACGCAGCGCCCAGGCAGACCCGCGAAACGCCGGATTCCTTCGCGCGCCGGGCCACCTCCAGCACCGTCTCCTTCTCCATCAGCCGTTCGGGAGAAATGCCGGTCGAATAGCGGGATGACTGGGCGCAATAGGCGCAGTCCTCGGGACAGGCGCCCGTCTTCACCGAGATCAGCTTGCAGACCTGCATTTCCCGGGGGTCATGGAACTGCCGGTGCACCGCCGCCGCCCGGAAGACCAGGTCCAACAGCGGGGTATCATGGATCGCCCGGATTTCGTCCAGGGACCAGTCGTGTCGAGTGACCGCCTTCATCCGGAACGACCATGCGAAACCCCGGCGACCTTGTAAACCCGGGAAGCACGGCGGGTTGACGCAGGCACAATCATTGCCTCCAACGGGCGCTGCGGCATGATCCCGCGGTGCAACGGCTGGGCAAAAACTCCGGCGGATACCTCGGTGACAGCATCGACATCCGGGCCATCCTGACGGCCTGCGATGACGCCGCCCTGCGGCGGGGCTGGGTGAGGGAGCTGCTTCCGCCCGAAGCCCTGGGGCGCACGGCCTATTTCCGGCCCTCGGCGCGGCCGGATTCCCCGCGACTCTATTTTTCAGCGGGAATGCATGGTGACGAGCCCGCAGGCCCGCTCGCCATCCGGCAGCTTCTGGACGAGGACGCGTGGCCCGATGCCAGCCTCTGGGTCATTCCCTGCCTCAACCCTCAGGGAATCCGCGCTGGCACCCGTGAAAACGCCGACGGTGTCGACGTGAACCGCGATTACCGCCACTTCCGCAGCGCCGAGGCCGCAGGACATGTGGACTGGCTCCACCGCCAACCCCGATTCGACCTCACCCTGCTTCTCCATGAGGACTGGGAGTCCCACGGATTTTACACGTACGAATTGAACTGGAAGAGCCGCCCTTCCCTGGCACCCGCGATCATCGAGGCGGTACGGAAGGTTTGCCCCATCGACGAGTCCACGGTCATTGATGGCCGCGAGATCAGCGAACCCGGGATCATTCGCCCGCAGATTCGGCCCGAGGAGCGTCCCGAGTGGCCTGAAGCCCTCTGGCTGGGCGTGAACAAGGGGCCTCTGAGCTATACCCTGGAAGCTCCCAGCGACTGGCCGTTGGAGATCCGGGTTCGCGCACTGGTCACGGCGGTTCGCGCGGCCTTGCACCATTTTCAGCAGGAAGAAACCACGAACCACTCCCCGGGAGCCGTGGTCGACGAGGGAACGAGACGCTGACGTTCCCCAGTACACCCACCGGTCCCGTTCGCAATCCAGACCTAGGGAACCCAGACGGCGCGTCCTCTCCTCCGCGACGACGGATCGACGACCCCGCTCAGGCCGCATCCGATCGTCGGGGGCGAATCATCAGCATCAGCACCAGGGACAGGATGCACAGACTGCCGAACGCCATAAAGATGGCGTTCACGGTCAGGCCCCGGTCCCGCATCAGCCCAAAGCCCCAGTCGGCAAATCCGCCACAACTGATGGCCACGAGGTTCATCAGGCCGTAGCCGGTGGCCCGCAGGTCCGGGCGGACGATCTGGCAGAGGATGGGCATGTTGTTGCAGTCAAAAAATCCCCATCCGATCCCGAACAAGACCAGCGACACGATCGCGAGAGCGAGGGAGTTCAATCCCGTTGAATTGCCCACGCCGAACAACGCCGGAATGATCAGGAGCATTCCCAGGGCGCTGACGAACGTCCGGCCCCGCTCGGTCTTCTGCATCCAGCGGTCCGCCAGCCAGCCGCCCCCCACGGCGGCCGCCAGAGCAGCCAACTGCCAATAGAGGGTCGCTGACACCCCCGCCCTGCCCTGGCTGATGTTAAAACTCTTCTGGAGGATCGCCGGCATCCAGTCCCGTACAATCCAACCCGCCAGGCCCGGGAGAGTGAAACACACCAACAGCATCAGGTACGCCGGTGTGGAAAACAGTTCCCGAACGGATGCCCAGGGCGCTCCGCCCGGATTGCCCACCGCACCGTCCCGTCGCGCGGAAGCATCCCGCAGGAAGAAAAACAGCGGAATGGCATACAGGATCCCGGCAAGTCCGGTGAAATTGAAGGCACCGCGCCAGCCCACTTCGGCCGACTGCGCCGCATAGCCGCCGAAGCCGCCGAGCATTCCGCCGATGTAGACGCCCATCTGGTGAATTCCGACTGCACGGGAACGGGTTGGCCCCACATGATAATCGGCAATCAGGGCGAGTGCGGCCGGGAAGTAAAACGCCTCGCTGATCCCCATCAGGGTTCGCGTCCAGAGCAGACCCGAATAGCTCGTGACATGCCCGGTCCACCAGGTGATGACCGACCAGGCGAGGAGACTGCAGCAGATCGTTCCACGGCGGCTGAATCGGTCGGCCAGATAGCCTCCCACCGGACTCAGGAAGGCGTAGACCCACTTGAATTGTCCCAGCATGTAGCCCCAGCCGGCTTCCGACCCGATGTCGGGAATGTCGTGCATCACCGACGTCTTCATCGCGGCGATGATCTGCCGGTCGAGGTAATTCAGAAGCGCGACCGGGAACAGGAGCGCCACCACCGTCCAGGCGTAACGGCCGGGGCTCGCGGCCGGTGGTTCTGGGCTGCGGGCGGTCATGTCCAGCCGCGCGAACGGAATTGTTCCCGGAGCTGCACCACCACCGCATCCCGGCCCCGCAGGCTCGATGCTGCCGTCACCTGTTTGGGCTCACCCACCACAAATCCGCGGGCCAGCATGCCGGCGGCAACGTCGTGCGGAAACAGGAGCCCCTGGAGGAGCGATGCGGTGTCGCGCAATTGTCGGGTGGTCTCGGCCACCGCCGCCGCATCCCCGGCCTCCACCGCCCGGAAGGTTCCGACCACCGATTCCGCGGCAAAGTTGGAGAACCCCGAGATACATCCCCGGCAGCCGAGCGCCATGGCGTCCGCCAGCCGCGTGTCCCAGCCGGTCAGGACCGAAAACGACTTCGACCGTCCCAGCGCCACCACCTCGGCATGAAGGTCCCAGGCACCACCGCTCAACTTGACTCCCGCCAGCGGGGCGCGGTCGGCAAAGGCGGCCATGGTCTCCACGGCAATGGTGTTCCCGACCCGCTCAGGGAAATTGTACAGGAAGGTCGGTAACGGGGCCGCCGCCTCCGCCGCCCGCAGGAAAAACTCCAGCAGGTCGGCCTGCCCGAGGACGAAGTACCACGGCGGCAGGATCGCCACCCCGGCACAGCCGGATTCACGGGCGGCCCGTCCCAGCCGGGCCACCGCTCCCGGCCGGATGTCGCTGATGTTGGCGATCACGGGCAGGGGCGCCACCAGCTCCACCAGGCGGTGGAGCAACTGGACCCGTTCATCGGCACTAAAGAGCGGGAACTCGCCGGTGCTGCCCAGGACCATCAGCCCATGGGCACCGCATCGCCGGAGATACGCCGCCTGGTCACGGACAGCGGATTCCATCAGTCGGCCGGCCGCATCGGTCGGCATCCACAGGGCGGGAAAGATTCCGGAGGAAGGAAGAATCGCGTTCACGAAATAAAAACAAACGAGACGTCCAAAGTGTGCTCGTCCCGCCCTGGATTGCGACGTGATTCCTACGGAAGTTTCTCCGTGCGATCCGGATCACTCGTACCGGATCACCACGTTGCCACCGGAGAGGCTGATCTGGGCAATGGCGATCGAACCGGAGGCATTGGAAGCCCGATAGAAGGTCGTCCCCAGAGGCGTCGGGGTCGTGATGGTCTTAGCCGTGGAATCCACCACGGCCCCCTCAACCGGCGAATAGGTCCCTGAAAGGGTCGCCGATTGGAGCAACGACACCACCGCGGTTGACGTCGCACTGACATAGGCCGCCGGAGCCCCTGGGGCGTTCACCAGCACCTTTTCGTCATTGTTCAGAATGACGAACCACTCCAGGTGGGCGCCGCCCGTGTTCTCGTACCAAACCAGCGTGAACGGATAGAGTCCCGCCTGAGCGGCGAATGCGGTGAATTCCACGTTCGCGGTTCCGCCATTGACCCGCGCCAGGATTGGATTCACCGACAGCGCCGAAGAGGTCAGCTGGACGCCGTCATCGCTGACCAGCCCAAAGCGGGTGGTTCCCGCGGGCAAGTCCAGCCAGCAGGTGACCTCCATGGCCATGTTGTCGGTCGGTCCCCCGTCGGTCTGGCCGGGGAACGGCTGGTCATCGGCAAAGTTTCCGTCGGTTCCCCCTTCAGGCACCACCGCCTTTTGAGAGTAGTTGATGGCCTGCGTCACCAGGTTGGTGGAGTACAACAACGGGATCGGCGAGTCGGGAGCCAGCTGGAGAAACGCGCGCTGAAGACTGTTGCCCAGCCCGCCGTCCTGCTTTTGGGCCTGATTGAACCGGACGTTGAAACCTCTGGCCCCCGGGGTGGTGGCTCCATTGACATAATAGTCCGCGGTAAAGGTCCAGTTGTTGGTGTGCTTGGCGCCACCGGAGTCCTCGAACACCAGCTGAACCTGATGCGGGCCCACACTCAGGTTGGCCTCCGGGGAATAGAGCAACGTGGCACCCGGAAACGTTTCCGGGTTGTCGGGAACCTGCACTCCAGCGGTGACCGTGAAGCTGTCCGTGGCATTCGCCGCCAACGGAACGCCGTCGATGGACAGGGCGAATGAGTCCACCTTCACCGCGGTGTCCCGGTCGAGCACGGACGCCTTGAACAACGGGCGGCCCTCGTGGGTGCCCGACAACGGCGTGGGGAGCAGCTCAATCGCCACCGGCCCCAGACTGCCGGCCGCCGGCGCTGTCGCGAGGTAGTTGTCGAAGGTGGTGGTGGCGACCACCTCCTTGGCCGGAGCGCCGCCATCCCGGTCGAAATTGAACAGGCCGGTCCGTCCGGACGCTGTGATATCGTTGACCGCAAATACGGACCCAATCGGATTGCTGGTATCCGGAAGTTGAAAGACCAGGCCGAGCATGTTCGCCCCCCAGGTGGTCAGCTGCCACCGGTAATCGAACCGTGCCGGGTCCATATACAAGTGGATCTGGGCGATTGTATCCACCGCCGCCTCACTTTCCACCGTGTTGAACTGCAGGTCCTCATCGAGGGCATTGTAGTTCATCACGTAGCCCACCGTGTCACCCGCACCGATGCTGTTGGCGCGAAAGAGAAATCCAAACGCCACATCCGGCAGGCTGGTCCAGTCGAGCACATCCACCGTGAACTGGCCCCGGGTGTAGAGCGTGTCCCGATAACTGAACGCGCGACCGGGGCCGAATTGTTCCGGGGCCGGATTGGCAATGGAGCTGATCTTGTAGGCCAGTCCCCCGTTGCCATCCGGTGGGAAGGTGTAAGTTCCGTAAGGCCCCCCCGGCAATCCCGCCACCGAAAGGTCGAAGTGCTTCCATCCGGTATCCGTCCCGGCATTGAAATCCGTGAAGTAATCCGTCTGGGCGAGGGCTCTCCCACCGGTCACCACCAGGGCGGCAACAGGAAGAAGGGCGACAAGAGGACGACCGAAGCGGAATGAAGGGCTCATAAGACGTGAACGACGTTTTGGTAAACGGGAATGCTCTGTTGTGGCTTCCGATGTTGGTCGAGGTCAATGCGTTTCCCCGCAACTCCGCTGATCCATGCGAAAACGCATGCGCACCAGATGACTCGTAGGGCGGCTCCGGAGTTTCGGGTAATCCAGCCGGGGCCGCCGATCGCTCCACGTTCCGGCAGGGTCCTATTTGAGACCCGACAGGAACTCCACCAAGTCCCGCAGCTCAAAGGGTG
>JBGAPN010000194.1:0-9185 GCA_044221235.1 Limisphaerales bacterium
TTTCGGTCCCCAACTTTGCAAACCGAGAGAAGCCTCTCGGCAGGCACATTCGGCATTAGCCCACTTTTCAGCAGGTTATTCCGAACTTCACGGCAAATTGCCCACGTGTTACGCACCCTTGCGCCACTCCGACTCGCAAATATTGCTACTCACGAATCAGCGTTCGACTTGCATGTCTTATCCACGCCGCCAGCGTTCGTTCTGAGCCAGAATCAAACTCTCCGTAGAAAGTCTCCTAAAGAATATTTCTTCAGGTGATTCTTCGAAATTGACAGGCTGTTTTCTAAGCCGTCTTACCGTACATCGCTGCTGTCAAGGAACCGGCGTTTCCGCCGAACGAGACGACAAATTTTCTCTCGGTCCTATTTTCGGGCCGAGGATCATTTACCTTCCCCGTGTCACCGTTGCCGGCGACGTGAAAAGAGATACCGGGGGACCTCTTGCTCGTCAAAAGAAAATGAGAAAAATTTTGGAGCGCGTTCCCAACCGTCAAGAAGGTACATCATCTAAATAACAGAGGGATAGATGGATACGTTATTTCCTATCCGGATCGAAATTTGTTTAGAGAAATCGAACCCGCGGACGAGTGGAAGGGATGCGGAGAGCGCATGTGGTACCGGAACCGCGTTTCTCCAACTTGGTTTGTGGTTTGTAATCATCTCTATCTCAAAGTGATATACATCTTTTGATCGGCTCACTCTTCGCGGAAGAGGAGGGTTTGGTAATCCCGGGCGCCAGTACGGCGAATCAAAGCGAGGAATCTACGGCGAGCATGTCCAATCTCAGCTTCTACTCGGACGAAGAAGGTAGTGCTCTGCGTGGTAAATAGCTGCTGAAAGGCCGGTCCTGCGGGTCCCAAGAGGCGTGGAATTTCACCTCCGCCTCTCGCAGGCTGATCGTCTTCAGTCCCATCAACACCATCTGGACCGGCGCGGATTTTCAGCACTTCCCTTCCAAGTACTTCATCGCCTCCAAGCAGGATGGAGATGACTTCGGCTGATGCCGTATTGATGTTTACTCGGCCGTTGGAGAGAGCGCCGAAAATGGCGGCGAGTCCAACGGGTAATCGATCGGTTCCGCTTCCCGCTTGTCCAAATTGGTCGACTCGAGACTCGCGTCCCAGAGTCGTATCGGAATGTGCCGGTCCCCAAAAGAGTGCGGGAGTCACCCCTCGGACAAGAAGGAGCTCACGGATGTCGTCTATTGGACCATTCTTCGCCCGATAGGGAGGATCGAGGCTAAGGTAGTATTCGTTTTCGGCGCCATTTGCCGCCTGCGGGTAATCATCCTTGTCCAACCAATCCAGCAGGGCGGTCGAAATAATGGTTGCGTCGGTCGAATCCGCTCCCGCACGGGTCAATGCCAAATCGAGTAGCGCTGGATTCCGTGCCGCGGAGTTGATGTTGAGGAGCCTCTCCCCATCTTCAATTCGCACGGAGAATCTCCCTTCACCCAATTGAATTCCCGTTAGCGAAAGGCCGGCGAAGGGATTGTCGGCAGATTCAATCGGTCCGGGCCCGCCTGCCCAGAATTGATTGAGCGCATGAAATCCCCGCTCGCTCGACACCCTGTCCTGCTGAACGAGTACCCATTTGGCAAACTCGACGCCGGAACGGCCAATCCATTCCAGTTCGGTTGCATTCCCAGTGTTCGAGGCGAGTCGCACCTCGACCTTCATCGAATAGGCAAACAAGGCGGCCATAACCCCCAGGGTAAACAGGGTCAGCAACACAATGATGAGGGCAACTCCCTGACGGGATCGGCTGGCAACATGGGAATGCTGCGGGGAGCACTTCATGGGTCACCTCACTCCGGCACTGCCTGGCAAAGCCGTGCCGCCTTGCAAGTCTGCAGCCACAACATTGTCGGGCAGTCTAATCGTCCGCGAAACGATGGACGCTGGTTTGCTCCCGTAGCGACCCGACGTTCCCAACCCCAAAGTGAGTCTTACCGCCATTGGGATCTGGTTGGTTCGCAACCATTCGACCACGAACTCATTGGCCTGGCGGTCCCAAAACTCCAGTTGGAACAGACTGACATCCCTCGCGAGAACAAGCGGGTGGCTGTCGATCTCCACATCTGGCGGAGCCAGGACCGCATTCTGACGCATCACAAGGTCATTGCCCCCTTCCTCACCAGGCTCGACTTGCAATGTTACACGACGCAGTCGTTGTCCCCCGAAATAGCCGCTCCCAGGAAACGAGTCGGGCAGCGTCGCCACAAAGCTGATTGCGGCATAACTTCCGCTGGTATCCGCAAGGAACGCGTAAAGTGGCGCATTGGCTTGGAACAACTGCGCCGCGCCCATGGCACTGTCAATCGATTGGAGGGCAAGTCTGGTCCGTTGCGCCTCCGATGTCAGGGACAGGGCCTTCTCCGTGCTTCGCGCAATAACCCTCCAGGTGCCGAATAGGGACGCAAGAACGATGGCAAACACAAACGTGGCGACAAGAACCTCGATCAAGGTGAAGGCTGTCGACGACCGATTCTCAAATGATTGGGTTCCCGATTTCATCGCCCGACTCGTTGTACGGATGCCGGCCGGAACAGGAGAATGCTTAGGTGCGACGCCGTCCCCTGCCGGTCAGTTTGGGACAGCACGGAGAGGTCTGCCTGATAAAGGCCGTTTGTACCCGCTTCGAATACCTGCCTGGACCACAGATAACCTGGGTTCTCCTCACCAAATGAACCGGAATCCTTTCCTTCTTCCAACTGGTTGGTGAGGGAGAGCATGGTCGCCACGCTGCCGGCATCCACATGAACCCGGTCCAGAAATCGAGCCATCCGAAGTCCGTTTGAGCAGATCAAAAGAATTCCAGCCAGCCCAGCTGCCAAGATTGCCGACGCGACAACGACCTCCACCAGAGTGAACGCTCTGGAAACCCGCGTCCGATCGCCACTGATGCAAATAGTGACCCTGTTCATCGAACCCCCTGCACCATGGGTTGTCCCGTCAGGATATCGAGGGTGATCCTCCGGACGTCATTGCGTAGCCATTGCAGTTCAGCATCCAAGGCATCGGATGTTCCGTTGGGGAAAAACCGTATCGCAACGGCTTCAGCGGCCATCCGGTCCCGTCCATTTACGAGCAGACGCCGAAACGCGACTTCGTCGTCAATTTGAGCCTGGAAAGGCGCACGTTTGGCGGCTGCTGCATCGGCATCATCGGACATGTGAGCCTGGTCAGAAACAGGTCCGGAGGAATTGGGGAAATCATTTGGAACCGGTTCGACCCCGATGGCGCCTCCGCTGTCATAGATGACGACTTGGTAAGGGCGATCCTTCAGAATTGCTTGGAGACGTGCTTCTCGGCATCCATCCACCAAGGCAGTTATTGCACGCACCAGCGGCTTTTTTTGAACCTCACGGACGTATGGAATGGCGGTCATCATCAGCAGCGCAGCGATGGCCGCGGCGACGAGGAGCTCTATCAGGGTAAAGGCTGTTTTGCGGCGTCCACGGCGCCGGCTCAGATTTGATTTAGTGGCCGACCACATGCTTGGTCATCGCTGCAAGTTCTGCGTGATTGCGAACATGGCGGACATGACGCTCATGAGCAAAAAGCCCACGATGATGGCGATTCCAACAATCATGACCGGTTCGATTAGATTGGTCATGGCGCGCAGTCCCAGCGTCAGTTCGCGCTCATATGTCTCGGCTACATTTTCAAGCGACCCGGGAATGTCCCCAGTCTCCTCGCCGATTCGTAGAAGATCGATCATCAGTTGGGGAAAAATCCCCGAACTGGCCAACGGCTGCGCCAGCGTCTTTCCGTCGGTCACCGCCTCACGAGTCCGCGCGATCGCCTCTCCGACCACCACATTTGGAAGCACCTGCTCCGTGATCCGAAGGGCCTCCAGGACGGGCACCCCGTTGCGAAGAAGGGTTCCCAACGTCCGGGCGAATTGCCCAAATAGATTCAAGCGAACGACTCGGCCGAATACCGGCAGATTCATTTTCAGCCGGTCAATGGCTCGTTTGCCCGCTTCGGTTGCACGATACCGCACATAGACAAGACCCAAACCCAGGGCCACCAGGAGCAGTAACCACCACCAATGCGTCAGAAACCGACTAAGATTGATAAGCAGCTTTGTCGTCGCCGGCAGCTCAAATCCCTGAATACTCTCGAACAGGTTCATAAATTTCGGGAGCAGGGCTGTCATAAAGAAGATCACCAACCCGACGCCCACAAAGAGGACAATCACCGGGTAGATCATCGCCGACTTGAACTTGGACTGCACATCGGCAAAACGCTCAAAATGGCCTGCCTGCCGCCTCAGAACCTCCTCCAAGGCCCCGCTTTTCTCGCCGGCCCGGACCATGTTGACGACGAGGGGCGGGAACACGTTCGACTGACGGCCCATAGCATCGGAAAGGCTCCTTCCCTCCGTTACATCCTGCTTCAGTTGGCGCGAAACGTCGGACGGAATCCCCTTGGTGCTCAGACTGGTCATTGACTGAAGAGCCATGGTGAGCGGCATGCCCGCGTGGAGAAGATTGGCCAATTGCTGCGTGAAGGTGGCCAACTCCTGGAGTTTTGGCTTCCGCCGGCGCTGAAGCTGGGCCCGGAGCCCCGCCGGCAACAATGCACTCCAGCGCCCACCCGCACCCTGTGGCAACGGTCCCTTCAAGGCCGGTCCGCGTGCCGAAGTCAGCGAGAGCGGGTAAAGACCGAGTTTCTCCAACTGGGAGACCGCAGCGGACCGGTCTGCCACTTCGAGACTCCCTTCGACAATTCCTCCGGAGCGCCTTCTGGCCTTGTATTGAAACTGCGGCATGTCGCCCGTGTGAATAACCAGAACGACCGGAAAGTTCCAATGGGTACGGCATACGAACCATTCCTGTTGCACCCGACCCCGAACGGGTTGGTTCCCTGGGGACCGATGGAACCAGTGCGTTCGGAGTATCGACGGCGCTTGCCCCAAGGGCTCCCGGACGGCACTTTTTGGACCGAATGAACGTTCGTCCTTCCGCTTGGGCGGCCCTCGGGGCTGCTTTCCTGATTTCCGGCTGCGCACCCAGCTATACGAACCTGACGCCGCGGAACGCCGCGTCGTCCGGGCCTGACATCCACCATTTCGAGGTCCAGTGGGATACCTCCCGACGGGGAGCCAACGGACCAGACGTCAAAGCATTCGTTGTCATCGGTGAAACGATGTATCCGATGAACCGGATCCCAGGAACGTCCGATCGCTGGGAGACGGATGCGCCAATCCCGAAGGACCGTCCCATTGTCCCTTACCGGTACAAGTTCGACTACACGTTCCCGACCCTCACGCAACGCCTTCCCCAGAGTGATATTTCGCCGCCCTACTTTCTTGAATTGTCCAGCGGCACCCCACGATTCAACCCCGCAGGAAAGTGACTTGGAACTTTCCATTGGGTTAGGACCTGGTCTGCCCGACGAGCTGGAGTTTGGTCCAGGCGGCTTGCATGGAGGGAAACGCGAGTTCGGAGGCGGCGACCGTCGACGGCTCGTACCATCCAATTTCTGAAACCTCTTCAGCGGCCGCATCCGTGGTTGGGTCCATCACTTGGGCGCAAAAGAAGAGGTCCAGGACAGGATAGGTGATGCCTCGGTAAGTGTAGCTGTTGGGTTCCGAGCAAAGGAACCGGACTTTTCCGAGCTGGATGCCCACCTCCTCCTGAACTTCGCGCACCGCTGAACACTCAGCGGTCTCTCCCACGTCAATGAAGCCACCAGGAGGCGCCAACTTTCCTTTGCCTGGCTCCTTGGCCCGCCGAATCAAAAGCACCGCCCCATCAGAACGTTGCACAAAAACTGCAGCAGCAGCGGCGGGATTGAAATAGAGGCAAAAATGGCAGGTGGAGCATCGAAAGGGGTTGGCACCGGCGCCACCTGCCCGCTTCGCGCCACATCGGGGACAGATCTCCAAGGATTCCGAGGGGCTCATAATGACGTCGGCATTCGAAGCGATTCCCCTCTGAGTTTCCAGCCCGGCGTTCTGTTGATCCCGGTCTTCTTTCCGCGGTCGGAAATCGTTAAGGAATCTGCCCTGTCCGAGCAGAAACAGGCGGCTTTTCCGCCGGTTTGAGGGTTTGCCCCCCAGTCTTCATCCCCATTCAATCATCGCCAGACTGATCGCCAGCTCCAGCAGGGAGAATCTCCGATCATCGAGGGTGACGCTTGGGCGAACGCCAAGGATGGCCTTGGTTCACTCCGGTAGCGCAAACGCGACATAGGCGTCGCCGCTGGGTGTTCCGATTTTTCCGCCGCCGCACGCAATGACCAAAAACTGGCGTCCCCCGACCGAATACGTACATGGCGTCGCGAACCCCGGCACAGGTAAATGATGCCTCCAAAGCTCCCGACCCGACTTCCGGTCAAAGGCTCGGATGAATCCGTCTCGGCTCGCCGCGATGAACACCAATCCACCTGCGGTGACAACCGGCCCGCCGTAATTCTCCGTCCCCGTCGGTGCAATTCCGCGGGCGGTCAATTCCGGCCACTCCCCCAGCGGAACTCGCCAGCGGTACTCACCTGTGTTCAGGTCAATTGCGTTCAGGGTACCCCAGGGCGGTTTGACCGCGGGAAATCCATTGGTATCCAGCCAACGGTTGTAGCCCGTCGTGGTGTAGGGAATAGTTCCAATTGCGTCCGCATCGACCGGGGATGCAGAAGGATTTCCGTCATCGCGGGTCGTTCCCCATAAGAAGTCGACAAGGGCCAACCGTTGCGGATCGCTGAGAAAATCGAACGAGGGCATAACTCCTTTTCCCGTCCGAAGAAGAGCGTGGACGTCGTCCCGGCGTAAGCGTTGTTCCACCCGTTCAAGGGACGGAACATTCTGGGCTGCGTTGCCACGGCGGTCGATTCCATGGCAGGCGGCGCAAATCTGGTTGTAAATCGCCTGGCCTCCAGCCTGGGATGTGCCGGTAGGAGCCTTGGTCTCCACCATCGTGAGAATCCACGGCATCTCATTGCCGTTGACATACAATACTCCGTCGGGATCCGTCGCTGCCCCTCCCCACTCCGCTCCGCCATCAAACCCGGGAAAGATGATGGTTCCTTGACCGCTGGGCGGGACAAACGGAGCGTGGGGAAGGACCGAGACAAACCGGTCCAGAAACAATCGATAACTCCCGGGAATCAGGTCGGAGATTTCCGATGCAGAAAGGACCTGCCTTGAAAATGGCGCCGGCTTGAGCGGAAAAGGCTGGGTGAGTGAGGCGACTTCACCGCGAAGTCCGGATGGCGGCACGGGGCGCTCCTCAATTGGAAACAATGGCTCTCCGGTTTCCCGGTTGAAGACAAAGACATGTCCCGATTTGGTGACCTGTGCGACGGCATCAACGCGACGCCCATCCCGGACGACACTGAGCAGATTGGGTGGAGCGGGAAGATCCCGGTCCCACAGGTCGTGGTGCACCATCTGGAAATGCCACACTCGCCGGCCTGTCCGGGCATCCAGTGCGATCAGGGAGTTGGCGAATAGGTTCTGTCCAAGGCGATTTCCACCCCAAAAATCAAAAGCCGCAGAACCTGTGGGACAGAAGACCAGGCCGCGCTTCTCATCGAGGGCAAATCCAGTCCAAACATTCACCCCTCCCACATATCGGTATGCCTCGGGAGGCCAGGTTTCGTAACCCTCCTCTCCCGGCTGGGGAATGGTGTTGAAACGCCAGACGAGCTTTCCCGTGCGAATATCATACGCTCGGATGTGGCCGGGAGCCGCGGGTGCCGGGCCCTCCCCAAGCCGCATTCCCATGATCAATCGGTCTTCGAAGACGACTCCTGGAGTGGTCGATTGCAGGGACAAGCCATGCACATCGCGGCCCAACCCTTCCTTCAAGTCGACGACCCCTTTGACTCCGAAGGTCGGGATACGACGCCCGGTGGATGCTTCCAACGCATGCAGAAAGTGGTCGTTCGCATAGAGGATCCGGTGGTCTGTGCCGTCCCTCCACGAAACCAATCCCCGGTTGACTCCAGCCTTGGTCACTCCAGGGACGCTCGCCGGATCAAACCGCCACTGTTCCTTGCCTGTCGCCGCCTCGAGCGCGACGACCTGCAAATCGGGAGTGGTCGCGTAAAGCACACCGTCAATGACAAGCGGATTGCATTGAATCTGGGTGCGGTTGTTGGTTCCGGCCCCGCCGGAGTGATAGGTCCACGCCACCTGCAGGCGGCTGACGTTTCTTGGAGTGATCTGGCGGAGCGCCGAATAATGGCTGCTGGATTTGTCCCCCAAATACACCGGCCAGCCCACATCACCCGCCATCAGGGAGAACAGTGGAACCCAGATCCAGAATGGTTTCATGAAATTGGTCGACAAGAAGGACCTCCATTAAAACTCACGACCCAGCGCGGCACGACACACCGGAGCCATCCCGCTTCCACCCAGCACTTCGACTCGTTGGACGACGGTTGGCAGGTATCGTTCAGCCACGAACGACTGCACACCGTCATCCATCGCGATCGACTTCCAATTGGGGTGTCCCGGCCGCAACTGCTCAGCCTGGGCGCGGTAATACTCCGCCGCCGCTCGGGACCGGATGAGAAGGGATTCGCTCGACCAGTTCACCTTCACTACACCTGCTGCAACGGCGGCAGTCAGTTCGGAGTCAGACATACCTGACGAACCATGGAGGGCGATCCCGGTTGGGCGTGCCAGAATCCGGCTGGCCGCCTGCTGGTGAACCGAGACGGCATCGGCTGAGAATCCCCCTTGTTCTCCCAGCCCGTGGCGCGTTCCCACACCGGGCGCCCAAAGGTGCACGAAGCCGGGATAGTTTGCTTCCACGCCTTCCAAAAGGCGCTCGGCAACATCCAAGGGGGTAATTCCTTCATCCACTCCAGCCTCCATCTCAAGAGTACACGGACGCCGACTGTGAATCGATTCCCGGCAAAGTTCCCGAATTGCAGCGATGTTCTCAATCTCCGTCATTTCGGAGGAATCCAATGAAATGCTTGAGGGCGAAACCAGCGACTCCCCGACACCGGTCGGGAATCCGCGCACGGCAGCTTTCAGGAGAGGCAGCGTCCCGCTCCCCCGGATGTGGTCCGTGTGCATCAAGATCGGGATGTCACGATAACGATTCGAACTATTGAGAACGGCAATCTCGACAAGGGTTCGAGCCATCCCAAGCGCCGGATCTCCGGCACCGAAACTCCGTCCGTTCAGCTGCCACAGACTGGTCTCAATCATCACCGGTGCATCGCA
>JBGAPN010000195.1:0-9141 GCA_044221235.1 Limisphaerales bacterium
TCCGCGGTTCCCGGCTCTTCGTTGGTCGTCTTGTTTCAACCTCCCATGCGCGGTCAGCTCAATCGCCGGAGTCGCCTGGTCTACGGGACTCTCGCGGGCATTTGGCTGGCGGTGATCGTCTGGCAAGTCTTTGAGCATCTGAACGCACGCCAGGTGAACCGGGCGGCGCTGGTCAACCGGGGACGGGACATCACCATGACGCTGGGTTTGGTTCTCCGCTCCCAGCGTCGATTCGGCCCGTTCACCCTGAAGGAACGACTGGAGCCGGCCCTGCAGGAATTAATCCGGCCCGGGGAACTGGATGCCATCGCCCTGCTCAGTCCGGCGGGGGAGCAGATCGCCTCCGCCGGTGCGCCGCTCGATCTCGCCAAGGAGGGACATGGTCCGGGGGTTTATTGGGGGGAAAGGTCCCTGGTCCTGATGAATCTGGTGGATCTCGGCACCAACGAAGGTTCGGAGAATCCGGGGAATCGCACCACCATCGTCCTCACGGAAGGGATGGTTCCCAATCCGTTTTCAACCAACCGCGGCGGATTCCGTCGGCGAGGCGAGGCCCCGGATCGCCGGCCGGACGCACCTCCGCCGGAACGCGAGGCCGGCGATACGAACCGGCCTCCGGAAGATCGGGACAATCCGGCCAACGTCCGCCGGGATCGCGGTGGGCGCCCTCCCTTTGGCCGTCCGGCCTGGATGAGCGAAGCGGAATATCAGGATCTCATCCAGAAACGGGGGGTTCACAGCTTCGTGGTGGGGTTGTCCACCGACCTGATGCAGGCCTCCAATGCCCGCGACCTGTGGCTGCGCACGCTGGTCCTGCTCTTGTCCACCGCGTCCGCCGGAGCGTCGGCCTTCGCCTGGCGCAATGTGGCCCGCTCAGAAGACCTGCAAATCCGTCTGGTCCGTGCAAGCGAGATGAACGTGCACCTGAAGGAAATGAACCTTGCAGCCGCGGGGCTGGCCCATGAGACGCGCAATCCCCTGAACCTGATCCGGGGATTGGCCCAGCTGATTTCACGGGAACCATCGGCCCGGGAGGAAATCCGGGAACGGGCCTCGGCCATCATGGACGAATCCGATCGCGTGACGGCGCAACTGAACGAGTTCATCAACTATTCCCGCCAACGGGAGGTCCGCCTGGGGACGGTCTCCTTCAAGAAGGTCGCGGCGGAAGTGGCCCGGGCGTTGACCATTGATACTGATGACGCCGGGATCACGGTCCGGGTCTGCGGCGACGACCTTCTGATCGAAGCGGATGAACAATTGCTGCGGCAGATGCTGTTCAACCTGATGCTGAATGCCGTTCAGGCGGTTGGACGGGACGGCTGGGTCGAGGTATCCGTCGGGAGTGCAAACGACACAGAGGAGGCGATCATCGAGGTGCGCGACAACGGACCCGGGGTGCCGCTGGACAAACGGTTGGAGATCTTCAAGCCCTACGTGACCATGCACCAGAACGGAACTGGATTGGGACTGGCCATCGTCCAGCAGATTGTTTCCGCCCACGGCTGGGAGATTGAATGCACGGCCAACACCCCCACGGGCGCGCTCTTTCGCATCCGCCACGTCAAGCCGCGGCCGGCGCAGCGCACCTGATGGACCGTCCCACCGTCAGTCCGTCCTCCGTCCGGATCCTGGTGGTCGATGACGACTCCGGACAGCGCAGTCTGCTGGAGACTTTCCTCGCGCAGCAGGGATTCCAGGTCACCGCGTCCGCCTCGGGCGAGGAGGCCCTGGGCGAGCTGGGGAAGGATCGATTTGCCATGGTGATCTCGGATGTCCGGATGCCGGGGATGTCGGGTCTCGAACTGCTCCGGCAGATACGGCTCGGGCATCCCACGCTTCCCCTGCTGTTGGTGACCGCCTTCGCCAACATCCGTGAAGCGGTGGGTGCCATTCGCGACGGCGCACTCAACTATCTGAGCAAGCCCATCGACCTCGACGAACTGTTGGCCATCGTCCGGAATGCCACCGGAACCGTGGGATTGACCCCGCCGGAGGAGGAACCGATTCCGGCATTGCCGCCCAGTGTCGTGTGTCGAAGTCCCCTCATGCGGGCTGTCTTTCATGACGCCGCCCTGGTGGCTCCCTCCGACAGCCGGGTGTTGATCACGGGCGAAAGCGGCGTGGGCAAGGAGGTGGTTGCGGATGTCATCCACGCCTGGAGCCGGAGGGCGAAGGGCCCGCTGGTGAAGATCAATTGCGCGGCCATTCCGGAGAACTTGCTGGAGAGCGAACTGTTCGGTCATGAAAAGGGCTCCTTCACCGGAGCCTTCCAACAGCGCATCGGGCATTTCGAGGAAGCCTCCAATGGAACCATTTTCCTGGATGAAATTGGCGAGATGTCCCCCGGTCTCCAGGCGAAGCTTCTCCGCATCACCCAGGATGGATGTTTTCGCCGGGTGGGATCCAACCGCGACTTGACCACCCACGCCCGGATCCTGGCGGTAACCAACCGGGATCTGGAACAGGAGATCGAGGCCGGGCGGTTTCGGGAGGATCTCTTTTACCGGCTGAATGTTCTGGAGATCAACATTCCTCCCCTGCGTGAACGACCGGAGGAAATCCTGCCGCTGGCCAGTCATTTCCTGATGGAATTCTCCCAGGACAAGGCGCGCCTTTCCAATGCCGCCAGCGACTGCCTGCGGACCTACACCTGGCCGGGCAACGTGCGGGAACTTCGAAATGCCATCGAGCGGGCCGCCCTGGTGTCACGGGGCGGAGTGGTGCTGCCGGAACACCTGCCCAACCGCGTCCGTGCAACTCCGGCTCTGCCTTCCGGGAATGTCCCGGCTCCACAGGGTTCGGGTCCGGCGGAGGCCCGTCGGTTGGAAGAGATCGAGCGTGACGCGATTCTCCAGGCCCTGCGGAACTGCGGGTTCAACCGGACGGCAGCGGCGCGGGCCCTGGCCATCAGCCGCCGGGCATTGACCTACAAGCTGCAACGCATGCGCGAACAGGGGATTGCAGTCGATCCGGCGGGCCGCGGCACTCCGATGTGATCCAGGAAAAGGGCATCGAGTCTCTGTCTTGCCCCGGATCGGCATCGCGAGCACCGTTGGAACGCTCGCCCATGAATGGTTTCCAGACCCCGCCACCGCTAAATCGCCGCGATTTCTTTGCCCGCGGCGGCGCGGGGCTCGGCAGCCTGGCGCTCAGCTGGCTCCTGACGCAGGACGCGCGGTCGGAAAATGTGCCCGCCTCGCCCTACGCGCCCCGGACGCCCCTGAGGGCGCCCCGGGCGAAACGGGTAATCCATATTGCGGCTCTGGGCGGGGTCAGCCATATCGATACCTTCGATTACAAACCCGAGCTGGAACGGCGCAACGGGCAGGACTCCGGTCGGACCTTCGACACCTTTTTTGGGCAGCCCGGCCGGTTGCTGAAAAGTCCCTTCGCGTTTCGTCAATACGGGGAGAGCGGGCGATGGGTCTCGGACCTGTTGCCCCACATTGCGGGATGCGTGGACGACCTGACCTTCATCCATTCGATGCGCAGCCGGAGTTCCAACCACACGCCGGCCACCTTCCTGATGAACTCGGGCTTCACGCTGAACGGATTTCCGAGCGTCGGAGCCTGGGTCAGCTATGGACTGGGTTCCGAAAACCAAAACCTTCCGGCCTTCGTGGTCCTGCCGGATCCGAGGCAGCTCCCCGCCGGCGGCGCTATCAATTGGACCAGCGGGTTCCTCCCGGCTGTCCACCAGGGCGTGGCGTTTCGGAGCGGAGGAGAACCCATTCCGGATCTGGATACTCCAACGTGCGTTTCGCCCGGAGAACGCGAGGCCAGCGTTCAGTTGCTCCAACAACTCAACCGCCAATTTGCCGCCGAGCATCCCGATGAATCCGCCCTCGGGGCCCGGATTCGGGCCTACGAACTGGCCGCCCAAATGCAGTTGAGCGTTCCGGGATTGGTCAACCTCGACGGCGAATCCCGCGCGATCCGCGACCTCTATGGACTCGACCATCCGAATCCCGCCACCGCCGGGTTCGCCCGGAATTGTCTCCTGGCGCGCCGGCTGAGCGAACGGGGAGTCCGTTTCGTCCAGATCTTCAATGGCGGGCAGTTCGGTTCACCGCGCATCAACTGGGACGGTCATGAGAACATCGTGGAGAATCACCGGAACCAGGCGGTCACCATGGACCAACCCGTGGCGGCCCTCATCCGGGACCTGAAATCGCGCGGCATGCTGGAGGATACCGTGGTGCTGTGGACCACCGAATTCGGCCGGACCCCCATCACCCAGGGCATCGACGGCAAGGGACGGGACCATCATCCGCTTGCGTTCACCATCTTCATGGCGGGCGGCGGCCTGCGGGCGGGCTACGCCCATGGAGCCACCGACGACATCGGCTACGCCGTCGCGCAGTCGCCGGTCCAGTTCTACGATGTGCATGCCACGCTGCTCCAGTTGATGGGTCTGGAGCACACGAAACTGGTTTTTCGGCACAACGGTGTGGATCGACGGTTGACGGATGTTCACGGAGAGGTCATTGAAGAACTCATCTTCTCCTGAGCCCGGTTATATGAACCCAAATCCCCTCCGTCGTGCGCTCTCCCGGGGCGCGTTCACGCTCATCGAGCTCCTCGTGGTCATTGCCATCATCGCGATTCTGGCCGGGATGTTGTTGCCGGCGCTGGCCCGGGCGAAGGCCAATGCCAACAAGGCCCTGTGTGCGAGCAACGAGAAGCAGTGGGGCATCGCGATCCAGATGTATGCGGCGGATTTCAACGACTCCTTTCCGGACAACCGCGACGGGTTCGACCTGAGCTGGATGGGCACCAACATGGCCGTGTTCTGGGAGAAGTACCTGATTCCCTCCAAGAAGCCGAATTCCAAGGGTGAGAAGAAGGCGGCCAACCACGTGATCTTTTGCCCGACCGACGAGTGGCATCGACAGGCCGACACCTGGCGTTTCGGAGATGCCAACTCGGAAAAAAAGCCCGTCCTGACAGGGTTCTTTTATCTCCCCAACCGCCAGGCGGGCGGCTGGCCGTACAATTCCGAAAAGCTGGGCGACTGGCATTTCAAGCGGAAGCTCGGCGGTGAGTTCCGCAATGCGCCCATTCTGATCGACCGGTTGCAGGGACTCGGACCCCGCACCACCAATGTCTATGACACCCGGATGAAGTGGACGACCGTGGACGAAGGCAAGGTCTGGAAGACCGCCAATCATCCTGCCGGCAAGGGCGCGCCCAGCGGTGGCAACTTCCTCTTCGAGGACGGCCACGTGGAATGGTACAACGGCAAACGCGTGTCCCTGGGCTCCAGCGCGGGAGACTGGCAGTGCTTTTACAAGATTGTGATCGATTGATGCGACCGACCGCCAGCGACGGTCAGACTCCCATCACGCGTTTCACAAACTGCCGGCTGAGCGCGTGGTTCTGCGCCGCGGTCCGGGTGACCTGCGTGCCGTTCTCCAGCGCGAGCTCCACCGTGTAAAAGGCGGGAAGCTGGTAGGTTCGCGCATGGCGGGCCACGGCGGCATAATCCAGGTCGCCCGTGTCGAGATCCTCCCACCAGATCTGGTTCCGGCTCTGGCGAAGGTGCCACGACACCACGCGATCCCCGTACATGGGCAGACATTGTTCGGGCGTGATGCCCCCTCGGTAGATCCAGTGGACGTCGTAGCAGAATCCCACCAACTCGCGGGGGCACCGCTCGAAATTGGAATGAAACTCCCGGGCACCGTTCGCGAGTTCCGGCGTGTGATGGTGGATGCCCAGCTTCAGGTCCAGCGCCTTCAGTTCCTTGCCCAACTCGTTCAGGGCCTCGGCCTGTATGGCTAGCTCAGCATCGGTCTTGGGACGTCCGATGGGATCCGGATTGACGTTGATGATTCCAAAGCCCGCCTTTCCGGCCTCCTTGGCGGCCCGGGCGATCCGCTCCGCTGTCTCGCTGGCCTTGCCAAGCACGTGCATGGCGCCACCGGTGTAGAGACTGACCGCCTTGAGATTGTTTTTCCTCAGGCGTTCGGCGAAGCGGGCGTTGTTGGCGGGCGTGTTGAGATCGAGATTCCCCTCGGCATAGTCGAACTCGGCATCCCGGAGCGCCTTGAAGACGTCATCCAGATTCGCGTACAGGTCCTTGCCTTCCCGCTGATAGTACTGGCCCCACCCGTACAACTGTGATCCGACCAGAGGCGGTGCGGGTTTGGGGACGGGTGGAGACACTTTGGTATCGGCGCCGATCAGGGGAAGCGTGGCGGCCGCTCCCGCAGCGGCGACCCCGGAAGCAACGGCAATGAAATCGCGACGGTTCATGTTCAGCCCGGTGTTGTGTTGTGTTGTGGCCAACCGTGGTCCTGATCCTCTACGCTGAAAAGGGAGAAGAAGGTGCGGGAGCCCTCCCCCGTGGCTGGGACTTCCCCGGAATGCGCCGGTAACCAAAATCGGACTGGATGGTCTATCCAGTGATCCTTTCCTTTCATGAAAATGCCCCGTTGGTCTCCCGTATTGGTGGTCGGAGTCCTTTTGCCATTTCTCACCCTGGCTCAGCGTCCCAACCAGCCTCCTCCAGTCAATTCTGCGGAGGTGGGGAGTGACCGGCAGATTACCTTCCGGTTGCGGGCGCCGGAGGCGAAGTCGGTCAAACTGTCGGGAAGCGATTTACCTGGATTGGGGCAGGGCAAGGACATGTCCAAGGGCACCAACGACGTTTGGGAAATCACCTTCGGCCCCGTTCCGCCCGGAAGCTATCGCTACAATTTCAACGTCGACGGGGTCTCGGTCCTGGATCCGCGGAATCCCAAGACCAGCGAGTCCAACGAGAATTCGTGGAGTCTGGTCCATGTCCCGGGTGCGGCATGGCAGGATACGCAGGATGTCCCGCATGGCGCCGTGGCCGAAGTCCCGTATTGGTCGCCCACGCTCAAGAAGTTCCGGCGAATGCACATCTATACGCCTCCCGGATACGAGGCGGGTTCGGACAAATACCCGGTCTTCTACCTCCTGCATGGCGCCTTCGATTCCGACGACTCGTGGAGCACGGTGGGACGCGCGGGATTCATTCTCGACAACCTGATCGCCAGCGGGAAGGCCAGGCCCATGGTGGTGGTAATGCCGGCCGGACATACCGGTCCGTTTCGCATGGGCGCGGCGATGCAGATGAATGAGTTCGAAGAGGAGTTCGTGAAGGACATTGTTCCGTTGGTGGAGAAGCGGTACCGCGTTCGCACCGGCCGCGCCAACCGCGCCCTGGCCGGCTTGTCCATGGGAGGAGCCCAAACCCTGAACATTGGAGTGCCGCACCTCGACCAGTTCGGCTACCTGGGGGTGTACAGCTCCGGAATCTTCGGCATCGTACAGCGACCGGGGGCTCCGGCGCCGCAGGGACCGACCTTCGAGGAGAAGAACAAGGCGGTGCTGGATGATCCCAAGTTGAAAGAAGGCCTGAAACTGTTCTGGTTCGCCACCGGCAAGGACGATTTTCTGGTCGAGACCTCCCGGAAGACGGTGGAGATGTTCAAGAACCATCAGTTCAACGTGGTGTACAAGGAAACGGACGGGGCCCACACGTGGGACAAATGGCGCGACTACCTGAACGAGTTTGCGCCCCAGTTGTTCCAGTCGCCGTAACCTGCGGCGGACCGGAATCCCCGGGGACGGCAGGGTTGAATTCTCCCATTTCCAAGCGGGCGGACCCGGCTAGGTTCCGGCCGCCGCCATGGGTGAATTCGCAGGGGACCGGTGCCGTGAAGGCGCGGACGTCCGACGGTTGTTCCGTCGGAAGGCATGGCGCTGCATGCTGGGAATCCGATTCCTGAGCGCTCTGTTGCTCCTCGAATTCGTCCTGCAAGCGGGTGAACTCACCGAACCCAGGCTCGTGGTATCTTTGGCCGGCGGCAGTCCCGTGGTCTCCGGCACCGCTCCCGGCAGCCAGCGCTTGATCCTCGAATCCAGTTCCAACCTCGCGTCGTGGGACGAGGTGGCCCGGGTGTTCGATGGATTGGCCCCGTATCCGGATCCCCCGGGCGAGGCGACGCCGGACCGGAGCCGGTTCTATCGGATCCAGGCGCAGGCGGTGGCCGATGCCGATGATTGGTCCAACCAGCTCGATGTCGGGGCGTCGCGTCTCCATCGCCCCGCCGGACCGGGCGCTGGTGGTGTCGCGTCCGTCAAATGGGCGCTGCAGCTGGAGCGGCCCGACCGGGTCTATTTCCAGGATTCGGTTCGGTACCCGTACCATATCCAATTCGCGCGGGCCCGGCTTCCCGGGTATGCCGACATGGGGGTTCTGCAGTTCAATGCTCAGTCCCTGTATGCGACGCCGGACCAGCGGATGGTGCTGGGATCGGTGTTCCGGGCACCCGACCCGTTGGTGAAGGAATGGGGAATCGAGATCACCGGCGCCGAGGCCTTCCCGGCGGCCCGGGCGGTGGAATGGATTGAAACGGTGCGGCGAAGGCTGGTGGTGGCGGAAGCCGGGCGCCTGTTCTACATGCCTTCCACGGAGCAGCGGGCCGAGGCCGAGGCCAACCGGGCGTTGTTCCAAGGGCGCGGCATCGAAGTGGCGTCCCTGGACCGCTGGGTGTCGGCGTCGATCTGCTACTCCCCCGGTTGGGCGCTGGGAAGGGTGGTATCCGTGCCGGCTGAGGGGATTTCTGCGGCGCTGGCCGATGGGCGGTTGCGGTTGGACGACATCCTGGTCACCGACCGGGTTCGGGCCGAACTGCCGGTGCTGGCGGGATACCTGTGCACCCAGCCGGCCACGCCCAATTCGCATGTGGCATTGCTCGCCCGTTCGCTTCTGTTGCCCTTCGCGCACGCCAACGGGGCGGGGCTCCAGGCGGAACTGGCCGCGATGGAAGGGCGCGACGTGCTTCTGGTGGTGGAAGAGGTGGACGGGAGGTGTCGCATCCAGTGGACCGATGTCACCGGCCGCCTGACGCCGGAACAGCGTCGGGACATTCTCCAGAGCAAACAGGGCGGGCCGTTGAACATCACGCCGAAGGCGCGGAAAGGGACCTACATCCTGCCGGTGGACCCGCTCACTCCGGCCGACCTGCAGTTCGTCGGCGGCAAGGCGGCAAATTTCGGGTTTCTCCGGCGAAGCCTCCCGGATGAGACGCCCACCCCGGTCCTCGCTGTGACGTTTGACCTCTGGGATGAGTACCTGGACCAGGTCGTGGCCGGCGGTGGGAC
>JBGAPN010000196.1:0-9035 GCA_044221235.1 Limisphaerales bacterium
CCTTCAACGCCCTGCAATGGAATGAAATCACCCTCAGATCGGCAGTCGACCGCTTTCACCCTGATCGAACTTTTGGTGGTGGTGGCCATCCTCACTCTCCTCGCCTCCCTGCTCCTGCCGGCACTGTCCAACGCCCGTCGGCAGGCGACCCGCACCCAATGCATCTCCAATCTCCGGCAGTGGGGGCTGGCCTTGACACTCTACGCGCAGGACAACCGTGAGAATCTCCCCAAGCCCGTCATCACCGGGGACGCGTGGGTCTTCCCTCCGTGTCTCGGCGTGGGTGCGGCCTACGGCGATGACACCATCCAGGTCGGTCACGTCGCCCCATACATGGCGGGCGGCAATGACCGGGCGTTATGGGAAGGGAACGCCAATGGGTCGTTATGGTGGTGTCCCGGGATCCCTTCCAGCGCCTGGCAATTGAATCCGGCCTACCTCCGGTCCACCGCCGAATCCCTTGGCTATCTCAACATGAGTTACTGCTACTTTGGCCGGGTCGGCAGCTGGCCCCAGGGCATGGCCAGCCATCCCGATCAATTGACGGACACCCGGCTGGAAAGCGGCCGGCTTCTCATGGCGGATCTCATGGATTTCTGGCCGGGGGATGGGAACTACTACTTCAACCACGGTCGGAACGCCTGGACGGGAGCCTCCGATTTCTCACGCAGTTACGGGATGTCGCGCCTGTACGGCGACGGACGGGTCGAGTGGACCGCCATCCGGCGGTTTCCATCCCTCAAGCCGCCGCCGGGGGATCCGTCCCATCCCCATGTGAAGGCCTACGGAGGCATTGTTTACTTCCACTGAACCCACACAGGGACCTCCCTGGTCCCGGTGCCAGACTTGCACGCAGACGGGCATTCCTCTAGGTACCTGCCGCCGGTTGTCGCGGAAAACCAGCCGGCAGGCCAATCCCATCAAAACCGCAATGTCCACGGAACTCCATCCATTCGCGGGACGGGTTCGCGAATTCATTACGCGAACCACGTCGCTCCCCGTCTCGCCCGAACTTCATGCCGAGTTTGAATCGCTCGCCCTGGAGCTTCACCACCTGCAGCAGCGTCACAACCCGGTGGTCCGCGACGGGAACGCCGACCGGCCGAAAGGCGGGCAGACCCAGTTGCTGACGGAAGTGGCGGCGATTCCAACCGCCGCGTTCAAGGAATTCGAGGTCACCTGCATCCCGGAAAGCGAGCGAACCCGCGAATTCCACTCCAGTGGCACCACGGGCCAAAGACCCAGTCGCCATTTTCATCACGGCGATTCGTTGGAGCTCTATGACACCGCCGCCTGGGCTGGATTCCAACGCCGCTGGCCGGATCTCCGCCCACCAGAAATCTTCGGGTCGCTCACCCCCTCCGCCGACCTCGCGCCCCACTCCTCGCTGGTTCACATGTTCGAACTTTGGGCCGCCCGGTTGAAGATCCGGTCCTCGCTGTTCTGGGGAGAAAACGGTCCCGACGGCTGGACCGTTCCCACCCAACGTGTCGTCGAATCGATATCCGCGCTCCAGAATCCCATCCTGCTCGTTGGAACCGCCTTCAACTTTGTTCATCTGCTCGACGACTTGGAGCACCGGGGCTGCCGCCTGCCGCTTCCGGCCGGGTCCTGGGTGGTGGAAACCGGGGGATATAAGGGGCGGTCCCGAAACGTTCCCCGGGAGGACCTGCATCAGGCGATCGCCACCCGATTGGGCGTTCTTCCCATCCGCATCATCACCGAATACGGCATGAGCGAACTGAGTTCCCAGGCCTATTCCACGGTGACCGCCAATGGACAGCCCTCCGCCCGACTGCAGTTTCCACCCTGGGCACGGGCCCGGATCGTGTCTCCTGAGTCCGGACGCGAAGTCGACATCGGCGAGGTGGGGCTCGTCCAGATTCTGGACTTGGCCAATGTCTGGTCTGCGTTCGCGATCCAAACCGAGGACCTTGCCCGACGTCAGGAGGATGGATTTGAACTGGTGGGTCGTGCCCTCCGTGCCGAACCTCGCGGCTGCTCCCTGCAGTCTGCCGGCCCCATCTGACCCATGCACCTCCCCAATCTGTTTCTCGCCGATCTGCCGCCCGATGCGCCCATGGGGCCCGCGCTGGTTCGAGACGCCTGCCTGGCCGTCAAACGCAACCGCAGCCACTGGCTCGCCCTGCGCAAGACCCAGGAACTGGTCGAATTGCTCGCCTTCAACGCGGAACGCTGGTTGACGCCGGACTTTGGATTTCGGCAGCAGGCGCTGAAGCAGGGCCCTGCCGAGACGGGATTTGGCGCCGGTACGCTGGCCCGCGGACTCGATGCCTTTTTTCGCGCCGTCACCGTGGAATCCCTGAACGCGCTGCTGACCCAGGAGCTGGGGGATGCCAGGCGGCTCGACGAATTCTCCGCTCCGGCCGGGGAATTGCGACAAGGCCGCATGGCACTCGCCCGCGGCCCCGACCTGTTGGTCCATGTGGCGGCGGGCAATCTGCCCAGTTCCACGCTCAGTTCCCTCCTGCTGGGCATCCTCACGCGCTCGGCACAGTTTGTGAAGCTGCCCCGGAACGGCACGGTCGTCCCCCGCCTCTTCGCCCATTCGCTGGCCGATCTCGAACCCAAACTGGGAAGCTGCCTCGAACTCGCCACCTGGTCCGGAGGCACCCATGACCTTGAGGCGGCCCTGCTGTCCGAAGCGGACTGCGTCACGGTGCAGGGTACCGATGAAACCGTGGATTCCCTTCGCACTCGGTGTCCCCGCACGTGCCGTCTCCTGGCGTATGGCCACCGGCTCAGTTTCGGATTTGTCAGTGCCGACCAGCTTTCCACCTACATGGCCCGCAAAGTCGCTTCCCGGGCCGCGGCCGACATCACGGCGTGGAATCAGATGGGCTGCCTCTCCCCGCACGTGATCTATGTGGAAGAGCACGGCGCCACGAATCCCGAGGGCTTCGCCGACCTTCTCGCCCAATGCCTGGAAGAACGGGAACAGAACGAACCACGCGGCGAAATCCCGGTGGAGACCGCCGCCCATCTGGCCAGTCGGCGATCCCTTCACGAACTCCGCGGCGCGCGCCATGCGGCGGCGCATTCCGAGGCGGCCACCATGCCCCGAGGCGCGTTTTTCGATGCCCCCCTCGGCGGCACCCGGGTGTGGGCCAGCACCCATTCGACCGCGTGGACGGTGGTATACGAGAGCGATCCCCGGTTCCAAACGTCCTGCCTGAACCGGTTCATCTACGTGAAGCCCTGTCGCGACGTGGCCGACGTCCTGCGCCAGGCCGAAGTCGTCCGGGGTCAGGTCAGCACCGTCGGCATCGCCACGACCGAATCGCGGCTGCCTGAACTCGCCCTGCAATTGGCCCACTGGGGCGTGCCCCGCATCTGTCCTCTGGGACGGATGCAGGAGCCACCCATCGGATGGCGTCACGACGGCCGTCCCGCTCTGGCGGACCTGATCACGTGGACCGACCTCGAAACCGCCTGAACCCCTTCCCATGGAACTGCGCCGCACCTTTCAATTCGAAGCCGCCCACCGCCTTCCGCAGGTGGCCCCGGGTCACAAATGCGCCCGCCTGCACGGTCACAGCTTCGTCGTTGAACTGGTCATCGAGGGTCCCGTGGATCCTCATTTGGGCTGGGTGATTGACTACGCCGACGTCAAGTCCGCCTTCGAGCCCCTCTACCGTCAACTCGACCACAACTACCTCAACGAAATTCCCGGTCTGGAGAACCCCACGAGCGAACGCCTGGCCCAGGGGATTTGGGAGCGGATGAAACCGGTCCTGCCCCTGTTGACCCAGGTGGGCGTGGCGGAAACCTGCACCGCCCGCTGCGTGTACCGGGGAGGTTGATCTAACGGAATCGCCTCGGAAGCACTGACTCCTTGGAGATCACGTTGCGATCGCCCGCAATGGCGCCCGACGGCTCAGTCCGATACCGGTGGAAGACACCCCCTCCCGCCAGATTTGGGACGCATCAACTCGGATCGTCTGGATTCCCGCCCTCCTCCATGACGGCCACCCCAGTCGTCACGGAAGCGTGCCCAGCCACCCCTTGCCGAACGGTGTCCGCCAGCCGTCGATCTCATAACATCTGCTCGATTCCTGAGGAAAACTCGATGAGGTTCCCTTCCTTCCATGAGTGTGCGTTCCGATATTCTGGGAAAGGAGGCTTTGGACCAGTGGATCCGGGTCACCGAGGAGTCCTTAGGCAAGGCACGCGCCCAACTGGAAGATGACGCCAAACTGGATGAGGAATTAAATGGGCCGGAAGCGAAGAATCCGGAATGGGCGGGCGGCCATCATCGGACCGTTGTGGACAATGCCATTCGTCTGGCGGAGTTAAAGCACGCGGCGGGATGTCCAATAGCCGAAGTGAGGGCTTTGTTTCGAGAGGCAGGCCAGGCTTTTCTCCGCATGGCACGTGCCGCCGACTTCTCCGCAGTCCCGAGCCGAACTTTTCTCGATCGTGGCAGAACGGCCGCCAAAAAGTACGGCTGCAAACCGGGGGTGGTGCGAGTTGAAGCGTTCGTGGATGAGAAGGGACAGAAAGTCGCCCGAGTCCACTCCACGCGGCAACCGGCGAGCCTCATCTTCACCTGCAGTCTGGAGGCCGCCCTTCTCTCCGGGGACGCCACCCTGGCGACCGACATTGCGAGGGCCTATCCCTACAACAGCCTGAGCGACGGTGCGATCCTGCGGTTTTTCGTGCTGGGCCAGGAGGATGAAGTCACAAAGCACAGGGACGTCTTTGAACCCTGGGTTTCCGGGGACAAGGATGGCGATTGGCCCTATCCCCGACGGCAGTTTCCGTTCGGGATCTTGAACGCGGACGATTCGCTCTTGGTGGAGGGTCTTGCCAACGCGTCCAAGGCGTTTTCCTCCCGATGGAAGCCATCGCGCTACACCACACCCAAGCGAGTTGCACACTTCAAGACTCCGGAGGCGGCGCTCGACGACGCGAAGAAAACCCTTATCGACATGAAATGGCTGCTCTACCCGCATGGTCTGGCGTTCTCGATCGTGGCAGCCCGTCGGGGAATGAAGAGTTTTCTCTCAAGCGAAACGGGTTGGTCGGAATGGATTCCGCGCGAACTGGTGACCGCAGCCCTTTGATCCTCGGTCCCGGACTTTGACTCCGAACCACCAGGATGCGCCGAGCCAGTCCAATGCGTATCACAGGACGCCCATTAACGCCCGGCGGGGAGCGCGGAATCCAGGGAGGCGCCGCGATGAAGGGTCCCGTCGGGATTGCGTTGGATATCGTCGTCGGTCCACAGGCTTCGATCCGGTCCGGCCGACCTTACCTCGAACCGTTGTCCGCCCAGGGCATGGAAGAAGAGCGGCGAATCCCATCGGTCCACCAGGCGGCCGTTTTTCAGAATGCGGTGGCCCGCGCTGATGAATGCCTCCCGGGAGGCCCGGTGTCCCTGCCAGGCAGCCGCCCAGTCTTCGTTGTCCGCCAGCGGCCCGCGCTGGGCCGGCTTCACCAGCAAAAGAAAACTGTCCATCGCGCGCGCCACCAACACCAGGTCCTGTTCCAGAGTGGTTCCGGCGGTGGCGTAATCCCGGAGCAAAAGGTCCCCCGGTGGAGGGTCTTTGGGTGCAGGACGTGGCGCCTCGACCGCCGGAGGCACCGGCGCTGGAACTCCCAGGGCGTGATCCGGTCCACCCTCAGGTCTGGCATGCCGCAATAGCATCACCAGCGACCCCAGCAGCAGCGCCACCAACCCAATCGCCACTCCGGTTGCGCGGCGTTGCGTCATTTCATCCCAGGAACCCGAGCGGCATTGCAGCCGAGGACGGGTTGTAGAAATTGGCGATGTTGGGAAGCACGTACGGAAGGTCGGATCCCGGGACACCGAACCACTTGAGCAGTTCGGCAAAATAGAGGTCCACCGCGGTGGTAGGCAGCACGCGTCCGCCGTGGCCCACATCCTCCGGTCCGTCGAGGGTCAGGTCCGGGTACCGTCCCAGGACTTTGCCCCCCTGCACCGGTCCACCAAATGCCATGACATTGCCGCCCCAGGCATGGTCGGTGCCACGCCCGTTGGAACGCAGCGTGCGGCCGAAGTCGGAGGCCGTGAAGGTGACCACCGCGTCGGCAAGGCCCAACCGTTCCAACGCCAGTTGGTAGGCACCGACCGCGGCATCCAGGTTTGCCAGCATTCCGGCTTCGGTGTTGAGCAGTTCGCCGTGGTGATCCCAGCCGCCGTACTCGACAAAAATGGTGAGCCGCCTCAGCCCGAGCTGGGAGCGCGCCTTGATGGTCCGGACAGCGGCCCGCAAGGTGTCGGCCAGGAAGTTCCCCGTCGGAAACAGCCGGTCGATTTCCGACCCGAGATCAGCCGCCGGCGAGTCGAACACCCGCTGGAAGTGGACCTGCGCATCCAGGCTTTGTCGCGTGACGCCGGAGAAGGATTCGGTGAGCAGATGGGTGTAGTGCTGGTCCAGGATGTTCCGCAGCGCGGCGTTGCGCAGCAGGATCGGGCTTCCCGGGGGACCGGACTCGAACGCCACCGCACCGGCCGGAGTGATCACGAACTGCTGGGTCTGGTTGCCCACCTGCAGCGTGTTGCTGCCGCTCAATGAGAGGCTCATGGATCCAGCCTCCGCACTATTGAGGCTATGCAGGATGTCCGCCGCGCGTCCCGCCCAGCCGGTCAACTGGCTCATGCCCTGCGGCACGGCCGTCTGCCACTGCTCCACCTGGTCGCTGTGAGAGAACAGGGCCTTGGGCACCAGCAAGGCCGCAGCGTCACCCTGCTCCCAGGCATTGAACTGGGCCTTGGTGATCGGCTGGATCAGGGTTCCGGTATTGGCGAGGAATGCCAGGCGACGTTTGCCGGCGAAGGCTCCCGTCCCCGAGGCCATCTGCTGGATCTGCGTCAGCGCCGGATGCAGCCCGAAGTCCGCCGCCGGCGCTGGCAGGCGCAGCAGCGCGTTGCGATCGAGGGCCAGGCCGCCATCCGTTCCAAACGCTCCCCGGGACTGCGAGTACGCCGCATAGCGCCCGGCCTCCCAGGGCACGAGGACGTTGAAGGAATCGCAGCCCCCCGCGAGGAAGAGGCACACCAGCACCCTGCAATCCGTACAGGGTTCGTCCGCAGCCAGGGAGTTGGCCAGACGCAGGTTCAGGAGGGTTCCGAGCAGGGCCGAGGAGCCCAGCGTGGCACAGTTCAACTGGCCGAGGAATCGACGTCGTGAAAGGGGCTGGGACATGGCCATTGAGGTGGGATCAGCGTTGCACGGCGCCTTCGGGACAGGTTGCCGCCAGATAGATCGCGAGGCGGACGCGACCCAGGGGATCGGTGGGGGTGACCTGCTGGACCGCATCCAACAGGGCTGTGCGCGTTGCAGCGGTCATCTGGCCGGAACAAAAGATCAGGTTGAGTTCGTCCACCAGCGCGCCGGGTCGGCCGGCCAGCGGCACCAACGGGGCATAATCCGGGACGAACTGGTAGGTATTCCACGACCAGGCGCCCTCGGTGACGAGGTGCCAAAGACGGTTGGGGAATGAGATGCAGGTGGTGCTCTGGGTAATCTGGAAGGCCGGCGCCACCAGGCCAGCCTGCGTCACCAATCCGGGCGGCGCATAACCGGGACGGAAGAAGTTGAAGACGCTCGGCGAGTTCATCGGCACCTGAAGCGCATCGTTGTAGAATTGATAGTAGTCCCACCACAGGAGGTCCGAATACCGGTCCAATTGGCCGAGACGCGCAATGGCCATGGCCCGGTGCACCGGTTCCTTGAGCCGGCCATAGGCAGATTCTCCCTCGGTCGCCCGCGGATCCCGCGCCTCGGGATCGAGCAAAATCGCCCGCACCACGAAGCCCAGATCGCCCCGTCGTCCCGAGCCGTTGTCCGCGAAGGCCGCGGCAACGCGCCGCACATAGTCCCGGCTGGGATTGGAGGTGACCAGGAACTGGATGAGCTGCCGCGAGACAAAGGGTGCCGTATTGGGGTGCTCCATCAGGACGCGCAGGGCATCGTCGATGTCCCGTATGCCATTGGCCGGGGTCGCCGCCCGCGCCGGAATCACCGCCCCGCGAACCAGCGTCTTGGTCCCGAAGTCGTGCTTCTCCGCCCACAGGTCCATGGGCGGAACGTTTTCCTCGTCCACCCAGCCGTTCCAACCCCAGAACTGGCCGCCGAACCACAGCCCCGTAAACACGCGCGCCAACTCGGTGATCTCGCGGTTGCCATAGGTCGGAATCGGCGCCCCATGGTCGTCCAGCCGTCGCATTCCGTCCGGATTCAGTTCCCACAGCCCGATGGTGAACAACTGCATCACCTCGCGGGCGTAGTTCTCATCGGGATATTGGTTGATCTCCGGTCGCCTGCCGCCACATGGCTGAGGTAGCGACCCATGAGCGGATGCAGCGAGACCGCGCGAAGGATGTCCCCATAGTTCCCAAAGGCGTTCTTCTACGAAGAGGTCGTAATAGTCCGCCATCGCGACGGGCTTGTTCTCGAGATTCGATCCCGTCGCGAAATGACCAGGATCTGGGACAACGCAAACGTTCACACGCTGCCGGAGCTGATCCGACCCGGATATCGCCGCCCGGGCAAAGGCAGTATTTCCGTTGTCGCCGGTCACGAAATTGAAATTGGCATTGTAGTGGTACCGCAGGTCCGTGCGGGATCCCTGCAGGTCCGCCACAACGGAATCGATGTAGGCACGGTGCCGCGTGGGTGGACGTAGAAATTGATCCTCCAGCCACGCGCGGACCCCCATCCGCTGAACGCGGTCGAGTTCCAGCGGCGTTGGGCCGAGGTCAGCTCCAGCAGGCGCGCCGGGCGGCCTGGGCCCGCGTCGGCGAACCGTTTTCAGGCCGGAAGCGCTGCGAGAACACCGCGTAATCGCCCGACACCGAACCGGTCACCCTCCCAGCGCCATCCACCTTGGGAACCGGCTGACCCAGGCTGTCGGAGCGGAGCGGATCGCCCAGATTCGCCTCGCCCAGTCGGAAAGACCATCGGCATCCAGGTCGATATCCCCGGTCGCAAGCCGGCAAACTTCCGTCCAGGGTATCCGCGGCGCGACGCGCCAGGCGCATGGTG
>JBGAPN010000197.1:0-9008 GCA_044221235.1 Limisphaerales bacterium
CAGGTGGGACACGGAATCGGGAGGTTCGATGCGGTGATCAACGACGATCGGCAGTGGAATCTCCCGGATGGCCTACGGAAGGACTCTCGAGCTTCGGTAGAATCGGGGGCCCGTGTTGGTGCCGGACTGGAGATCAATCCACACCTGGGGAGATTGGGTGAGGGTAATCTGGGTCAGCGGAGTCCAGGTGGGAGTGGTGAGACTGGGCGAGCCATCGATCTGGTAAAGACCGCCGATCGCTCCTGTCACCGTGACTCCAGTGAACCGCAGGACCCCGATTTCCGGATCGAGTACCGCGATGACGGTCTCCAGACTGGTGGCCTCGCCCGCCGTGTTTTTGATGATCACCCGGTACGAGCCGCTGTCAGCGGCGCTCAGGTCCGCCAACACCAAACTCTGGCCGGTTTCACCGACCAAGTTCGTGCCCGCGTGCTGCCATTGGTAGCTCAGGGGGGGAGTTCCGGTGGCCGACACGGTCAGGGTCGTGGATTCGCCCAAGCCGAAGCGTCCGCCCGCTGGCTGCTGCACGATCGACGGCGGCTGTCCCTGGCCCGGGTCCAGCGGGTTGAGCAGGAAGGCACGGGCGGCGCCATTCAGGATGCCTTCGCCGACGATCTGCCCCGCTTCGTTGATGGAATATGCCGCGGTCAACTGCCACCCCCCCGTGGGAATCAGCGTATTGAGATCGATAAAGGTCTCGTTCCGAAACAGAAAGGCCTTGGATCCTTGCGCCCCTTTCCATCGCCCCACGACCAGTCCGCCGTCATTCAGCCCGTTCACGGTCACTTCATTCCCATATAACCCCTCGACCGGTGCATCGATCAGATTGGTCTTGGTGGGCGACCAGAGGAAACCCCGGGAGTAGCTGCCGGAGAAGTCACCATACCCAATGTTTCCCGCGAGTTGACCGGCGGCGTTGATGGCGGTCGCGGTCATCCCATAGCGCCAGGCAAAGCTGCCGGGGTTGAACACCGGTATGGGCTGGACCACTCCATCTTTCCAAATCGCAGGCAGCTGCCCGGTATCCGGGTTCGAAACACTTCCCGCGATCACTCCCGCTTCGTTGACATCCATCGAGAAGATCAAGCCGGTCCCGATCAATTCCTGGGTGGACAACGCATAGCGGAAGGCTCCTCCCACGACCACGCCCGCGGAGTTCGCGGCCGCCGCTTTGACGCCTTGCTGCCCGAGCAGAATGACGGGATCCCCGGCGCCGCTCCAAATGAGAGGGTACGGACTGAGATCCTGGAGCGGCGGGACCGGTTGAAATCGATTGCTCATCACTCCCGATCCAACCAGGAGCCCGTTGTCGTTGATACCCAGCCATTGCACCTGGATCAGGCTGAAGTAGGGTCCATAGCCCGGAGGCTGACTGGGATCGTCCGGGAGGTAGACGGTCAATGGGGGCGTTGCCTGCCGCCCCTGAACCGCGTCGTAAGTGAACCCGCCAGTAGTGTCATAGCCGGCCACCTTGCCGGAGTTGTTGATGCTGCGAGCCACTCCGGGCCCCAAGTCGAGCACCGAGTACTCGGCGGCGGTGACGGGAGAAATCAGGCACGCGACGAGCGCGCACCCATTGAGGATGAGTTTCATGTAAGTGAGGTTTTTCAGGTTCCATTCAGGAAATCCTGGATGATCGGATCGAAAGGTGAGGGAGCATTCACATTTGTCTTCGTAAATTCAAGGTGGGCTTGTGGCTTTCGCAAAACGCAGGTGGGTGAGAGTGGACCGGTCCGTCGAATGACCAGGTGGCAATCCCATCGGGGCTTCACTCTTCGCTTGGGGCGGCAGAACCGGTTGCCTTACGTTGACGGCATGCGTGACCCCGATGCGGACCTCAAGGGCAGTGAGACGAGGCTCTGGCGTATGATTGAGGACCGGCTCCAACCCGGCGCGGACACCGAATCCATTGACCGGCGGATTTGGGACCTGTTTGGAGACACGTGGGCGGTCATGTTCACCGACCTATCCGGATTCTCACGTCAGGTGGCCCGCTTCGGGATCATCCACTTCCTGCAGGTCATTCACGAACAGAAGCGACTCCTGCTGCCGATTGTCTCAGCGCACGACGGCATCCTGATCAAGATCGAGGCGGATAGCTTCCTGATCCTGTTCCGCCGGGCCTCCGTCGCGGTCCAATGTGCGGTCGAAATGCAGCGGGCCTGCCAGAAATTGAACCAGCGGCGCGTGCCGGAGGAGCAGGTGCTGCTCTGCGTCGGCGTTGGCTATGGGCGGATTCTGCGCATCGGCGACGTGGACGTATTTGGCGCGGAAGTGAATGCAGCGAGCAAATTGGGAGAAGACACTGCCAAGGCGAATGAGATCCTGTTGACCGCGGCTGCCCGGGGGAATTGCGGGGATGAAGTGCCCGGCGTGAGATTCTCGCGGATCGACGTGTCCGTTCCGGGTTCCGCCGAGAATTTCGAGGTGCTTTACGAGCCGGCGGGGCAGGGGAATCCGGGTTGACCAAGCCCGGGAGTCACGCCAGCACGGCGTTCACGACGGAGCCGCTGACGTCGGTGAGCCGGAAGTCGCGTCCGCTGTAGCGGAAGGTCAACTGCTCGTGGTTCATTCCGAGCAGATGCAACAGGGTGGCGTGGAAATCGTGGACACTGACCCGGTCCTGGACCGCCTTGAAGCCAACCTCGTCGGTGGCCCCATGGTGGACACCCCCGCGAACTCCGCCCCCTGCCATCCAGACCGTGAACGCATGGGGATTGTGGTCCCGTCCGGTGCCGCCTTTCTGAACGATGGGGAGCCGCCCGAATTCCCCGCCCCAGACCACCAGGGTTTCGTCGAGGAGTCCCCGCTGTTCGAGGTCGGTGAGCAGTGCGGCGATGGGACGGTCGGTTTCCGCCGCGAAGCCGCCGTGATTGCGGACAATGTTCTCGTGGCCGTCCCAGCTCCGTTCGTTGTCCATACCGCCGGAGTAGATTTGGACAAAGCGAACGCCGCGTTCGACCATCCGCCGGGCGGTTAGACATTGGCGGGCGAACTGGTCGCAGGGTTTGTCGTCGGTGCCATACAGATTTCGGATGACGGCCGGCTCGCTCTCCCAATGCAGTGCCTCCGGCGCGGCCATTTGCATGCGGTAGGCGAGCTCAAAACTCTCCATGCGTGCGGCCAGTGCGGTGTCGCCCGGATCGCTGGCGAGATGATGCCCGTTCAACCGGGCGAGCAGGTCGAGTTGCTCACGCTGTATTCCGGGAGCCAGGTCGGCGGGGAGGCGGAGGTTGTCGATCGGATCGCCTTTGGGACGCAGGTGGGTGCCCTGGAACACGCCAGGCAGAAAGCCCGCGCTCCAGTTCAAGGCGTGGCCTTTGGGCAAACCGCGGTCCAGAGGATCGCTCATCACCACGAACGCGGGCAGATCCCGGCTTTCGGATCCGAGCCCGTAGGTGGCCCAGGCTCCCACGCACGGGAATCCCATCCGGGTGTAGCCGGTGTTCATCATGAACAGGGCCGGGCTGTGGTTGTTGGATTCGGTGTAGCAGGAGTGGATGAACGCCATCCGGTCCACATGCCGGGAAAGGTTCGGGAACAGCTCGGAGACCCAGGTTCCGCTCTGTCCGTACTGGGCCCAGCGGAACGGGGATTTCATCAGCGGGCCGACGTTGCCGGTGAAAAACCCGGTGTTCTTGTCGAACCCCTCCAGTTCCTTTCCGTCGCGCCGGTTCAGCTCGGGCTTGTAATCCCAGGTGTCGACCTGGCTGGGGCCCCCGTTCATGAACAGCCAGATGACCGCCTTGGCGCGTCCTGGAAACTGGGGTGGCCGGGGATCCATGGGATTGGCCGCGGTCGAGGCGACGAGCCGGGATTCGTCGCGCAGCAAGGTGGCCAGTCCGAGGAGGCCGGCACCGCCGCCACAGCGTCGAAGCAGGTCCCGTCGGCTCAACAGGGAAGGGTTCATGCAGTTCATTCCACGTAGATGAATTCGTTGAGTCCCAGGAGCACCTGGCAGAAGTCGCCCAACGCTGGCTCGAGTGCGGAGACGTCCCCGGCGGATCGTTGACGCAGGAACGCCACGCTGTCCGCGGTTTCCTCGGCGGTGGGAATGCGTCCCACCGCCAGTTCATAGCCGCGGCGGACGGCACCCTCGAGAGACCTTTCGGCGCCTGGAAGCAGTCGACGCGCAAATGCGTGGGCCTGGTCGCGCACCAGGGTGCTGTTGAGGAAAAGCAGGGCCTGCGGGGCGGTGATGGTAACCGGCCGGTTGCCGGCGCTGAGAACGGCGTCGGGTGCATCGAAAAGCTGGAGCGCGGGGCTCAATTGGCTGCGCTTGATCATGAAGTACACACTGCGTCGCGACTGCCGCGGGTCGAGGGTTCCGGGGCCGCCCATGGATAAGTCGAGGTTGCCGCTGACCGACAACAGCGAGTCACGGATGGCTTCGGCCTCCAGCCGATGCCGTGGAAACCGCCAAAGCCACCGGTCGTCGGGATCGATGCTCGGACCGGGGTTCGGGCCGGCGTGTTGTGATCCGGCGGCCGGCGTGCCCGCTTGCTGCCAGACTGCGCTGTCGAGGATCAAACGCTGCAGGGCCTTGACCGACCAGCCGCTGCGGATGAACTCGCG
This sequence comes from Limisphaerales bacterium, assembly GCA_044221235.1. Taxonomy (GTDB): domain Bacteria; phylum Verrucomicrobiota; class Verrucomicrobiia; order Limisphaerales; family UBA9464; genus UBA9464. The sequence goes on from JBGAPN010000197.1 coordinate 4,576, forward strand.
AGCCAGCCAGTCGAGCAGCTCGGGATGGGTGGGAGGCTCTCCCTGGCGTCCGAAGTCATTGGGCGTGGCCACCAGGCCGCGGCCGAAGTGCAGTGCCCACACGCGATTCACCATCACCCGGGCCAGCAGCTCTCCGGCCCCGTCGCGGGGATCCGTGATCCAGTTGGCCAGGGCACGGCGACGATAGCTCGTCCGCGAACCGCCGGGTTTCGTTTCCTGCCAGCGCGATTCGGGCTGGCGCATGAGCACGGGAAGGAATCCCTGGCTTGCCGGGTCACCCTTGAGGTTCAAATCGCCGCGCTTCAGGAAGAACGTCTGCTCGAAGAAGTCGGCTCCCTGGGTGTGCATGCGGATCGGCTCCAGGCCCTCCGTGGCCACCATCACGGTGGTCAGCTTCTGCTTGGGGCGCTCGGCCAGGGAGGTTTCCACCCGGGCATTGAGCTCCCGCCATTCGGGGTCCTGCAGCCGGTGCCACGTTCGCAGGGCGGTCCGCTGGGAATCGTTCCACTCGGATTCGGGAAATCGAGTTGCGGACAGAACAGTGGCCAGCATGGGCTCCGGTGCCGACTCCGCCTTCAAGCCGGGAGGCGTTCGGTCCGTGGTGACCGAGATGCGGGGGCGGGCGATGGAATGCCGGTTGTTGATGTCGAATGACAGGGTGATGTGCAGCTCGACTCCGCTGGTGGCGTCGAGGGGTTCCTGCAGTTCGAAGGCGGCAGCGTGGTCTTTGCCGAATTCGGGATCCACCGCCCAGCCGGACTTGGGATTGCCATCGAGCGCGGCCGCGACGGGCAGTCCCTTTTGCTCGAAGGTGGCCCGGGGATTCCGAAGTGGGACGGGAACCGGATCGTTGGTGGCGCCCAACGGGCGGAAGGCGACGGAAAGCTCGCCAAGCGCGAAGTTCCCGTTGTCGGCGCGGCCGGGTCCGTTTTTCACCAGGCCATTGTCGGCCAGGGCTTCGACCCGAAGTCCGGTCAGTCGTCCCAGCGTTGTCCGAGCCACGAAGGTGTAGCGGTCGAAGTCCGGGTTCTTGCCGCTGGCCCGATACGACCCATCGGGAAGTTCGGTCAATGTCGCGCCGCCGGAGGAGGCCGCCTGTTCAAAATGGAGCACCAGCCAGGGCGGGACCGGGAATGGGACCAACGAGGTGGCCTGCGCAGACGACCAGGCCCGGAATCGTGTTTCCAATTCGCCCTGTTCGAGCCGTTCGCGGGCGGCGACGCGGAGGGCGTGCTGTTGTTCCCAACTGCGGAGTCGGGCGAGATTCTCCTCCGGAATGAGATCGAGATCGACGTGGCTACGCACAGTCGTAGTGAAGGTGGAGAGCAGACGATAATAATCCCGGGTGGCAATCGGATCGAACTTGTGGTCGTGACACCGGGCGCAGCCGACGCTGAGTCCGAGGAACGCGGCACCCGTGGTTGAGGACATGTCGTCCAGGGCGTCGTACCGGGCCCGTTCCACTTCATTGGCGGTGATCTGCGTCGGGAAGACCCCGGCCCCTAGGAATCCCGTCGCCATCAGGGCCCACGGATCCGCCGGCGCGAACTCGTCGCCGGCGAGCTGCCATCGAACAAACTGGTCGTAGGGTTGGTCGGCGTTGAAGGCATGGACGACATAGTCTCGGTACGGCCAGGCGTTGGGGCGGTCATAGTCGTGTTCGAAGCCACTACTTTCGGCGAACCGTGCCACGTCCAGCCAGGCGCGTCCCCAACGCTCCCCGTATCGTGGGCTGGCCAACAACCGGTCTACGGCGCGTCCAAACGCATCGGGTGTGGGATCGCGTTCGAACGCGGCCAGTTCCTCCGGTTGGGGTGGCAGTCCGGTCAGAAGAAGCGACGCCCGGCGAAACAGGGTGCGGCGTCCGGCCATCGGGGACAGCGCCAGACCTTGTCGCCGCAGCGCGGCCATGATGAAGGCGTCAACTGGTGTTCGAGGGGAGGGTGATCCGTCTGGGTTGGCGGCAATGGGGGGAGCGGGTGCCTCTCTCAGCGGCTCAAAGGCCCAGTGCCGGGTGCTGGAGGCGCTCGCGGCGTGGGGCGGAGCGGCGGCCAACGTTCCGGCCTCGCGCGGATCGGCGGCGCCCTTTCGGACCCAGGTGACGAGGTCTGCGACAATGCCGTCGGGCAAGCGCCCCTTCGGAGGCATCTGCAGGTCCGGATTCGCGTAACGGACCGCTTCGATCAGCAGGCTGTGGTCCGGGTTTCCGGGTTCGATGGCAGGGCGGGTATCGCCGCCGCGGACCCATCCGGCGCGTGTGTCGAGATACAGTCCTCCCTTCAGCTTCTTGCTTTCGGCGCTGTGGCATTCGTAACAGTGCTCCACCAGGACCGGGCGGATGCGGTTCTCGAAGAACTGGATGGCGTCGGCGTTTGGAAGATCCGCCGACCGGCACCACCCGCCTGCAAAGGCAAGCAGGAGCCAACAGGTCCGGAATGCCGAGCGGTTGGTCCTGGAGGTCATGTGGTGTGCGAGATGGACGGGACGATATCGCGGGAGGTTGGATTCGGGAAAGGGGAGCTTTTCGTTGGGATGAACGACACCGATTCCGCGGATTGGCCTGCGCCGCCCGGGCATTGACCGATTCAGTGCGGGATTGGCGATGAACGGGAGAAGACCACTCTTGGTTTGCGCATTTGCCCTGGAACACCAGGGAGGGATGGCGTCCGCGGCCACATTGGTTGGTGACAGGCGAGCGGGAGAGGCAGTACTCCGGGAACGACAATGTCATTCGTCAGGTTTGCCGCTCTTTTCGCCGGTTTCCATCTCGCTGGAAATGTTCTTGGGTTCGAGGTGAAGGAGGGCGCGTATCATGTCTATCCTGGAGATGATCTCCAAGCGGTCCTGGACATGGCCGCCACCAACGCGGCGGTGAAGACGCTTCGGGTCCATGAAGGGTTGTATCAGCCGCAAACCCATCGGCAGGCATTGATCTACCTCAACCGGGTCCATGACGGGATTCGCCTGATTGGAATGGGGCGTCCCACATTAAGTGCCGCCAATCCGTCCATCGCTGACCGTTCCAGCGCTACGTTTCCTGCGGTCGTCAATCACGTCATCTACCTGGGGGACGGACTCTCCACCAACACTCTGGTGCAGAATTTCCGGCTGACCGGGGCCAATCACTTTGTCACCAACTCCAATCAGAACGTCATGGAACCCGACCGGGCCTACCGCAAGGGCCGCTTCTATTTCGGTGATGGCGGGGCGATCAAGGTCTACCGCCGGTCCTACCCGGTGCTCCGGGACCTTGAAATCGTCGACAACTACGCGAGCCCCTGTGCCGGCGGAATTTCCATCCAGCAGGAGGGGGCCACGAACCAGTACGTGCTCATCCAGGACTGTGTCTTTCGGAACAACCGGGCGGAAGTCACCGGGTCCGCACTCGACCTCCTGTGGGGAAGCCATGCGCGGGTGGTTAACTGCCTGTTCGTGGGCAATGTTTCCAACACGGGCCCGGGAGAAGGGGAAAATCCCTTCAACAATAACGGGGCGGTTACGGTTTTCCCCCGCTCGCGCCTGCACCTTGAGCGCTGCTCCCTCACCGGAAATCGAAACGGGGTGGACGACCTCGGGGGCCTGGGAGAATACGTCGGGAACCTGATTGCCGGAAACACCCTTCCGGGCGGAGCACCTGGGCTGTCCCGGTTCGAACTGGACCTGCGTCTCGGAGGCGTTGTCCGCGGCTGTATGATTAAGGGCCCGCTGCTCGATCCGCAGAACGTCGTGGATCCTTCCCTGAATCGAATTCGGGACGAACCAGTCCGCTTCGATGCGCAGTTTGTTCCGATCGGTTCCGGATTTGACGATGTGGGATACCGTCCCCCGGTCTCGGGGCGGCCCCCCTCCGCCGGCTGAATGCCGTGCCATTCTGTCCGCCTGCAACTTTGAACATACCGCACGGGGGACAGGCCGGACTTGCTGCAGGACGGGCGGATCCTCAGCGTTCCCAGGTTCGAAATGGAGCGTGTCTCCCCTCAGTCCCGCATGGATCCGTACCTTTTTTCGACCGCCCGCCTTCGCCTCCGGGTGGCGGAGCCGTCGGCGGCCCTGGCACGGATTGAAGCCCTGTCCCCGGAGGAACGGGCTGAGGTATCCCGTGAATGGCTGGAGCGTTTGAAGGTCACCCGAACGGCTGATCCATGGGTCCACGGCTTTGCAGTGATCCTGGATTCGTCCGGAGACGAGATTGGCAGCGTCGGTTTCCGAAGACCGCCCGGACCTGACCGGTCGGTGGAGATCGCGTATGGGATCCACCCGGACCACCAGGGACGTGGATATGCCACGGAGGCCTGCCAGGCGCTGACCCTCTGGGCGCTGGCGACGGGCGCTTCTACCTGGACCATCGATGACTTTCATAAAAAAATAACCAGCCTGTATCTCGCTTCGCTAAAAGACCGGAAGACGTTGCAGCAAAGCAAACTGGCTGCTTT
>JBGAPN010000198.1:0-8928 GCA_044221235.1 Limisphaerales bacterium
CCAGCGCATCGGAGACCGAGTTGGCGAGGGTGTTCCAATGACCCGGCGGCGTCTCCGAGCTCGGTCCGTCCGCCCAGAATTCCGCGAGTACACGGGCAAAGTCCCCCCGCGGAACGAGGTTTTGCGCATACGCCTGGCCCGTCACCGGATTTACCGGATGACCATGGCCGTCGTTGGCGCCAAGCGAATTGTTTCCAAACGTGCCCGGGGAGATATCCACCATCACCCCATCGGCGGTGGTGAGTTCACTGCTGGCCCGGATGACAGCCACCACGTTGCTGACGAACTGGTCGTGCGTCGCCGTCCCAAACAGCGGCGGCGGACCCGGGTCATAGCCGGGAACTCCCAGGCTGGCGCGAGACGTGGCGAACGGACGGGCCCCAAGCCAAGGCGCCCCAAGGAATGACTGGTATCGATTCAGGATGATGGTGCCATTCTGGCCGGTCGGGATCACGTCGGTGAAGTGCAGGGGCTGCCAATGGTTGACATCCACCAACTGTCCGCCGGTCCCACTCCGATCGGTGTCAAGATAGCCGTTCAACGGCTGGTAACGATCCGGAGACAGCGGGTCGTCCACGTAGCCCTGGGCTTGCCGCGAGCCGTCGTTGATAAACCAGGCCGAAACCGCCGAGGCAACTGCCCTGCCAACTCCCGACGGACTGGACGAGTCCACGTCGTCCGGAGCGGGCGCGTAGCCGAGGGACTTCAAGCGGAGGTCCAACGCGTTCGTCGTAATGTCGGCACCGACAGCCTTGGCGAATCGCTCCTTGAGGATCTGGTACGCCGCTTGGCTGATGGCTTCGCGCCGCGCCGCGGCCGGGTCCGCCGCACTCCATTTCTGGCGATAGACAAAACCAGTGGCGACGGGATCGAAGGCCGCCCACGCGTCGTACATCGCCGCGGACAGCGTGAAGAGATTCCGGGCGTGAACCGGGGGGTGTGGGAGATCCCGCCGGATGGCGTTGAGAATCTCCTCGTCCCACACCCGGGCGATGCTTGGCTCCGTCTCCGGAGGCGGCGCCAGTTCGGCAATCTGTTCCGCCGTGAGCGCCCGGTCATACAACGCGGCTTCCTCCACTTCGCCAATCAGGAAAGGTTTTTCCCCACCGCTGTTCCGGGAGCCGATCAACACCCGGCTGATGTTCTTAAGGAAAGTCACCGGAGGGTCCGCCGGGCGGTAAGGCACACCGTACGGAACACCGTTCCTAAAGATGGAGATCGTCCCGTCGGCCGCGTAGACGACGGCCATGTGGATCCGGGTCAACCCGGCTTCCAGCGGCGCTGTGGGCTGGTCCTGCGTCCGGGCAAAGTCATCCGAACCCGCGATCCATTTCAGGGGCTCCCGCTGGGCATACGTGATGGAGTCGTAGAACAGGCCGTTGGCCATCTCGAGGGTGATGACGCCTCCGCCACGCTGGATGATGGGGTTGATATAGACGATCGCGGTCAGGGTTTTCTCCGTGAGGTCCTTGGTCAGCGGGGCCGTGGTCACATAGGAGAAATTGCCGTCCAGCATGAGCCGGCCACCGGCGACGCGTGCCCCCCCGCTCAAGGTTCCATGCATCGTTCCCACGTCATCCCGCGCATCGGTTTCGAACGTCCATCGGGCAAGGGGTTGGGGCACCGCCGCACCCACTCCAAAACCGGCGAGGCCAACGAGCACGATCAATCCCAGCCACGCCAGCCAGGTTCCCGAGCGAATCCTGCGGCAGCGGAGCCGACGCTGTTCGCCGCCAGGGTCAGGGTTTGCTAGATTTGGTTTCATCAGAGAGGTGAATTTCAGTTCATACCGACAGCAGAAGGGACAACGCATGCGAAGCGTAGCCGGACCAGTTCCAGTTTGCCTCCGAATTCTTGCAGCCCGATCCAGGGAACCCGGATATCAGAATCGGGGCCCTACTGGCGGGAATATTCCCCTTGCACGGCTCATGGATGCGGTACAGAAGAGCCGGACCGTGAGACGTCCCCTACCAACTCCCCATCAGCCCCGGCGTGCCCACGCGAATCGGGGATTCTGCCGACCCGACCTGATTGCAACCCTGGCCTGCCTCATAGTTCTGGCTGGCCTGGCGTGGCCGTGGGTAGCCCGGTCCGGGGTCGCCCGGCAGACCATGGGATGCGTGGAGAATCTCCACCAGTTGATGACGGCATGGTCCCTGTACGCCAACGACTCCAACGGACGCGTGGTGAACAATTTCACCATCACGGAGACCTTCGCCACCGTCTCGGACAAAAGCTTCCAAAACTGGACCCACAACGTGCTCGACTGGACCACCAATCCGTTCAATACAAACCTCACCTTCCTGGGTGCCAGCCGACTGTTCCCCTACCTGACGGATAACGCCGCTGCCTTCAAATGCCCGGACGACACCTACCTCAGCCCGAGCCAACGGTCCCGCGGCTGGGTCGCCCGGGTCCGCAGTTATTCCATGAACGGATTCATGGGGCTTACCGGCCCCGGCGCCAATGAGTCCACCCGCCGGGGCGAAAACCGTCTCTATCCCGGCTACCGCCAGTTTCTCCAGACGTCGGCCATTCCCGATCCCGGCAGGACCCTGGTGTTTTTGGACGAACATCCAGACAGCATCAACGACGGCTACTTGATCGAGACTCCAACGTCCTCCAGTCAGTGGTTGGACATACCGGGGTCACAGCACGACGGCGGCGCCGGAGTTGCCTTCGCGGATGGCAGTGCGGAGATTCACCTTTGGGCCTTCAAGTCGACCAAACTGCCCGTGCGATACAGCGGATTCTTCGCAACGGCGATCCCGAGCGCGGAACGTGGCGATTACAACTGGCTGCTCCAGAGGCTCACCGTAGCCCCTTCGACCCTGGGTGTCCGCCCCGCGGAGAACGGACAACTCAAGATCACCTGGTCCCAGTATCCCACCAGTTACGTCCTCCAATCCTCGCCAACGGCAGGGGCAGGGGGAACGGACTGGACAGACGTGAAGGAACCCACCGTTCGGTCCGGCGGAACCAGCGAAGTGGCTACCGAACTCCAGGACGAGCATCGCTTTTATCGCGTCATTTCCCGTTGAACCCGACTGATCGGGAGTGATGTGTGGATTAGTGACCTGGTCCATCGTCTTCTTTGAGACAGGAGCGACAAATTGACACGATTTCAGTGCACACTAGTTTCGTGTGCATGAAGAACATCACACTCAGCGCCGAGGAGGATTTGATTGAGAACGCCCGGGACGAAGCGCGACGCCACAACACAACGCTGAATCAGATGTTCCGCGACTGGCTGGCGGAGATCGCCGCCCGTCCCAAGCGCGGGCGACAGGCACAGGTGGACGCGCTGTTCGACCGAGTACTGACGCAGGTGAATGCCGGCAGGAAGTTTACGCGCGAGGAGATGAATGAGCGCTAGGGTTTTCCTGGATACAAACATTTTGGTCTACGCCTTCGATCGTTCCTCGCCCGCCAAACAGCAACGGGCATTGGAAATCCTTCGTCGCCACAGCGATGGGGCTTGGACAATCAGTTGGCAGGTCGTGCAGGAGTTCTCTGCCGTCGCCTTGCATCGGTTCGCGCAGCCAATGGCAACGGACGACTTGAAAGACCTCCAACAGACCTTGCTGTGGCCCTCGTGCACGATTCTGCCCAGCAAGGCGCTGCACTTTCATGCCCTCGCGTTACGCGGAGAAACGGGATACCGGTTTTATGACTGCCTGATCGTGGCCGCCGCCATTTCCAGCGGGGCCGAACTGCTCTATAGCGAAGACCTCCAGCATGGACGGAAATTCGGCGGCACAAGGATTGTGAATCCCTTCCTCGCCACTGCCGGGACCTGAGAACCAGCACAACCGAGGAAAACGAACGGGACGACACGCGCGCTCAGCCGGGTCTTGGTGCCCGAGTTTCGGTTTGCGACTTGACGGGCGAACGGCCCCGCCGGCTCGGGGAAATCCGGATCTGCGATCGCGTCGTCTACCCCCGTAGTCGCGGACGGAAGGACGCGCCATCTGAATTCCCCTCGCCCCACCCGCGAACCCGCCCCGTGGAGGGAATATGGACAATCGACCAGGTCATCCATCAGAGGGATAGATCCCGCATGACGATCGACCCGCATGTGCCTGTTCGTGGAGTGGCCTTCCGGTTGCCGCTTCCGACCCGAAACTCAGTCCTCCTCCGGAACTTCAATGCGGAAAAGTACGCTGCCCGAGTCAATTCGCACCGGATACGGGCTCACGGCACCCGGAAGAGGTGTCCACGGGCCCGACAGTGAGGATGCCTTCTGCAGAGTGCCCACGCTCCAGGTCAGTTCCATTCCATCAGAAAGCGGGCGGGTCCGAAGCCGGGATGCCAAATCGGAGATATCCCACAGTCTCACCACATCAGCACCGGTTACCACTTGGGTGCCCCGCGAATTGAAGGCGACTGCGCCGACCGGACTGGAATGTCCGGTGAGGACCCGAAGTTCACGGCCCGAGCGCCATTCGAAAATACGCGCTGCAAAGGTGGGCCACCCCTCGGCCACCATCAGCAACTCCCCATCGGGCGAGAGCGCCATGTCGGTAACGAATCCGGAGGCGGTTAACTCCTGGACGAGTTCTCCGGTGGTGAGATCAATGATGCGGATCAACCCCTCTTCCCAACCAATCATGATCTGATTCCCAGACGGGGGAAACAGGATGGCACGGACGCTTCCGGCGTCTCCCGAGATTTTTCCCCAGGAGGACCCGCTTGCGATGTCCCAGATATGCACCGTGGGATCAAAGGTTGAGCCACCACCCGCCACCCGTTGTCCGTCGGCCGAAAACGCAACGGCATACATGAAGTTCCCGCCCGCTGAAAATATCCGAACCGGTTCGCCGGTCGCGGCATTCCACACTCGGACTGTCCGATCCAACGAGGTGGTGGCCACCTGTTGTCCGTCGGGAGAAAAGGCAGCGGACAGCAGCCAGTCGGTATGACCCGACAGTTCCCGCTCGATCTGACCCGTTTCCGTGTCCCACAAGAGAGCCGATTTGCGGGGCACCCCGGTGGTGGTGAGCACCCTTCGGCCGTCCGACGAAAACGCCGCGGCGACACTGCCAGACCCGCTTCCCTCAAAGACCCTCACCAGCTCGGCATTGGTCCGGTTCCAAAGTCGGGTGGCCTTCTCCGTCCCGGCCGATAAGACATGGCGATCATCGGGTGAGAAAGCCACGTCGGAGGCCACGCTGCTGGTGTGCCCGAATAGGGCCCGCTGGGTCAGGCCCGAGGCCGGGTCCACGAGGCGAATCAACAGGTCGGTCGAGGCGGCGAGCAGTTGTCCCGACTGAGCCACCCAGCACAGGCTGTTGAGCGTTTCTGTGGCCCAAACGTGAAGTCCAGCGCCAGTGCTCCAATCGAAGACAATCACCTGATGTCCATCCGATCCTGCGGCCAGGAGATGGGTGCCCGATATTGGCACCAAGTGCCGCACCGCGCCCTGAGCCCCAGGCATGCTGCGCACCAATTCACCCGTGGTCACGTCCCAGATACGGACCGTCCGGTCTGCACCGCCTGTGGCGAGCGTTCCATCCTCCAGGAATGTGATGGCGGATACCTCGCCTTCGTACCCCCCAGAACTCGAATCAGTTCCCCCGATTTTGCATTCCAGATCCGTACATTATTGGTCGGAGAAGCATCTGCCGTGGCCACCATCGTGGCATCCGGTGAAAATACGGCCTTGTTCAGCGGGCTGCCTCGGACCGTAAAGCGTTGGAGCAATTCTCCCGTCTCGGTCGACCAGATGACCGCATTGTTGTCGGCACTGGCGGTAAGGAAACGGGTTCCATCGGAGGAAAACGTAACCGAATTGGCGTCGGAAAGATGTCCCTTTAGGGTTTTCAAACGTGCCCCGGTTTCGACGGACCAAATGATAATGGACCCAAACCGAGCAACGGTCACAAGGCGGGTGCTATCTGGGGAGAAGGCCAGCGCCAACACCTCGGTCCGGTGATCCGGGAGGCGGTGCCGAACGGTTCCTGATTCAAGGTCCCACAGGTAGGCGGCACTCTCGCCTCCAGTGGCGAGATGCCGGCCGTCCGGAGAGACCGCGGCGGCGCTCAGCGAGCCCAGGCCAAACAATCTCTTGGGCAATGGGGCTTCACCAGCGGCTCGGAATGCCGTCAGGGCCATCCACCCAATGACAACAACGCCAGAGAACGTGTTCCACTTCACGGACCCACGTTAGACCCGTCGAGTTCCCCGCCTATGGGCCCAAAGACCCATCGGGACGCCCACCCCGCAGCCTAGCGTACTCAATGGACCAGGTCATCTATCCGGGTGCCGGGGAGGACCACATGCACTCAACGGACCAGGTCATCAGTCGACACGTAAACAGTGGACCAGGTTATTCATCAGGGTATCCGGACCGGGCGGATTGCCTTGTTCGGACTCTGGATCGAAGACTCTGGACATTCTGCGGGCCGGGACTCGGGCGGCCGGGTCGTTCATCCGCGAGAATCGCCCTAGAGAGCCTCCTCCTCGCTCCACTTGTTGACCTCGGAGCGCACTTCATCCAGGCCGCCTGGTTTCCGCGGCTGGGTCAGTACCCGCTTCCTTCGGTGTTTTCAGCCTTCTCAGCCCACCACTCGCAGGCGCAATGCCCGCAGGGTACTGATGCCGGGCAGTCCCCGCGCCGGACGGGCTCCCTCCTTCCGCTTCGGTCCAAAGCGTTCCCGATGCCGGGTGAAAATCTCATTCACAAAGGCCCGGCTTCCCAAAACCGCCCCATCGGCCAGGTACCGAATCCGCAGCCTCAGCATCTCCGGCAGCTCCAGCCGACCTCCCTGGGCCAACACCGCCAGCACCGCCGCCCGGTCAAACCCCTTGCGCAACGGTCGCCCCTGCCCATCCGTCCCTTCCTTCTCTTCGCCTTGGAGAAACAGCCATTTGCGGTACGCCGTGAGGGCCTGCTCGGTATTTACTCCCAAGCTGGTGGCCAGTCCGGCCACCGCCTCGGCCTTGCCCGTCAACGCTTCGGCATACCCGCACCAGCGGTAGTCTTTGGGATCTTCAACCAAGCCCGCCCGGACCGGATTGAGATCGATGTAGGCGGCAGTGGTGGTCAGGACTGAGCCGGCCCCCTCGATGAGAACGCTGCGGAAGCGTTCCTCCCAGAGGGTGCCTGAGCGCTGGTGCATGCGGTTGAACCACTGGGTGAAACGTTGTTTCAGCAGCTTCATGAAGACACTGAGATCGAACATCTGGGCCCAGAGACGATGGCGAAGCCGTTCGGGGGACTCGGTGTCGCCGCTGGCGATCCAGCGTTCAACCCACTGTCGGGCGGCGCGGGCCGTCAGGGCGGCACCTGAGAGGCACTCAAGTCGAGGGATGAGTTCCTCCAATGGGGGAGGGGCATCTGGTTTCCGCGGGACTTCAAGGAGGAGGTGGAAGTGGTTGGAAAGGATGCACCAGGTGAGGACACGGACGCCGCAGAAGGCGGAGTACTCAGTCAGGAACTGGCGGAACTTCTCGCGTTCGAGGTCCTGGAAGGCGAAGCGGCGTTCGACGACGCGGGAGAGGCAGTGGTAATAGCCGGCAGAATGATCGGGTGGAGCCTTCCAACGGGGAATACGCATGCCCGCCAGTTCAGCATACCAACAGGACACTCCAACATCGCCAAATCTATTGAGGATAGATGACCTGGTCCATAGGAAGGATTCATGGTCCATAGCAAGGATTCACTGGGAGCAGTGATTCGGAACGTTGGAAGCGAGGAAAACGAAAATGGGTGAGAAAGTGGGTGAGAGTCGTTCTCTTTTGGGGAAGGAACTATTCCTTCGGGGAAACGGAGGACTTGGCATTCTGTCGGGAGGCAGTTGCCACACCAAACCTAAATCCTGGAACTTTGATCCTTTGAAAACAGATGACCTGGTCCATTGTCATTAACGCCTGTCGGACCATACCGCCCGGTTTTCGGTCTCGCCCGCCCCTGCGACGGGCCAGCAATTCCATCGGATCGTAGCCCAGCTGCACTGAAGGCGAAGGACGTCATTCGAATGGGGGGACGATGCCCAGGCAGCAACCGACGAGATTTGACCCGTCCCCAACCCCGGTCGGAAACTTCCCGGCAATTGCGCCCGTTCATCTGATCGGCCACAATGAGATCCAAGATGAAAGAGCCGACGCAAAGCGGCGCGGACACCTCTGCTCCGTTCGCCAAGAAAGAGGTGGTGGTCTTCATGAACCGTCAGAATTCGACCTGCGCGGAATGCAGGGCTGAATTGCCCAGGGGCGGCTTCCTCCGAATGGAAGGGGATCGTCCGCTTTGCCTCGATTGTGCTGATCTGGGGCACCTGGAATACCTCCCCGCGGGAAACACCGCCCTCACCCGCCGCGCCACCCGGCATTCGCCGCTGCGTGCGGTTGTGGTGCAGTGGTCCCGCGCACGGAAACGATACGAGCGCCAGGGAATCCTCGTGGCACCCGGGGCCATTGACCGCGCGGAAAAGGAATGCGAAGCCGACGAGGACGTCCGGAGCCTCGCCCGGGTGCGCGCGGCCGTCCGCCGGGAACAGGTCGACCGCGAGTATCAGGCGACCGTGACTTCACGCCTGAAGGAACTCTTCCCCGGCTGCCCTGCAGCCGAGGCTGAGGAGATTGCCAATTGGACCTGTCAAAAACATTCCGGACGCGTAGGACGATCTTCGGGCGCAAAGGCCCTCGATCCCCTTGTTTTGCGACTGGCCGTCATCGCTCATATCCGGCATGTCCACACGACGTACGACTCGGAACTCATGGCGCACGGGGATCGTTCCCAAGCGCGTGCCCAGGTGGCTGCCGCCATTGATCGCATCCTGACGCGATGGGAAAAGCCTCCGGGCGCTCCATAAGACGGCCCTCACCCCTGCCCTCTCCCTTTTTCACGGAGTCTGAAGGGGGGAGACAACCCGCCTTCGGTCAGGGAACCTGCAGATGGCCCCGGAGGATGCGCAGCGTTCGCAGGAC
>JBGAPN010000199.1:0-8833 GCA_044221235.1 Limisphaerales bacterium
CCACCGGCCTTCGGGCGCCCAACGGCATGACGGTCGGTCCCGATGACACCATACTCGTCGGGGACAACCAGGGGCACTGGATGCCCTCCTCCAAGCTCAATCTGGTGAAACCCGGATCCTTCCTCGGAATGGTTCCGGCCGCGCAGAAGAAGCTGACCCTGCGTTATCCGGATGGTCGGGAAATCCAGGTCAATCCCAGCGACCCTGCGGCCCGGGCGGAGTTCAAGCTCAAGGGGTGGGACAAGGAAATGCCCATCCCCACATCCTATGACGAGCCCATCTGCTGGCTCCCGATGCGTTGGGATAATTCCAGCGGTGGCCAGGTTTTCGTCACGAGTGATCGTTGGGGTCCATTCAAAGGGGCTCCCCTATTCATGAGCTACGGGAAGTGCCTTTTGTACGCGGTCCTTTTGGACAAGGTCGACGATACGGTCCAGGCGAGCATGGTTCCGTTCGGACTGAGATTCGCCAGCGGCATCATGCGCGGACGTTTCAATGACAAGGATGGCCAGCTTTACCTGTGCGGTCTCAAGGGCTGGCAGAATGCCGCGACCCGCGACGGTGGGCTGTATCGCGTTCGTTACACCGGGAAACCGGTCCGCATGCCGGTGAAGTCTCACGTGGCAAAGAACGGCATCGAAATCGCCTTCAGCGCCGACCTCGACGCCAAGTCCGTGGCCGACGTGACCAATTTCGCGGTCGAACAGTGGAACTATCGGTACAGCGGTGGCTACGGTTCCGATGAACTGTCCGTAGCCGATCCCAACCGGAAAGCTCACGACAAGCTGGAGGTGAAGTCCGCTCGATTGGGCGATGACAAGCGCACCTTGTTCCTCGAAGTCCCCGGACTTTCCGTCGCGGACCAGTGCAGCGTGCGCTATTCCATCGTCGCCGCAGACGGAACTGAACTTCGGTCTGAAATCATCGGGACCGTCCACAAGCTGGGTCCGGAAAAACCGCTCGCCGTCCGATAATCAATCGAACCTCCGTCACCGTCCTCGTTCGGACCGGCCATTTATAGTGCCGAGGCTTGGGCCCCGGGGCGGGCCCGACGGCGAGATATGTCTCCTCACTGGGATCGAATTCTCCAACTCGCACGCGACGAGGTATCCCGGACGATTCGGGAGCTGCCTTCCGACCTGCGAAACCATGCAGGGCAGTTGGCCGTCACCTTCGAGTCCTGGCCCAGCGAGGATCTTCTTGAGGACGGATGGGAGAACGATCTCCTCGGCATGTTCATCGGGGATTCCCTCCGCAGCGCGGACCTATCGGGAACGGCCCGGCAGATCATCCTCTTCCTCGAGAACATCTGGGACTATGCCGAGGCGGATCCCGAAGTCTTTCGGGAAGAGATTCACATTACTTTCATCCACGAGTTTGGCCATTACCTGGGTCTGGACGAAGTGGAGTTGGAGGAGCGGGGATTGTTGTGAGGCGGCGGCGCCGGCATTGAGATCCCAAGCAACAACTTGTTCCCTCGGACCCTGGGTATCCCGGCGCACGAGCCAAAGGTTGACGTCCGACCGCGGATCCCGATGGTCCGCCGGTGCGTTCAACGCCCCCACATTCCAGTGGATCCGCGAGAACCGGCGCTCTCGCGGCCGGCTTCTGTTACTTCCTTTGGGGTTGGTCCCCTTGTACTGGAAACCGCTGGCAGCCATCCACCCGTTGGAGTTGATCGCCCATCGCCACGTCTGGTCCCTGGCGCTGCTGCTCCTCCTGCTGCTGGGGATTGACCGCGGATTCAGTGACCTGTGGAGTGGACTCGGGTCGTTCCGCAGTTTCGGCCAAAGTCTGCTCGGTGCCTCACTGTTGACCGGCAACTGGCTGGTTTACGTGTGGGGCGTGAACTCCGGTCACATCATCGACACCAGCCTAGGATACTTCCTGGTGCCGTTGGTCAATGTGGCCGCGGGCCACTTCATCCTGAAGGAACATCTCCGGCCGGCTCAGTGGGCGGCCATCGCCATCGCCGCCTTCGGCGTCGGATGGATGGTGATTCAGGCGGGCCGCCTGCCCGGGATCGCCCTGCTCATTGCCGGCACCTGGGGTGCCTACAGCCTTTTCCGCAAGCGCTCCACATTGGGCGCCATCCCTGGCCTCGCGGTCGAGACCCTGGTGCTGGCTCCCTTCGCCATCGGTTTCCTCCTGTGGCGCCATCACGATGGAACTGGCGCCCTGGGCCGAGTCGACACCTCGACTCACATTCTCATTCTGAGCGCAGGCATCGTCACCGCCACCCCCCTGCTCCTGTTCGCCTACGCCGCCCGGCGCATTCGACTCTCCACATTGGGATTGCTCCAATATCTGGCTCCGTCGGTTCAACTCGCATTGGCATCTGGGTCTACCACGAGCCGTTTTCCCGGTCGCGACTCCTGAGCTTCTCATTCATCTGGAGTGCGCTCATCCTTTACACCTGCGACAATCTGCTGGCCCAGAGACCAGCAGCGAAGAGTGTCATTCCGGTCCAGAGTCCGTCCCCGATGAAACCGGATCCCGAAATGTAGAATGTCTTTCCTGGAAAAGACCGTCGCCCAGACTCCACCAACAATCCTGCCCCCTAATCCGTGAGACGATAAAAGCGGTCCCCGTTTCCGACCGCATCGGTGTAGACAAGCGAACCATCCGAACCTGCCACTGGCCGAGCCAGCGCGCTCCACGGCCCCTCCAGTGCCCCTGCAGACTGCACTGTGTAGGTTCGACCGGGTGTGGCAGCGCTCCGGAGTGTAACCCGTAGCGGAACACCCTCCTGGAGCTCCACTTCGACCCGAAGTTCACTGTCGGAATCCTCCAACCAAGGCACTACCTGGCTCCAAAAACCTGCTCGGAGCCCGAGCCCGTTCGATTCCGATTCCGTCGATTCTGCCACGCCCTGGCCAATGCTGCCGTCCAACCCGAATCGGGCAGATCGGCCGGAACTGCCACCTCCGGAAAAGAGTACGGTGTCCAGACTTAGCGGACCCGCCACGGAGGCGAGGCCGAACATCACCATCCAAGGGCCGATACGGCAGGAAGTGAAGAGCAAGGACTTCATGGTTTTCCGGGGTTCGCCACCGCCAAATTGCTTCCGGTTCGCTCGCCTTCCCTCCAGAACGTCTGATTTACCACCTTCCCGTGGTCGAGCGTCACTTCGGCGCGGAGACTGCCATCGGGATACCAAGCCCTGGAAAGACCATCGGGCTCGCCGGCGCGAAAGAAGGCCTGCTCCGCCAGTTGGCCATTCGGATGCCACCGTCGGTAGGTTCCCTCCAGGCGCCCATCTCGGGCGGTCCCCTCGGAGAGGACCGAACCATCCTCCCGCCATCGATTCACGGAACCGTCGCCCCTGCCGGCGTGATAATGCTCACGGATCTGCAAAGTCCCATTCGTATACCATCCCTCGGAGACTCCCTCGAGCACCCCGTTGGACAGCCCCGATCGCGATCGCAAAATCCCGTTGGGATACCGGTCCACCATCCAGCCTGTGAACGGAGTTTCACCCACCTTCTCATATAAGATTCCTTCCCGCCGCACGAGTTCGGCCAAGTCGCGCTCGGGAGCGGGCGGACTCGACCTGGGTCGCACCCACCGTGCTCCCCATCCCATCGCAAAAACGATCAGCCCCAAGACCGCAACCCATCGCCAAGGGGTCCATCCGCGAGGAGGGCCGGAAATCGTGGGCGGACTCATCTTCACGGGAGGGGGTCTTAGTGCACCATCAGCTTGAAGAACAACGGCGCGGATTCTCCTTCCGCGAAGGGTCCCGCCGCGATACGCAATACTTGGACATCATTCGCCAGATATGAGGAACGGACAGCTGCCGATGCACCCTCAGCCGGAATCGTAAACGAAACGGGAGACCAACTCTGCAGGTCACCCGACCCCATGACGGTGTAACCACGCCCACGGATTGCCATGAACTCGAGCTGAGGACGCCCTCCCACAACCGAATGAATGGCTAGGGAATACCCATCCGCCGGATCAAAGGCGTAGGTTCCCGCGAGGTATTCCTGAAGATTGGTCAATCCGTCCCCATCGGCGTCATCCTCGGGCCGAATCTCTTGCAGGCTTCGGTTGCCTCCCATGGCCGCATTCAAGTTTCGCTCCCATGCATCAGGAATGCCGTCGCCATCGGAATCCTCACCCAAGGTCAAATCCACGCGGGAAGACTCACCAGGTCGGGTCAGCAAACCGGACGCTCCGGTCATCTCAATCGGAAGATAGGACACGCTTCCAATTTTGACCCGCATCCGGAAAGGAACGGTCGGACGCAGGGCCGACGGCTTGTAGAGATCCGCGGTGGTCCCGGAATCCAAGGGAATGGACATCCGGTAATTCACACCGGGCTCCGTACCGGTCACGATGGTGGTTTTTCGAACGATGGTCCCGCCCACCTCCAGAAGAACCTCGGCATTCGCAACCGCGATCGGGTTTCCCTGTTCGTCACGGACAAATCCGTAAATGAGGTGGTGCGGTGCCGGGGGAAAGGCGAGGAGGGGTATGGTCGCGGCAAGGCTGGCCAGCCATGCCAGCGACGGATTCCGGCGAATGAAACGCAATGGAGCATTCATGGTCATGGGCGGGGCGGGGTCGTTCAATTGCCGGAGTAGGAGTAGGTGGTGAAGTTCAGCTTGATGTCCGTCACCGTCTGGATGAGGCGATCCAATCCCTCACCTGGATTGTTCAGCAGGGTCCGTCCGGGAATCACCAGCTTCCACTGGCTGTTCCAGGCGGAGCGGCCCACCAGCCGGTTGTTGACGAACTCGTTCCGCGGCAGGGAATCGCTATAGAAGATGAGGTCGAACTTCGAAATGTCGGAAACCGGCCGGAACGCCTGGTGCTTCCGGAACCCGAAGAGCGGCTCCACCAGGGAGTCCCGCGACTGATAGATGCGGCCATTGGAAAGGTCCGATGCGCCGATGTTGAACGGCATGGGAATCGCCAGATCCTGCACGTTCCACGTGCGAATCTCGCTGGCATCCCCCAGCGGCGGGCTCCGCATGGAATCCACCCCCACCGGGACAAGATACACGTAGGGGGTGGCCGACAGTGCCAACGGGTCGAGGAACCACAGCGCCGGATCCGACGCAGAGGCGCCCGCGGCCGTGGCCACTGCATCCCCGTTTGCCGACGGGTCTCCCATACCGCGGTAGCCTTCCAGGGCAACCCCGACACCACCGATCTTGGTGGCAAACGAGCTGGGACTGAAGGCGTGATCCCCGGCAGCCAGCGGCAGACCAAACAGGTTCAGACCATTCGCGATGGTCGTGCTGAAGGTGATGACGATACCGGGCACGGGGAGGCCATCGCCAGAATCGATCTGCATGCAGTAACGTCGCACATCCGCATCCTCGAGGATGTTGGCCATCCGATTTCGCCGGAGGTAATCCTTCCACGCCGTTTCTCCCTCCGTACCCGGAAGAATCCGCTCCTTCTCCGTGCGGAGAGAGACGGTGGTGGAGTAGGTGTCGGGACGGTTGAAGCCAAGTCGATCGCGGACCACCAGCCAGTCGGCCTTCATTTCCGCCAAGGCACTCGAGATTCCCGGATCACCTGAATTGCTGCCTGCATACAGAGGCTCGCCATCCTGAACGACTCCCAATGCCCGGGAGGCGATGATCCGACCCTTGAAATCCCGCCCTGCGGAAGTTCCCAGCAGTCCGGTTTCGTAGTCGTAGGCGTTGGCTGCCAGCAGCGCATAACGGGCCGATAGATCGAACAGCGTTTTGTAGCGTTCGAGCTTCTCATTCCGGAAGATGCGGAACGCGGCGTCCCGGGTTCGGTACCCTTGCACAACGGCTGCGGAACGCTGGCGGAACACCTCCCGCTCAGCCTGGATGCGGTCGCCTTCCGCAATCAGCGCTGCAACCGCGGCCTGCTTGTCGCTGTACTCCCGAAGCTTCTCATTGACGGTCCACAAGCGCTCCTGCATCTCGCCCAGCTTGTTACCGAGGTCATGGATGGAGTTTCTCAACTCCTTGTCCCGTTCGAGTGTCGCAACTCCGAAGAATTCACCCTGACGGCGGGCGGTATTAACGGCCATTTCCAAGGCGTTGACCACGGTGTACCGGGCCAACGCCACCTTATCCAGGGTCTTGGTCACCACAAAGCCGGCAGCTTGGATCGCGCTTCGAGCGACCGAGGTCAGGTCACCACCAGCGGCCAAGCCGGCAACGAAGCTCTTGGGAACGCCTTCCGCCACCATGTTGGACGACTCCACAATGTCGGTCTGGATCGAATCCTGGTATTTCTGGAAGAGGTCATTGGCGAACTTCGCCTTCTCCAGGACCTCATCGGCCACCATCAATCCGGTGTTGATGCCACGGATCGTGTTATAGTCCGCGACATCCGCGCCAAAGACATCCAACGCTTTCTGGAAGACCACCAGATCGCCGGCGGTGTCGTTGATCGTCTGCCGCAGCTGCATATGGGCCATAATCAGCTCGGAGATCGCCTGCTGGATGCGACCCGGCGAATAGCGCCGGCTCGTCCAATTCGACGGCTTCTGGGCGTAACCATGAGGACCTATGTTGAACGTGATCGTTTCAACTTCGCGGAAAACGCTTCCCGAGGAGGACCCCCCCGTGAATCCAGCGATCGGATCACTTCCGGTATAAATGGTCCGGTAATTCTTGGTAATCCAGTCCGACGGCAGATCGCGGAGCGTAATACTCCAGGTGTCGGTGTTGGAATAACTCCAAACCTCCGGGAAGCGGACCTCCGGAAGATCAACGTACTTGAAGTGGATCAAATCCGGACCCGCGTAATCCTGCTTGTAGAGTTTTCCGGGCCCCATGTCGTCCGGATAGGGCGTGCCGTAGAGTTCGATCAAGGACGTATTGAAGGCACGCTCCTGGTTTGCGACCTCTGACTGGAGGCCGGCAAGGGAGTCTTGTTCAGATCGCATCAACCGCGTCACATCCTTGGCATCATCGAAGGCGACCACCGCGTTATTGAGGGCGGACGTCGCCCGGTCAAACACCTGCTCAAAATGGGTGCCGCCCGGAACGCCGACCACGAGATTTGGATTCAGGTCAAACACCAGTCCGCCTTCGGGAATCCCCAGCGGTGAAAGTCCACCCTCTGCATTGTCCACCGAGGTCTGGAGGCCGTCGGCAATGGTCGCCAATTCCTTCAATTCGGGCACCGTGGTCCGATCCACCTTCTGGATGCCTTCGTGGGTCTCCACCGGATCCACATCTGGCAGGATCGCATTCCCCACCACCCAGTTCAGGTAGGTGCCCTGTCCCACACGACTTGCCCAGTGGTCGAGCCCCCAGAAACGGACAGGATTGTTCGTTGAACCATCCGCCGGATTCACGTAGCTCCGGCGACTATTCGTCCGCGTTGGAGACAGGTGGCTCCACCCCTCTTCTTCGACCGCCCGGTAATCCCGTCTCCAGGTCAAATCGAATACCTGCCGTCCCGAACGCGCGAGTGCGGCCGCAGCCGCGGCGAACTTTCGTTCGTCCTGGTAATCCACCGAGACAGGTTGACCGAGAACATTGACCGCCTCGATCCGAGGAACCCAGTCGAAGTAGCTGTTCATCAAGAGCGAGTAGTAACCCTTGATCGCCGTCAGATAGTGCCCGTAGGCGTCGCCGTGCCCCTGGGGGAACATCCGGGCGGCATCCTCGGCGTTGATGATCCCGTCCGGCGCCTGGTCGGGGTTCTCCTGAATGTTGTAATTCAGGGCGTAGATGACTTCGCCGGCGTCAATGCCCCGCGTGTAGTTCCAGACCAGTCGATTATAGACCGGCTTCACTTCAACCCCCGGCTGAAAGAAATCATCGCGGCCGCGCAGCAGCGCGAGTTCCTCCTCCAACAGGCTGGGAACCTGGCCGCGGAAGGAGAATTGGGCAGTAGCGACGTCACCGTAGGTGTTGTCCGCCGTTCCAATGCCAATGGTCGGATTGGCGGCGTCCGCCCACGCCTCGTTACCAATCATCATGTAGAGGTCGTTGAGGTATCCGGCCGCAAGGAGCAACGCGTCGTTGGCAGGTCCATAATTGAACCCGGACTCGATGCTCAACGAGCGCCCCCGCCGAAGCACGGTCTCATAGATCTCGATGAGCCCGTAATTATTGATCGTATCAATGTTCAGGGCGACGTCCCCTTCCCATCGGTGACCGGCCTGCGTCAGGATGCTGACATCCGTGTTGGCGCGGTTGTTGAAGAGATCATTGACCCGTTGGTTAAATGGGTTGATTCCCTTCAGCACCCGTTTGATCCATCCCTCCGCCAGGGCGGGTGCCGTCCATTCCGACCAGTCGGCATCCGTGGGATTCGCCTTGTACAAGGGATGGTTCGGGCTGACCGGGCGGTACCGCATGACGATATAGTTGTCGCCAAGGACCTGGACGCCCGCGCCACCCAGCGTGTAACGGGGAATGTTGGTCGAGATGGGAGTCAGGCTCAGATATTGGGACATGGAATCGTCCGCCAACGGCGGGAACCCGTCGACTGGCGCGGCGATTTTCCACTGGTACTCAAACTCGTTGAAACGTCCGGCCAGGTCCGCTGTGTGCTGGAAGGAGATGAGTTCACTCAGGGGATTGGGAGACTCGATGATCGACAGCTGACCACGATAGAGTGTCCCCCCCACCTTGAAGATGTGCATGGCCACCGGATCTCCGGGTTGGGTGAACGCGGTGCCACTGGCTTCCAGCAGGGTAATATAACCGCTGCCTGGTCCCGTGGCGCTCAGGGCGTAGGAGTCCACCGCCGTGTTGTCGTTGGCAACGACGGCAAGATCCTCAACACCCACCTGGACCGTCTTGTCACCGTTCGGCACGTAGGTCCCTGGGCGGGTCGGTAAATCCTCATGGAAGGTCTCGACGCTGGTGTTCAGGGC
>JBGAPN010000200.1:0-9203 GCA_044221235.1 Limisphaerales bacterium
AGGCTGCCGAGGTCCACGATCAGGCGGATGAAGCCGCTCTCGACCAGGGACCGGACTTTCTGCTCGAAGGCCGGGGCGGTGACGGCGTCCAGCTTGCCCTGGACGGTGAGGAGCGTGATGTCGCCCTGTGTCTGGCTCAGGATTTCCATGCGTTGAGGAAGCGGGTGGTTTCAGTCGGATCCAGGCGCCGGAGGAGACGCTGCGGGAGTCTCGGCCCTCGCGGGTTCCGCGGCGAGACCACTCATTGCGGGGGGCCGTTCCCGCTTGAGCACGCACTGGAGGCGGTTCCGATCCTGCACCCGGCTGTACTGGATGTCGGAACACAGGTTCCGGATGATGTTGAGCCCCAGATCGTCCGCGAGATGGCTGCCTTCCAAGGGATGGCGCGGCTCACCCGGGCTTTCGCAGACCAGCTCGAGCCGATTATTCCGTTCGGAGTAGCCGACCGTCAGATCCAGGGGCTCGCGCCCAAGGAAGGGTCCGTAGACCTGGAGCACCTCCTCAACCAGGAGCAGAAGATGGTCCCGGTCAGGCCGTGGAACGATCTGCTTTTCACAGAACGCCTCGATCTCGGCATTCAGGGCATACAGGTCGTGATCGGCTGATGCGATCCGCCGGCTGTAGCTGCGGATGCGATGGATGAAAGCCCGCGTCTTCTCACGCCGCGGTTCGCCGAGGATCTGCGACGGCGGGCCTTCCTCGTAGATGATCCCTTCATCGAGGTAGAACACCCGGCTCGAAACATCCCGGGCGAAGTCCATCTCGTGGGTGACAATCACCATGGTGAGGCGGGTCCAGCGCCGAGGTGGGTTCGTCGAACAGGATGATCCGGGGTTCCATCGCCAGGCAACGGGCGATCGCCACCCGCTGTTTCTGGCCACCTGAAAGTTCGTCCGGGAGGCTGGATTCCTTCTCGCCCAATCCCACCATTCGTAGGAATTCCCGCGCCCGTGCGACGGCCGCCGACGGCGTCAGACCGCGCAAACGGACCGGTCCCAGGGTCAGATTCTCCAGGACCGACAGGTGGCTGAACAGGTTGAAGGACTGGAACACCATGTTCATCCGCTGACGGATCCGCGGGACGTCGGTCCCCGGCGCCAGGAGATCCACACCATCAATTCGAATAGATCCGCTGGTGGGACGCTCCAGAAGGTTGAGGCAGCGCAGGAAGGTGCTCTTTCCGCACCCGGACGGGCCGATGACGGAAACGACCTCACCCTTGCGGATCTCGGCGGTGACATCCTTCAGCACCACCAGGTCGCCGTACTGCTTGCGGAGATTGCGGACCTCGATCATGGCGCAGCAGGGGTCTGGGATTGGAGCTCGCGCCGTCGTCGGCGCCGCGGATCCGTGGCCCGCTCCAGAAACTCCAACGCCTGGATGAGCGTCCACGAGATGCCGAAGTAAAGGGCCGCCACCATCACCAGCGGGAAGAAGGCGTCAAAGGTCCGGCTCCGGATGATGTCGCTGGCCTTGGTCAGGTCCTGGACAGCGATGTATCCGACAATCGAGGTCATCTTCACCAGGGAGATGAACTCGCCCTTGTAGACCGGCAGGATGCGCTGGACTGTCTGGGGCAGGATGATGAAACGGAACGTGCTGAAGCGGGTGAATCCCATCGCGATGCCGGCCTCCATCTGGCCGCGGTCGATGCCCTCGATCCCGGTGCGGAAGACCTCGGCGGAATAGGCGGCAAAATTGAGCGCGAAGGCCAGGATCGCCACGACGACCGGGCTGATGTTCACCGAGGCAAACACCACGTAGAAGATCAGCATCAGCAGCAACAGCACGGGCGTGCCGCGGAGGACCGCGATATACAGGCGGGCGGCCCGGTTCGCAAGCGGGTGGGCGGACATCCGCATCCAGCACACCCCGGCACCCAACAACGTGCCAACCAAGGTCGCGCACACCGAGATGATGATGGTGGTCATCAGCCCGTCCCACAGGAGGAGATACCGTTTCTCCCGGACGATATTGTTCTGAAAGCTGCCGGCGATCCGTTGGAGGAACCCAGGGCGGCGGCCCTCTGCGACGCTGCCCCCCCCTGTCAGGCTCGCTTTGCGGACAAACACACGTGTCCCCATCTCGAAATACGGATCCGAGAAGAGAATCTGCGCCTTCCGCTCCTCCGTCACGTCGATGGAACTGGCGATGAGATCCACCTTCCCGGAGGCAACAGCGGCGATGAGGCTGCCAAACTCCATTTTGGAGAACTGTGCGGACTTGCCGAGCGAGGCGGCGAAACGCTCGCCCAGTTCGACGTCAAAGCCCACCAGGCGGCCATTCTGGACCGCCGTGAATGGAAGACCGACGTCGCTCACACCGATAGTCAGGACACCCTTGTTCCCGGGGCTCCCCATGGCAACCGGCCGCGTCTCGCCGTGCTCCATCCAACGGTTGACCATGTCCTGATGGATTCCCTCCCGGCGAAATCGGGCGAGGAAGGCGTTGAACTGGTCCCGGAGCACCGGGTTGTCCCGTCGGAACCCAGCCGCCACCGGGAACGAGAACACGGGATCACCAAGGATGGCCAGGTCCGGCTCCTTGCGAAGAATCTCCCGAAGCGGTTCGGCACCATACAGGCCCGCATCCACCTTGCCGGACTTCACCGCCAGGGCCACGTCGGCGGCGGTCTTGTACTGGAGCACGATGGATTGGGTGAAGTTCCGACTGGCGTACGTATCAGGGGCCGAGCCCAGCAGGACGCCGACGCGCCGTCCCCGGAGATCCGCCAGCGAGGTCAGGGATGCCCCTTGGTTTGCCGACGCTTCGCCGGCCCGAACCAGCATGACCTGCGCATTGGCATAGTAGGGCTCGGTGAAGTCCACGGACTTCCGGCGCTCCTCGGTCGCGGTCATCCCGGACACGATCAGATCAACCTTTCCCGACTGCAGTGCCGGGATGAGGGCCATGAACTTCATGTTCAGGAACTCAATCGGCCGGTTCAGCCGGCGGCCGATGATCCGGGCCAGTTCGCCATCATGGCCGGTGACCCGGCCCTCGTTATCCACAAAACTGAACGGCTCCCGTGTGGCGCTGACCCCGATCCGGAGCGGTTCGCCCATCGTGGGAAGCGGGATCACCGGTTCCTCATAGGGCCCCAGGTCGCGCTTGAACCACCGACGACGCATGTCGTTCAGAGTCCCCTCCCTGCCCAGTTCGGCAATCAACGCATTCAACCGACCACGCATCTCCGTATCGCCCTTCCGCAGGGCGATGGCCGTATCCTCATGCGAAAGCACCTCCTCCAGTAGGACCAACCCCGGGTTCTTCTTCGTCACCTGCAGCGCCGCGGGGAAGGCTGTCACCAGGGCGTCCAACTGCCCGGAATGAAGCGCCGCCACCGCATCCATCACGTCGTCAAAACTCTTCACCGACGCCCGCGGAAAACGCTCCCGGACGATCGCCTCCCCGGTGGTGCCGGTCATCACCCCAATCCGGGCCATCGCGGCATCGGCCGGCCGCCGGATCTCCAGGCCCTCCTGACGGCATCCCGAAAGCAGCACCCCGCCGGCCGCGATCAGCAGCATCCAAAGCAGGAACTGGAGCCGCGTCTTCATGCCGGCGGGAGGGGCGGGACCCTGGCGCCTTGCCGTGTAATGCGAACCGCCAACAGCGTGATGTCGTCGGACTGCGCCACTCCATGGGCGTGGCGTGCAACATCCGCACTGACGTGCGCCACCAGATCGCGGAGCCGCTCCCGCGGCCCGGTGGCCAGGGTCTGCAGCAGACGTTCCTCACCGAAGAGGCGTTCGGCGGAATCCTTCGCCTCCGTCACCCCGTCGGTATAAAGGAACAGGGTGTCGCCCGGCTCCAGTTGCAGACGGAAAGTCTCATACCGGGTTTCCACGGCCGGACCGAGCGGCAGTGCCGGACGGAGCGTCAGGTAGCCAGGTCCAGGCCCGTCTTGGTCTTGGCGGAGAAGCACCGGCGGATTGTGACCGGCGTTGGCATAGGCCACCTCGCCGTTTCGGTAGTCGAGGATGGCGCAAAATACGGTCGCAAACATGCAGTTCTCGTTGTCCGCCGCCAGGATCCGGTTCACCGCCGCCAGAATCCGTCCCGGTTCCTCCAGCCGTTGCCCCTCCGTCTTGAGCAGCGTTTTGACCACCATCATATAGAGGGCGGCGGGCACCCCCTTATCCGACACGTCCGCGATCAGGAAGCAAAGCCGTGTGTCGCCCAGGAGGAAGAAATCATAGAAGTCGCCGCCCACTTCCTTGGCCGGGACCATCGAGGCATAGATGTCGAATTCAGTGTGCTCTGGAAAGGGCGGGAAGATCCGGGGCAACAGGCTGGCCTGGATTTGCGTGGCCACCTTCAGCTCGCCCTGGATGCGCTCCTTGGCCGCCGTAGTCTCGGTCAGGTTCCGCACATACTCCTTGAGCGAGGATTGCATGGAGCGGAACGCCTCGGTGAGCTGCCCCACCTCGTCCATCCGGCGCACGATCGGCAGATGAGCATCGAAGTCGCCGGCCGCCACGGCCCGGGTGGCAACCGCGAGACGCCGAAGCGGCTGGATGAGCGCGTTGGCCAGGGAGATGACCGCCAGGGCCAGCAGCACCAATCCCACGGCGCCCATCGCCGCCATGTTCAGAGTGAGGCGCCGAAGGCTGGCCAGCAGCTCGTTCTCGGGAAAGACCACCGCCAAGGTCCAGTCGGTGGAAGGAATGGGTGCGTAGTACATCCAGCTTTGCGAACCCATGAGACTCCGGTAGTGCACGAATCCGGTCTCACCCCGGATCATTCGCCGGCCAAGTTCACGCAGTGACGGATCCTGGCGGGCCTCGGCGATTGTGAAGAAGGTCTCGTTGATCACCGCATCCCTCAGCGGGTGCGCCAGGATCATTCCATTGCGCGACAGCAGGGCCGCGTAACCGGTGTCGAGGATCCGGACCGAGGAGATCAGACGGGTGAGTTCATCCACCGAGATGTTGGCCACCGCCATGCCGGCGAGCTGCCGTTCGGGGCCGGTCCCCTTGTAAAACGGAACCGAGCAGGTGCACATCAGGATCTCGCCGGCTCCTTCGTCGAAGTACGGCTCGCTCCATTCCGTCCGCCCCAGTTCCCGCGGGATCTGGTACCAGTCCCAGTAAAGATACGGCACGTACCGATAGGCCTGTTCCAACCGCCGGAGGATGATGTTCCCCGCGCCCCGCTGGTAGAACGGCGCATACAGACGAATGCCCGGATCGAAGACCCCGGGTTCAAAGGCCACCCCAATCCCGTGGATCGCCGGATTCCGGCCCATGGTTGACCGAAGCAGGGCCAGCAACTCCGCCTCATCGCACCGGCGCGTCTCCAGCGCCTGCGCAACTCCTTCCGTGACCTTGGTGACGGCCGCCAACCGGGTCTCCACCCGATGCACGAGAGACAGTGCCAGGTTGCGGGCATTACTCTCGAGCTCCCGCTGCAGGAAGGCCCGGGACCGGCGATACTGGTATCCCAGGGTCACCGCGAAAATGGCCGCGCTCGACAGCGCAATGACCAGGATCAGCCGGGTGACGATGCTATTTCGTGCCGGCATGGGATCTCCAGAGGAACGCGTCAGGATCCGGGACCTTCCGGATCAATCCAAGCCGGACCATGGACGTGGCAACGGACTGGCAATCCGCCGGGGCAAGCGCACCCGCCCGTGCTCCCGGGCCGGCGGGCTTCATGAGATCCTCCATTCGGGCGAGCATCCATTGCTGGTGCACTCGGTTGGCCGGTATGCGGGCCTCGCGCATCCGGCGGAGAACACTGTCGAGCGCCAGATCGGGTTTCTCGAAGGCCAGGCGCCATCCTTCCAGTGTCGCGGCCAGGAACGCGGACACCATCGCCGGGTCCCGTCGCACGGTGTCCTCCAACGTGTAGAGACCGTCCTCCGGGAAGTTCAGCCCCTGCTCGCTGAGGAACACCACATTGAGTTCCCCGGCGTCCACCCCGGAACTGAGGATGGTGTGGTATTCGTTGTACCACATGGCGGAGGCGACATCGATGCCCCCGCGCAGGAACAGGTTGATGGTGTACGCCTGGGGAACCTCGCGGACCCGGATGCCGAGCCGCGCAAACAATGCGCGGGGCGGAATCGACGCGGATCACCGCCCCACATCCCCACCTTCCGCCCTTCCATGTCGGCCGCCGTCCGGATGCCGGACGACTTTCGCGAAACCAGCAACATGGCGGACCGCTGGACAAACTGGGCCAGATGGACCATTGGCACTCCGCGGTCCCGATACTGGAGGGCCGTGGTCAGCCAGAGGACCGCGAAGTCGGCGGTATGGTTGGTCAACGCCTCCGGCGAGGACACACCCGGACCGGCACGAAGCAACGTCAGGTCAATCCCGTGCCGCGCATAGATCCCCTGGTCGATACCACGTAATAGCCCGCAAATTGGGCCTGCGCGCTCCATAGAGGCATGAGGGTCACCCGCTTTAAACCGGATTCACCTGCCCACGCCGATCCAAGAAGCAGAAGCCACACGAGTCCGTGGATAGTCCACCGCCTCCACCGCCTCCACGGCCAGCTCCGGGTGTGCTCCAGCTGACAGCTTCGAATTCCTGAAGGTCCTGATCTCATGGCACGGTCTCAAACGCCGGATCGGCTCCATCCCCTTCGGTCCAATCCCGAGTGGGTCACCATTCCGGAGACCTAAATAAGCGCCATCGGAGGCCGGTGCTCTTCCCCTAAATTGCGGCCTCTTCCCCCGATCTTGGCCGGTGCGCCGCCACGGTGGCTGGCAGGGCGACCAACTGAAATGCTCTGCCCACCGAGGGTTGGGTCGGGCCGCCCGTGAAACGGCTTCAGGCCGTTTCCTCGCCGATATCCTCGAACCACAGCTCCGGGCGGCCGCGGATCAACTCGTCCATAAGCGCCTTGCACTCGGCGTCATTCCGGATGTCGAGCTCCACACCGCGCCGCCGCAAATAGTCCTCCGGCCCCCGGAACGACTTGTTTTCGCCAATGACGATGCGCGGGATCCGGTAGAGCAGCGCCGCCCCGCTGCACATGTCGCAGGGCGAAAGCGTGGAATAAAGAATGGCACGCCGGTAGTCAGGGGGCCTCAGGCGTCCCGCCGCCTCCAGGCAGTCCATTTCCGCGTGAAGAATGGCGCTGCCGCGCTGCACGCGACGGTTGTGACCACGGGCGACAATCTTCCCATCGATGACGAGCACGCTGCCGATGGGTATTCCTCCCTCCGCAAGACCCTTCCGGGCTTCCTCAATCGCGGCGTTCAGAAACGGGTCGCTGGCCATCACGAATCCTCTGCCGGAGTCCACGCCCTGTAAAGGTCGACGGACCCGTGGAGGAGGTCCGTTTCACGGCCCAAAAACCCGGTAAAACCGCCGCGATTTTCCATCGCCCTCGGCGTCCACGTATTCGAACCGTCCCCCGCCATCCGCCCGAGTTGTCCCGAGGAAGCTCCAGTCCAGCAGGTTGGTGGACACCTGGATCGTGTATGTTGCAAAACGGTCTCCTGCCCCAGCCAGCAGGTGAAATCCATCGAAGCCGGGCGAACCGTAGTTTAACACATGACCCGCGGAGTCCCGCACGAGGATGACGTCATTGCCCGTGCCGCCGTAATACTGGATGCGGAACAACTGGGCGCCGACCGGGAACAGCGCCCCATCGGCAAGTCCCGCAAAGGTTCCCACCACGGGCTCCGTCCCGTCATTGTCGATGAGCGTTACGGACTGTCCCACCTCCAGCCCGGACACGCGGGTGAGCTTGAGCACTGCGTTACCCAGTTCCACCGGGCCGGCCACCACCGGAAACTCCATGGACACTGCCCCGGGAGAAACCCTTCCTGACAATTGAACACGTCACCCCCTGTCAGGTCCCATCCCAGTCTCCGCCGAAAGCTCAAGATCACCGATGGCTCAAGACCACACCCTCATGGCCTCACGGCGGGAGTTCAAATATTTGATCCCGGAGACGGTGGCGCTGCAGGTACGCTCATTTGTCCAGCAACATCTGGAACTCGACGAGTTCGGCATCGGGCGGGAGAACCTTTCCTACGAGGTACACAGCCTCTACCTCGATTCGGACCAGTGGGAGATCCACCACCGCACGGTGAACGGGGACAAGAACCGTTTCAAACTGCGGGTCCGCTACTACAACGAGTCTCCCGGGACGCCCGTGTTCTTCGAAATCAAGCGCCGGATGAAGGATGTCATCCTCAAGCAACGTGGCGCTGTGCGTCGGGAGGCGGCGGCCCGGATTCTGTCCGGATTCCTGCCCGATCCGGGTGACCTGACGACGGATGCGATCGAGGACCGGGTCGCAATAGAGCGGTTCCTCGTCCTGATGCACCATCTCAGGGCCAAACCGAAAATTCACGTGGCCTATGACCGTGAGGCCTATGTGAACAGTTTCGACAACGAGGTCCGGGTCACCCTCGACCGGAACGTCCGGGGATGTTCCCGGCCCGGTGGCGAACTGCTCACCCACATGCCCGACCCCTACGTCGCGACCACCGACATGGTGATTCTCGAACTCAAGTTTACCGGGCGGTTTCCGGTCTGGTACCGCGACCTGGTCCAGTGTTTTGACTGCTTTCAAAGCGGTGCAGCCAAGTACGTCGAAACGGCCCTCCTGCATCACGGACGCACACAGGGCATTCCTCATCAGGAAATCATTCGCAACCTGATGTGGTAGCCCACTGGACTCACCCACGGTCACCGCCGTTCCCAGGGAGGGCCGAAAGGGGGAGACGCCTTAATTTCCGGCTCCCCGGCCGGGTGTGATCGCTTTCAATCCCAGTTTCTGACGCAGCCAGCCCGCGAATGCCTCGGCCCGGGCCTCCCTGTAGAATTTTCCCAGGCGGACGTCGTCCCCATGTCCTCCCTGGAGGTGAAGCACCGGAACGTAGGTCCGTGCCGTGCCCCCTTTGGAGGTGCGTTCCACCACCGTCTCCACGTCCACCCGTTTCGCCGCCTGAATCGGCACCCGACGAGGCTGCCGTTTCTTCTCAGGACCCGGGAGCTCCATCCATCCGGCATGTTCATCGAGCACCAGGTCGAAGCGGCCGGAGTGGATTCGCAACGCTTGCCAGAACGCGGCGGTAATGCCGATTCCCAACACCAATGCCCACGCGGTCGCAATCACGGGGAGACGCGGGTGAAAGCCCCCAAATCCGAAGGCGATGACGAAGATGCTGGCAAAGGCGCTCGCACCGATCGCGGTCACTCCCACCGTCAACGGGCCGAACTCCGCGAGGC
>JBGAPN010000201.1:0-8779 GCA_044221235.1 Limisphaerales bacterium
CTTCGCTGAGATTGCCGCTGGTAGCCACCACGGGAATCCCCAGATCACGAACCAGGAGGTGGTGCAGCGGACTGCACGGGAGCATTGCGCCCACCAGGGAACCACCGGGCGCGACATCGTCTGCCAGCGGGGCGTGAACCGGCGGATCCGGTCGTCGCTCCAGCAGAACGATGGGCGCTTCGGGCGACTCCAGCAGCGCCGCCTCCTCCGGACTCACCTGACATACCTCCCGGACGGCCGCCAGATCCGTGAACATCACGGCAAACGGCTTGGCAGTTCGTGCCTTTTGCTGCCGAAGACGGCGGACGGCACTGCCGTTTCGTGCGTCCACCATCAATTGGAATCCTCCAATTCCCTTCACCGCCACAATTCCACCCTGGCGAAGGTGATCACATGCCGCCTGGATGGCCTGTTCCCGTGACCCAACCGGGGTTCCATCGGCATCCCACCATTCCAGCGTCGGACCGCACTCCGCGCAGGTGATCCCCTGGGCGTGGAACCGGCGGTCCGCCGGGTTGCGGTACTCGGAGCGGCAGGCGGCGCAGAGCGGGAAAGCGCGCATCACCGTGCGTTCCCGATCGTAGGGCATCGTCTCGATGAGGGAATAGCGGGGCCCGCATCGGGAGCAGGTGGTGAAGGGATACCGGAAGCGGCGGTTCGACGGATCCAGGACCTCCCTCAGGCACTCGGTGCAGGTGGCCACATCCGGCGGCATCCCCGCCCAACCGGGCTCCGGCTCGGTACTCGGACGGATCTCGAAGGTGGGCGGACGGTTGAGTTCAGGATCCAGGACTCTGGTCCGCACGGCCGTGGTCCCTTGTGGCAGGGACTCCCAGAGTTGGCCGACAAACTCTTCCAGGCCCGCCGTGGTTCCTTCGACTTCCAGTGCAATTCCCTCCAGGGTGTTACGAACCCACCCGCCGAGACCGAGCCCGGTGGCCAGACTGTAAATCCGGGGACGAAAGCCAATTCCCTGCACCACGCCTTCCACAGCCACGTGGAGCCGCGACATCCCGTTTACCGTTTCAACCACTCCACCTTCCCGTTCACCATTCATTCAAGGCTCCACATCGACGCTGACGAGCAGGATGTCCTGCGCGTGGGGATCGTTGGGATTGTCGGTCACTTCGATTTCCAATTGGGCTCCTTCCGCCAGTGTACCGGAGACTCCCTCGACAAAATGCTCGCGGAAGTGGTCCGCCGAGATGTGCGACAGGGCCCCGAGGCGAACCGTGACGCCCGAAATTCGGGAGGCCTGGTGTTCGCGGGCGACCTGTTCGATCTTCCGCAGCAGGTCATGAATCAACGACAGTTCATGCATGGTCGAGACCTCAGGTCAGGGGCTGTCCCCGGATGAAACGATTTCCAGGCGGAGCTGGTCCACCACTTCGTCCACCACCGCCGCCACCTCCGGGGACAAAGCCTCCCCATGGCCGAACTCGTGTCCCTCGATTCCGAACACAATCAGCTGAGCGGGGAGGGAATCCAGCGCCCGGGCCAGTTCCACCGCCCCTGCCAGTCCCAGTGCGTGGGTGGAGGTTGGAAACAGGTCCAACGAGAGGGCAGTCCGGTGCGCGTCGAATCGGAGAACAGTACCCGGCCGTGCGCCCGAACGAACGGCGTCGACCACAAACACCCGGGCAATTCCCCGCCAGCGGTCCATGAGATCCACCGGGTCTCCCGCGGACTCCATCACCTTGACCCCGGGTGAAACCATGGGCCGCAGTCGATCCGCCACCACGCAGCCCACACCATCATCGCACCGGTGCCGGTTTCCCACGCCCAACACCAGGACGTCCACCGCGGTCGTCGGGACATCTTCGACAGGGATGGCGTCGGGAACGCTCACGTCGCCGCTTCCTCATCCTCGCGTTGAACGTCCATTTTCAGGAAGTGGGTCGCGCAGGAAATGCATGGATCGTAGTTCCGAATTGCCTGCTCGCATTCCCAGGTCAGGCGGTCACGGGGAAGATCCACCCGCGGCGCCACGAAGCGCTTCAGATCCTCTTCGATGGTCTTTTGGTTTTGTGAGGTCGGCGGAATAATGGTCGCCTCGGCAATCACGCCGGCGTCGTCGATCCGGTATCGGTGGTACAGCAATCCACGGGGCGCCTCGGTGGCGGCGCAGCCTGTCCCCGCCCGCGGCGTCACCTCCACCGCGGGGGCGTCCGGGGGTTCAAATCGCTCGATGATGCGCAGCGCCTCGTCGCAGGCCCAGAGTACCTCGACCGCCCGGACCAGGATGCTGCGGAATGGGTTCCGGCAATGGCGGCCGAGTCCCACTTCCGCGGCGGCTGACTGGGCCAGCGGCGACAGTCGGTCAAAGTTCAGGTGAAACCGCGCCATGGGCCCGACGAAATAGGCGCCCCGTCCCTTGAGGACCGCGTGCAGGGCATTGGAATGCGCGACATGTTCCTCGACCACCTGTGACTCAAATTCGGTCGCAGCAATGTCGAGACCCCGGTTGGAAACGATGCGTCCCTCGTTGAACGGATACTCGTCCGGATGGCGCAGGGCGACGAACTCGTAATCCTGCTCAAACTCCGGAAAAGGAAATGTGGCCACCCACCGGACGGTTTCCAGCGCCGCCTCCCGGGCCCATCGCAGCCGTTCCGCGAGGGCATCCAGTTCCGCCCGTTCGGGCAGCCGATAAAAGCCGCCCACCCGGACATTGATGGGATGCACCGCCCGTCCACCCAAAAGCTCCACGATCTGGTTCCCCACCTTCTTCAACTGGAGGCCCCGCTGGACCACCGCCGGGTGGTCCTTGGCCATGTGGATGGCAGACGCATATCCGAGGAAATCCGGCGCATGCAACATGTAGATGTGCAGCACATGGCTCTCGATCCATTCCCCGCAATACATCAGCCGCCGCAAGGCCCGCAACGGAGCCGGCAGTTGCACGCCGCAGACCTGCTCCAGGGCGTGGACGGCGCTCATCTGGTACGCCACCGGACAGATGCCGCAAATACGCGCCGTGATGTCCGGCGCCTCGCCAAACTGACGTCCCCGCAACAGCGCTTCGAAGAAGCGGGGCGGCTCGAAGATCTTCAGGCGGGCCTCCACCACGGTGCCGTTCCGGATCTTGAGAAACAGCGATCCCTCGCCCTCCACCCGGGCCAGGTAATCGACCTTGATGGTCTTAGTGCCCTTCATGCGCCTCGCTTTCCCGGCGAAACGCCTCCGCGCCGGCGTTGAAACTCCGGAAGACCCGCACGAGGTCCGGTGAGGACACGTGCTGGATGTGCCCCATCCAGGTGGCCAGTGAGCCGGTATTGGGGGTCTCCTTCGGACCGAAGCACCCATAACAGCCGCGGTGATAGGCCGGACACAGGGCCCCGCACCCTTCGTGGGTCACCGGGCCCAGGCAGGGCACGCCCCGGGCCACCATCACGCACACGACCCCGCGACGCTTGCACTCCATGCAGACGCTGTGCGGGGCCGTGTTCGGTTTTCGTCCGGACAGGAACGCGCTGATGACGTCCAGGAGCTGGCGCTTGCTGACGGGGCAACCTCGAAGCTCGAAATCGACAAAGACGTGGTCGGCGATGGGCGTGGAACGGGACAACGTGGAGATGTACTCCGGGCGCGCGTAAACGATGGACGTGTAGTCCTCCACCTTCGCGAAGTTGCGGAGCGCCTGGATACCGCCCGCGGTGGCGCAGGCGCCAAGGGTCACGAGGCGACGTGAAACCCGGCGGATCTGTTGGATCCGCTCAACGTCATGCGCCGTCGTGATGGATCCCTCCACCAGCGAGAGGTCGTAAGGGCCCTTCACCACCTCTCGCGACGCCTCAACAAAATTCGCAATCTGGATCCGGCCGGCGAGAGCCAGGAGCTCGTCCTCGCAGTCCAGCAGGCTGAGCTGGCATCCGTCGCAGGATGCGAACTTCCACACGGCGAGCTTGGGCTGAACCGGGGTGGACATGACTACAGTTCGCGAAGGTTGAGCCACGACTTGACCTGGTCGTAGCGGAACACGGGGCCATCCCGGCACACCATGGCCGGGCCGTACTGGCAGTGGCCGCAAATCGCCACCGCACATTTCATGTTTCGCTCCATGGAAAGGTGGATGCGCGAAGGAAGCACGCCGCGCCGCTGCAATTCCAACACGGTGAACCGCATCATGACCTCCGGCCCGCACACCATGGCCACGGTATTGCCTGGGTCGAAGGGCGCGTGGGGAATCAGCGAGGTCACCACTCCCACATTCGCCCGCCACGGCCCCACTGCGCGGTCCACCGTCATGTGAACCTGCAAATCACGCCGGCGGCTCCAACGGTGAAGATCGGAACGGAA
Organism: Limisphaerales bacterium; assembly: GCA_044221235.1. Classification (GTDB taxonomy): domain Bacteria; phylum Verrucomicrobiota; class Verrucomicrobiia; order Limisphaerales; family UBA9464; genus UBA9464. The sequence continues at coordinate 4,300 of JBGAPN010000201.1, forward strand.
CAGGACGTCTCCCGGAGTCCGGGTTCCGTAGAGCAGCGAAAGCCGGCCAGTTCGGCTTGGCCCCTCCAGCAGCGCACACAGGATCGGTCGAAGCGGCGCCAGACCGAGCCCGCCGGCCACCAGGACGACGTCGCGTCCTTCCGTTTCCTGGATGGGCCAGCCCCTGCCGAACGGACCCCGGACGCCGATGACATCCCCGACCTCCAGTTGCTCCATGGCCCGGGTCACGGTGCCCACAGCGCGGGTGGTGTGCATCCAGGTTCCGGGTTCAGGTCCGGCACCGCTGATGGAAATGGGCACCTCTCCCACGCCGAAGACGTAGAGCATGTTGAACTGGCCGGGGGTAAACGTGGTGTTCTTCCGGGCCCCCTCCGCCGACAGGGTTAGGGTGAACGTGTCCGCTGTCTCGCGACGGACATGACGCACCCTCCAGGGCTCCGGCAGCATCGGATCCATCGGCGAGGACACGTCCGGGGTGTTCTCACGCGTGACGACCATAGACATCGAGCAATTGCAGACGCGTCGCCTGGAGTCGCTGCATCAGGATCTGGGCGGAGCGCATCGCCATCTCGTAGCCCAAATCATGGTTCGCCTCGCATTTGCCCCGAAGGCATTTCCCATCGAAGGCCGTCGCGCGCACGCGTTCCTCCGCCCGGGCGTCAAACTGCCACAGGTAGGGCGGGAACAGCCACGACCAGCCGATGACCTCGCCTGTCTGGATGGTCTCCAGGATCACCGGATCCCGACCAGGAACATGAAGCTCAAGACTCACCCTTCCGGACCGTACGATGAAGAACCGGTCCGCCTCCAGGCCTTCGCGGAACAGATATTCGCCCGGTTGAAAATGCACGTTGGACGCGCATCCCACGGCGAGATCCAGGTATTCTGGAGCCATGCCTGCAAAGAACGGGTGCTCCCGGATGAGCTGCTTCAGGTCTTTCATGATCGGGCCTTCCTAAAGGACTTCCTTCCTGGGCGGCGGGACGCGGCGTTCCGATTGCCGGATGACCCGGACCTCCTCGGTAAGATCAATCGCCACCGGACACCAGGTAATGCAACGGCCGCAACCGACGCACCCGGAGGTTCCGAACTGGTCAATCCAGGTGGCCAGCTTGTGGGTGAGCCATTGCCGGTAACGGGATTTTACCGAACTGCGGACAGGTCCACCCACCACATGGGAGAAGGACACAGTAAAGCAGGAATCCCATTTGCGCCAACGCTCCGCGTGGTCGCCGGTGAGGTCGGTCACATCCTCCACCGTGCTGCAGAAACAGGTGGGACAAACCATCGTGCAATTGGCGCAGGACAGGCACCGGCCCGCCACCCGGTCCCATTGGGGATGCTCCAGGTTCCGGTACAGGAGGTCCCGAAGCCCTTCCGTGTCCAGGCTCCTTCCCATTTGTTCCCGCGCCCGGCGATCGGATGTCGCGGCGGCGGAATGGTCGGCCTCAGACGCCGCGGACAACCTGAGCTCGCCAAGAATCTCCGCTCCGGCAGCCGTGCCCGATTCCATCAAAAACCGATGACCGTCCCCGTCGAGAATCTCCGTCATGGCGATATCAAAGCCGGCGGATGCCTTCGGGCCGGTTCCCATGGACGTGCAGAAACAGGTTCCGCCCGCCTGCCCACAGTTCACCGCGATGAGAAACACATTCTCGCGGCGAAGGGCGTACGTGGGATCCCGGAAATCCCCACCGAGAAACACCCGATCCTGGATCGCCATCGCGTGTAATTCACAGGACCGGACACCCAGGAACGCCCGTTTCGGGACCGTTCGCTCCTCCGGGATCATTTCAATGCCCTTCTCTGTACGTCGGGCCCGAAACAGCCGCTGTTCCGGTGGAAACAGGTATCGCTTCCAGGAATGGGGTCCCACCACATACCCAAACCACGCATCGTCGGAGCGGCGTCTCAACCGGTACGTTCCCCCTCCCTGCTCGTCGGTCCAGCCCCTCGGGAGCTCGTCCGGGGACTGCAGCGTGTCGTAAACGATCGCTCCATCGCGCACCCGCGGCCCGACAATCTCAAACCCACGACGCTGCAGGACCCCGAAAAATCGGGCGAATTCGGAACTCTCCAGGATAACCGGGGCATCCGACACCGCGTTGCTGGGAATGGATTCTGCCATCGGAACTCCGATCCGTCAGGTGATTGACGGGAATCTGGGGGAATCCACCGCCCAGCGCCAAGCGGGATTCGAACTGGTTTCGGTGGTAATACCCGTCCGACTACAGGGAGAGGCGTTCTCCTTGTCCCAACACCCGATGCGCTTGCCCCAGCAGGGCGCACGTCGCCTCAAATTCCTCCGGCGTGGCCGTATTGAACTCGAAGAGGTCAAAATGACACGGGACCACCCAACGGGCACCAATAGCGGACGCCAACTGGGCCGCCTCACGACCCCACAGGTTTCCCGACACCCTGCGCTCCGGTCCACGACCATTGATGGGCAGCAACGCGAGGTCGATCCGATGAGGCTTCAAGCGATCGACCATGCCTGGGAAGAGGATCGTGTCGCCCGAATGATAGATCGTCCACGGTCCGGCACGGACAATCCAACCGACGTACCGGTGCCGGCCGCCGGCGTCGAGATCAAGAGCTTCGTGGGCCGCAGGAACGGCCGTGAACTCGAAGCCGGCAACGACGGCTGAAACCGGTGCCACCGCCGCATCGAGACTGAGGACCCGGTCTTCCGGCAGCCCCGATCGTTCGAGTGCCTCAACGCGGTTGGCTGCGGGGCACACCAACACCAGGGAGGGGTTCACCCGAGCCAGCGGCCGAAGCGTTTCCGGATCGAGATGGTCGGTGTGATTGTGGGTGGAGGTCACCACGTCGACAACGTCCAGGCGTTCCGGCGCCACCACCCGGCCGGTCATCCGCACGTGGGGCTTGTCGGTTTGCGCGTATTTCCGGGTCAGCGAGTCCGAAAGGTACGGATCCAGGAGTGCGCATCGCCCATTCCAAGCGACCAGGAACCCGCTCTGGCCAACCCACCACAGGTGAAGTCGGGTCAGGTCCCGGCGCGCCCCGGCCACATCAGCCAGGAACGCATCGTCGGACCAGTAGGGCGGCTTCATGGAATCTCCCCGTGCTGAATTGCGGAACGCCGGGCGGATCAGAGTTCGGCCCGCACGCGGCGAACGCCGGCCACCATGTTGGCCAGCTTTTGCCGGGCCGCCCACCGCGCCGTCTGGCTCAGCCCGCAGTCCGGCGCAAACACCAGGCGGTCCGCCGGGGCGAAATCCAGGCAGCGCCGCACCCGTCGCGCGACATCGTCGGGCGTTTCCACGTAATAGCTCTTCACGTCCACGATGCCCACCGCCACGTCACAGCGCTGCGCGATCCGGGCGATCAGCTCCAGTTCCGCGAATTCACGGCTGGCCATCTCGACATGCATCTCGTCGCAATGGAACTCCAGGAAGGCCGGAAACATGGGCGCGATCTGGCGCGGACCGACGGCCCGTGCCTTGTAATTCCCGAAGCACAGGTGGGTGCAAACCCGGGTTCGGCCACGCACGCCCTCCACCGTCCGGTTGAAGATGTCTACAAATCGACGCGGATCCTCCCGGTAGGCATAACAGCTCATGCTGGGCTCATCGACGCTGATTTCCGTGCACCCCGCCGCCACCAGGTCCTCCAGCTCCCGCCGCACCAAGGGCAGCAGCGCCTCGGCAAGGGCCCAGCGGTCGGGATATCCCAGTTCCGGTGCGGGTAGCAGACGGCCCGAAAGGGTGTAAGGCCCGGGAACGGATGCCTTGAGGGTGGGCCGGACCGACCGGTGTTCGAGCCACGGGGCCGACAGCGCCGTCAGTCGTTTGAACTCCGCCACCGCCCCGAGTCCCTTTGGGGCACCCAGGGATGCCACCACCCGGTGCCGGCCCCGCTGGTCATGCGCCGGTGGACCGAACCGGCGGGGTGGTGCCGATTCGAGGTCGATGCCACTCAGATGCCCGTAGAACGAAAGATTGAAGTCGAGGCGGGTCTGTTCCCCGTCGGTCACCACGTCCAGTCCCGCGGCAAATTGGTCATGCAGGGCCGCCGTCACGGCGTCGTTCTGCAGTTCGGCCAGGTCCTCGGGACCGAAACGATCCAGCTGGACCGACGCCAATTCCAGCCATCCGGGAAAGGGATAGCTTCCGATGACGGAAGTGCGAAGCGGACACGATTGCATTGGAGGAATGCTCTCTCCGAACGGGCTGAAAGTTGAACTCGAAAGTGAATCTCCCTCGCCCTTCCGACTCAGGGAGGAAGGAAGGGTTGGGGTGAGGGCCGGGGCGGTAAGAGGAAAGGGGTAGGAGGTAAGCCGGTAGCGCAGTCGCTGCGCTCCCGCGGGCCCTCATCCGGCCTTTGGCCACCTTCTCCCTTCCGCCGCTTCGCTCTGGAAGAAGGAGACTGCTAGGCCGCCGGGGTCAGCCCTCGCCCCAAGACTTCCGTCCTGCCGTCAGGTCCCCCTCTCCCCTCCGACTCGGGGAGGACGGGAGAG
>JBGAPN010000202.1:0-10026 GCA_044221235.1 Limisphaerales bacterium
TTGAACTGGATGTCTGCCGCGAGGGAAACGGCGGCCGACAGCGACACCAAGGCAAGAGATGGGACGCGGGATCCTGCGGAATAGACTCGGGGGTGGCGCATACGACGCTTGGACGGACAGATCAAATTGCCTCATTCGGTTATGCCTGTCCACGACAGGCCGACACGACGCCAATGAGGACGGGGTCCGCGGCGGTGCCGATGGAAATCAGTCGGATCGTCCGGATCCTGAGGATCTGACTCCACACCCATTTTGGCCATTCATCACCCCGGACGGCCATGCGCGACGGGGCCGGCGGAAACCGGTTCAGTTTTTGACCGAAGTCCGCTCGGACAGCCAGATCATGTCCTGATTGTTTGCCGATGCCACGTTGAGGGGCATCTCGTAGAACTTCACGGGCTGGACGGTGCGTGGGTCGACCCATTTCCGGATTTCCGCATGGCCGTCCGCGAAGGAGATGCCAGCGGCGCGATTATGGTAACTGGCTGGAAAGTCGATGATACGGGCGGCTCCAGGAGTCTCCACCATCATGTTGGCGAATCCGCCGGCGTTGATGCTGTCTGGATGTTCGTCCAGGAGGACGTAAAGCTGGCTGGCGCCCACGGCAGCAAGGTCGGAACTCTTGTAGAAGGTGCGGTATTTCTTCTGTTGGGAGGACATGCCGGTCCCGGGTGGCAGCCACTCTCCAGGCCCGCCCATCGCCTGACTCATGCCCATGCTTCGAACCCGGGCGTATCGTCCCCCACCCAACTTGATCTGGCTGCGGTCGGCGGGGCATTTGTAGACCCCGGCTGCCTGCAGATACGGCGCAAACTTGGAGTTCTTCACGTCCATGATCATCTGGAGGTTCGTGTTGTCGCTGGGATAGGGCCCCGGCCAACCCAGCCACCCGCCGACCCACTGGTAGGGCTCATCCCGTGCATTTCCAGGCGCGGTCAGCCGGTCGTTGTTGTCGTTGGGATACATCAGGTGGGCCAGCTGCAACTGCTTGAGATTACTCATGCACGAGATGCCCTGGGCCTTGGTTTTAGCCTTTCCGAGGGCGGGCAGAAGCATCCCGGCAAGGATGGCGATGATCGCGATGACCACGAGCAGCTCGATGAGCGTGAACGCAGAATTCCGGAGAGTGTAGGCCTTCATGGCGAACATGGGGATGGGCGTCGGTAAATTGGATGTTGACCTGGGCGGAGTTCCGCATCGACGGAACCCGGAGAATCAGAACCCATTCACGGCGAGTTTTGCCCTGAGTTCATTCACCTGGGACGCGTTCCGCGCGTTGCATTCCGAGGGATCATACCCTACGTTCCAGCCATGTCCTTGTCGATGCTGGGATTTCCGGCGTTAACTCCTGGGATTGAGTCTGCGTTCTTTGGCGGCGGAGTTACCGGCGGAGGTATCAGCGTCGATCAACCGCAGGCGAAGCCTTGCGTGGCCAACCCATCCTGTGTCACCAGGTCACGGGCAAGGGAGTCCAGGACCTATCCACCGTTGGCGAGGTCGGATTTCTGCGGATCGCCGGAACGATGCGATTCTGGCGGTGGTTGAAGGACTCAATCGGGAGATCACCGTCTTGGAACGGTGTATCGCGGGCAGATGCCGGCCGTCGCCTTGAACGACCTCCAGGTCGCGGATGTGCCTTCGTCCTGAGATTCCTGGGGTAACCCAGGCGCGCGAGTCACGGCTGGAAACGTTCGTGACATTCGCTCACGTTCCGCTTCCCACCTTGAAGCCTTGGCGGCACCATGCCCCGTACAAACCCCTGCCACCCGCCCCGGCTGGGTCCCGAAGCTCGGGGAAGTGGGCCGACTCAATGAGTTGCCGTACGGCTGGCCGGAGACGGGCGGGACCGGGTCTACGTTCTCGGACAGGGCGGGGCCGTGTGGCGGCTGGATTCAAGCCGCCCAAATTAGTTCCGGTGTTGTCCGCCTCCGACTACCCGGGAACGGCACCAGGAGAATTTGGAGACCCTGGGATTGGCTCCTGGGCCCAGCCAACCGGCTCTGAATCACCATGAACCAACGGGTGGAGGGAGGGCCGCTGGTCTCCAATGTCGATCTACCGGACCTCCACCACCAACGCCTCCGAGTCGCGATTTCTCCAAACTCTGGTTCCGCGCCAGTTATCCGTACAGCATTGGGCCCTATAATCACGGCATCTCCGACATCGGTTTGGACCGGACGCGGCCTCCTGTACGTCAACGGCGGATCCCGGACCGATGAGGAAACCGGTGACGACGTCCACCTCGGAAAAATGGGTGAAGGTCGTCACGGCCGCCTTTGGAGGTTGGATCCCGAGCTTCCAGACCCACGGTGGAAGTGGTCGCCCAGGATCCGCAGTACCTACAGCTTCAACTGGGACCCGGCGGGGCGCACATTTCGTGGAGCAATGGACCCGACGCCCATGCGGGCGAGGAAATGGACGTGGTCGTTCCCCCGTCATCCGGCCAGCCGCCGCGAACATCACGGTTTTCCCTATCAGCTCGGACGCCAGCCTGCGGCCGAGAAGTGGTATCCACACACCCCTCCGGCACCGGCCGGTTTGTCGTTTGTCCTTCCCGTCGAGAATCTCGGACCGGACGGCTGGCAGGGTCCGGGACCCGGTTCGACCTTCGATCCTCATAGTTCCCCGGCGGGCTTGTTGTGGCTGGGTGATGATTTTCCGGCGACTGCGCGCCAGGCGTTCGTGATGGGGCGGTTTGGAAACTTGATCCGGACCGGCAACGGTGACGATTCCGGGTTCGATCTGCTTTTGGTCCGACCGCGTCAAAGGCTCGATGGAACCTGGGAAGCGAAAGTGAACACGCTCCTGGCGCCCTTGGGACGTCCCATCGACGTACTGCGGGCCGGCCCGGGCCGTCTTTTGGTGCTAGAGTACACCCGGCCGACGAACTTCAAGGATCAGGTTGGCTGGCTTCCGGGGAGAATCCTGGAACTGAGTTCGGCGGCTCCGTCCCGATAGCGCATCCCGAGGCGAGGAGCTGACGAGTCCGAACCGCTAAATCCGTTCCCCGAGCCGTTCCAGTTCCTGTCGGGCAGCCAAACGGGTGCGGGATAGAATTGTATCGACGGTCCCGCGACGAAGGCCGAGGCGGTCGGCCACCTGTTGTGGTGTCATGCCCTCGAAGGTAATCCACTGATAAATCTGGTAGTCCTTGGCGGAAACCAACTGTTTCAGCCGCTTCAACAGGAGTTCGTGGAAATCCCGATCGGTCACTTCGGACAGCGGTGTGGAACCGGTGGATTCAGCCAGGGGCTCGCTGGGAGAATCAGACTCGGAGGAATCGGTGGGCTCCAGGGGTTGGACGCGGCGGCCCCGGTTTCGGATGGCGGTTAACGCACACCATGTGGTCAGATTTCCCAGCCAGCGCCGAAAGGCTCCGGGGCGACCGCGGGTTTCGAAGACACCGATGTTTCGGGCCACGCGGGAGAAAACCTCCTGCGCCACATCCTCAGCCTCGTTCTCGTCCAACCCATGCTGGACGCCGATGGACATCACGAGACGGCGGTATCGACCAAAGAACTGTCTCCAGCCGTCCTCGTCGTCCAGGTCTTTGACTCGGTTGATGAGCGTGAGGCTGGTTCGTCGACTGGGATTGGATTCTCGGGCCATGCGAAGTCTTCCGCTGAAATTGGAGGGTCGTGGGGCCTTGGTGGGTGATTTCTCCCGCTTCCGCCTCAAACGCTCAAGAGATTTGTCGGCGCTGCGTGAGGTTCACGCAAATTGCCGTGGGTGTCGTTGTTTCAAAAACATCAAAAACAGGCCGGAAAATGATGTTTTTGTGCAGTGTGGGACTGATGGCACCGGTGATGCTAAATGGGAGAAAGGCGTTGACACAAAAAGTGAGCGGTCACTACTGTCCGCGCCACATCACTCCGTTACACCAACCAAAGTTATGAATCGTCTCCGTCAGCAAAAGATCAGCGCCTTCACGCTGATCGAGCTTCTCGTGGTGATCGCCATCATCGCGATTCTCGCCGGCATGCTCCTTCCGGCCCTGGCTAAGGCCAAGGCGAAGGCGAACCGCATCGCCTGCGTGAATAACCTCAAGAACGTCGGCCTCGCCAGCCGCATTTTCGCCACCGACAACAGCGGTCGCTTCCCTTGGGATGTGCCCGTTTCTGAAGGTGGAGCCGCTGATTATGTCGCCGCGTCCGGTGGCACGAACTTCCCCGGTGGACCCAACGGCCAGGTCAACCTGACCGGGAACCCGGCTTGGGCCATCTTCGCCGTGCTGTCCAACGAATTGAGCACCCCGAAGATCATCCTCTGCCCGTCCGACTCGAAGAAGAAGCCGGCCGCCAGCTGGCGCGCGATGCTCGCTTCGAACGGCAACACCGTGACCGATCCGAACAAGAGCGTGAGCTACTTCGTGGGTCTGACCGCGAGTGAAGAGCAGCCGCAGTCGATCCTCGGTGGTGACCGCAACGTCACGAACGGCGTGGGCAGCACCCCTCCGCTGTTCGACGGCGACAAGGGCACGACCACCAAGGGCATCAAGGTGACCCTGCTCGCCCCGAGCGGCAGCCCGGTCCGTACGCTGAACACCTCTGCGGGTTTCACCGGCAACATTCACCAGAACGCGGGTAACTTCCTGCTCGGTGACGGCTCCGTCCAACAGGTCACCTCCGGCCGCGCTCGCGACCAGTTCCGCGACGCCGCCATGGCGACTGATTCCGCCCAGGACTTCATCTTCCCCTGGGATTCTGAATCCTCCAAGTAAGGTTCGCCTAGCCGGACTTGAACTTTCGAGGCGCCCCAAACGGGGCGCCTTTTTTTATTCCCGGGCGGCAGGTTCCACCACCACCTTCATCACATTGGGATTCGGATGTGCGGCCAGTGCAACGGCCTCGATCGCCTCGGAAAGTGGAAAGCGGTGGCTGATGAGGGGGCGAACATCCAACTGACGGGAAAACACCCTGCGGGCCACCTCGGCTTGAAGGGTGAAGTCGGAGGAATAGCTGCCCACAAGAGCCTTTTCGTCGACGCATACACGGGCCAGATCCAGGCGGGTCTCCTGTCCACGCTGGGTGTGGGCGAACAGAAGGACCGTCCCTCCGCCGCGGACCCGTTCCTGACTTTGGAGGACCACCGCATCGTTGGGGACCGTCACCACCACGGCATCCACCCCACGCCGGCGGGTGAGAGAGGCGATTCGGTCGGACAGCGCCGGATCATCGCCCGCCAGGGTGCGCGTGGCTCCAAACCGGAGCCCCAATCGACGTCGGGATTCCAGCAGGTCCGTACCGAAAACGCGCATCCCCGCCAGGCTCAACAGTTGATTGAACAGGAGTCCGATGGGGCCCTGACCAACGACCAGAACGGTGTCACCCCGTTGCAGCGGCAATTGGCGGATGCCCTTGAGGACAGTGTTGACCGGTTCGAGGAGGGCCCCTTCGAGATAGGTGTTTCGTTTTGGGATCCGGACCACCCCGGGCAGGCAAAAAGGCAATACCCGCACATATTCCGCGAATCCGCCGCCGGCGGGTTCGAATCCGGCCGTCACTCCGGTACGGCGATAGGTCGCGCACTGGGCGAAGGCCCGGTGATGGCAGTAATGACACTTCAGGCAGGGAACATGGTGATGCAGGGCAACACGGTCCCCGACTTGAAACTCCCGGACGAGGGCCCCGGTTCGGACGACCATGCCCGCCATTTCATGGCCGAAGATCCGGGGAGGCGGCACCGTGCTGGCATGAACCTTCTTGATGTCGGTTGGGCAAACGCCGCAGGCGGCAATCCGAACCAAAAGTTCGTGGCCCCGGATTCGGGGAACCGGGACCTGCTCCACCCGCAGGTCATCGCGTCCCCGATACACGAGGGCCCGCATGTGCTTCGGAATGGGGTCGCTCGCGTCAAACTCAACCATGCGGCCGGGGTGTTGAGCGGGACTCACACGGGACGGACAGATCCCTACTTGGTCGGGCGCGTGGTGCGTTCCATGAGCCAGAGCACGTCCGGATTGTTGGGAGACGGCTGATTGAGCGGGAGGTCCTGACCTTTTTTGAGAACGGGCATGGTCCGGCGATCCAACCACCGCTTGATTTCGGAGTGACCGTCGGCAAAGGCGAGTCCGGCGGCGCGGTTGTGATAGCTCCCCGGATAATCGACGATTTTCCACTGGGACGGACCGTTGGGATATCCATAGATCCCCACGATCATCTCACCGTCGTTGATGCTGTCCTCCCGTTCATCCATGAAGACCCAGGTCAACGTTGGGCCCGGGTCGGTGAAGTCGGAGAATTTCTTGTAGATTCGGCCGTTTCCGAAACTCGCAACGTCGGTGGAATCGATCCATCCGTTCATCGACATGCTGCGGACCCGCGAAAGCTTCGCGCCCTTCACGGTGACGGTGCTGAAGTCGGCCGGGCACCGGAAGATGTTCGGGCTCTTCCCACAGTAGGGCCAGAGTAGGCCTTTCTTGATATCCTGTTCCAAGTCCCAGTTGCTGCGGTTTCCGGCATTGAAGTCCAAGGAACCGTGGACCCATTCGTTTGGACCGTACGATTGCGGCAACCGGTCGAGATGGTCGTCGACGTACATGCGCCACGCCACCATCAGTTGGTGGCTGTTGTTCATGCACTGAATGCCCTGGGCCTTGGTCTTGGCCTTGGCCAACGCGGGAAGAAGCATGCCGGCGAGGATCGCTATGATGGCGATCACCACGAGGAGTTCGATCAGAGTGAATCCGTGGACGGCCGGCGAGGCGTGTCGTCCAGTCCCCACACCAGCGTTGCAAGAGAGGCCGTTCGTTTTCATGGGTCTTTAGGTTCCGGGACCAGCTTGGGCAGACGCTGGCAGCGCCGTTTCCCGAGCGTCAAGGCGGATCCCTCCCACGGTCCGCGCGCTGTCCCCCACGGACGTTTCCTCCAGTCCCGGTCAATCGTACGGCTTCCTTCGGTGGACTGCAGGGCGAAACAGCGGCCGCACCGCCTTCCCAGCGGTCTCCCGATCGGGTATGCTGGAGAAATCGTTTATGAGCAGTTCCCGCCCATTTTTGGCATGAAGCACGTCATTTGGATTCTCCTGAACCCATGGAAGGCCGTGCTTTCCGGGGTGCTTCTAATCGCGGTTTCCGTGTCCGTAGCGGGTTGCGCCTCCCGGACTGTGTCTGCGGAGGAACGGGCCCTGTCGCTTCGCCCGTTGTACGCCATTGAAACCGCGACCGCCGAAGCGATGGCCGAGTTGGAGTCGGCCCTTCCTCCCAGCTCTCGACTGGGCGGCCTGCAGAGCCGGAATGGTCTGGTATTCCGAAGAGTCACCATCGAGGGAAGGCACTGTCTCCTCGTTGTGTCCGGCGTCAGCGTGGTCAATGCCGCGATGACCACCCAGATGGCGTTGGACCGGCAGCCCATCACGCATGTGATTTTTGTGGGTGCGGCCGGCGGCGTGAACCCGTCCCGTGAGCCCGGAGATGTCGTGATTCCGCAAACCTGGGCCTGTCACAACGAGGCGGCGTACGTCAATCCGCGGGCCGCCGGGCTGGGGTGGGAGGTTCCGCCCGGAGGAGGCTCCGGACTGCCCAACTTTGGAATGGTGTTTCCCGAAACACCGACGGCGACGCGGCTCGGCATGTCCGGACCTCAGCCCGTGCCGGCGTTTGAAGCGGACCGGGGAATGGTGGCTGCGGCGACGAAAGTGGCGGGTGAATTGGAATCGGGGAACTCCGGAGGACGGCGCCCCTGGGTGGTGACCAGCGGAACCGGAGTGAGTGGACCGGCCTTTGTGGCCAATCGGGAGTACCGGGCGTGGCTCTATGAAGCCTGGCGGGCCGAAGTGGTGGATCTCGAATCCGCTGCGGTCGCCCAAGTCTGCTGGGCCAATGGGATTCCCTTTGTATCCGTCCAAGGGGTTGTTGGGTTGGCCGGGGGCGGGCCTTCCCGGCCTCCCAGCGGCACCGCGCTCGAATCGCCCGTTGCCTCGGCGTCCAAAGTCGTGATGGCCATGCTCCGACAGCTTCCGGAATAGCCGAGGCGCAGGGAAACTCTCACTAACAGCTGGTCGGAACTTTCTGGAGCACCTTCACGCAATGGGGAATGGCGCCGATGACAAATCCAAGGCATTCGACGGCGCCAGCCGGCTTTCCGGGAAGGCACAGGACCAGGGTCTGGCCCACGACGGCCGCAAGCCCGCGTGACAGAATGGCGTTGGGTGTGACGGCCAGGGATTTCATCCGCATGGCCTCGCCAAAGCCCGGAATCTCACGGTCGGCAATCTCCAATACGGCCTCGGGGGTGACGTCCCGCACGGCGACACCGGTTCCCCCTGTGGTCAATACGATTTGTGCCCCTTGGGCGATCAGCTCGCGAATGGCCCGCTGGATGTCACGTCGCTCGTCCGCGACGAGGCGTTCGCCGACGATATTCCACTGGTATCCGGCGGCGGCTTCTTTCAATGCCGGTCCGCCCAGGTCGTCATATTCGCCCCGCGAAGCCCGATCCGAGATGGTGACAATTCCGCATTGGAGTTGCATGGGACCCAGGTTGGCAGGTTGATCATTGAAGCTCCAGCGTCGGCCGCTAGCCTTTCGGCATGCCAGAACCCGCGTCGAGTCCTTCGGGCCGATTGGAACGGCTCCAGGAGCAGGTCCGGACCCTCATCAATGAGGATGCGGTGGCGGAATCGGACAGCCAATTGAGCCGCCACCATCGGCTGGCGCATTTCTGGATCCTCGTGGGGCAGATGTTCGTGAAAAACCGGGGCCCAGTCCGGGCGGCTTCTTTGGCCTATACCACGCTGTTGGCCCTGGTGCCGTTGCTGGCCATATCGTTGAGCGTTGCCACCCTGTTTCTTCCGCGAAACGAGGAGGAGCGTCGGGCCACCCTGGTCCAATGGATCGAACAGGGGGTGTCAAAGGCGGCTCCGATGCTCGGTCTCTCCGGTCAGGGTGGCGAGGAGCAGCGGGTCAATGTTGCCGCCCGGATCGTGGAGTTCGTGGAACGAATCCATTTTGGAAAGATCACCGCGACCGCCGCCGCAGGATTGATCGTGGTGGCCATCGGCCTGCTTCGGACCATCGAAGTCGCCTTCAACGACATCTGGGGCGTGACCCGGGGAAGGACGCTGCTCATGAGCGTGGTCTTCTACTGGGCGGTCATTACCCTCGGGCCCGCCGTCCTCCTGGTGACCAAGGGCGTCAAGGTACTCTCGATCATGGAACGTCACAGCACGTTCTTGAACAGTTCTGCCGTGGGACAACTGCTGTTGTCCCTGGACCTCTTTGTGTCTCCACTCCTCATGGCCCTCGCCTTTGGAGCGCTATACCTGTGGATGCCGAATACACGGGTGCAGTGGCGGGCAGCGTTTGTCGGCGGCATGGTCGCCTCGCTGTTGTGGGTGCTGAACAACAGCCTGTCGTCGCTCTACCACTCCCGGGTCCTGACCTATAACGCCATCTACGGAAGCTTGGGTGCACTTCCCATCTTCCTGCTCGGAGTCTATCTGACCTGGTTGATCGTCCTGTTTGGCGCCCAAGTGTCCTACGTCTACCAGAATCGGAGAGCGTACCTGCAGGAACGGGTGGCCGGGCGGGTGCATCAGCAGGCGCGTGAGTTTGCCGCATTGAGGCTGATGACATTGATCGCGTCCCGATTCGAAACCGGGGACGCAGCGATGGGGACGTCCCAGCTTGCGGAGCTTTTGGGGATTCCCCCGAACCTGGCGAAAGACACGCTCAGGACCCTCACCGGATGCCGGCTGTTGAATGAGACCAACGGTCCGGAGACCGCATTCGTCCCGGCGCGTCCGCTCGACAAGATCACCGTCTGGGATGTTCTGCAGGCCTTGAGGGTCGGGGCCGGAAGCGATGTGGCGACCGTGGCAGATCCCCAAAGGACGGTAGTCGGGGGAGTGCTGGCCGAGGTGAGAACCGCCACACAGGAAAGATCCCGTGCCATCACGCTTGGAGAGATCGTCCGCCGTTGCCAGGTGCAGACTCCATGACAGGGAGCTAGAAGCCGGACGCTGAAATCGGATGGGTTCTGTGGGCTGAATCCTTTCTTCCGCGTGAATTCGGGCGCAGTCTTCGTG
>JBGAPN010000203.1:0-8737 GCA_044221235.1 Limisphaerales bacterium
GGTCATCGACCGCTGGACGGGCACCGGGTCGCGAGTCCAATCCGGATCCTTCACCGCCACGACGACCTCGCAATGGCATGATGTGGTGATGGAGTACCGCGAGGTGTCCGGGACGGCGACCGCGATTCTCCGATATGCGGTTCCCTTCGTGCCCAGCTTCGGTCCGATTCCCAACCAAAACCTTCGCCCCTATGGGAAAACCGAGGATCCCGCGGGAGGATTTGGGGTTGTGCCCGTCAACGAGGATACGGCGACACCGATTTATCTGGCGGGCTTTGACGTGGAGAACTTCCTGGGCCAGGCCGGCGGAAATCCCATCAACTTCGTCCTGGTGACAGCCCCTGCGCACGGGACATTGCGGGCGGGTGTGGTGGATTTGACTTCCGGCGCAAGCGTCTCGTGGTCGGATCCCAACACCAACCCTGTCCAATACACTCCTGCGGCGGCCTACAGCGGAACAGACTCCTTTGTTTACCGCCTCGTTGACGGCAACGGCATCGCCTCCCTTGACGTGCGGGTCAACATCCGCGTCGAGGAGCAGAATGATCCGCCGACGATTTCGGTGATCCCGAACCGGACCATCGAGGAGGGCACCGGTACCGGGGCCATCGCCTTCACGGTTGGGGATGCGGCGAATGAGACACCGGTGGCGGATCTGGAAGTGACGGCCGCGCCGCAGCGGTCGAGCCGTCTTCTCACTCCGCAGAGCATCGTGCTCGGAGGCAGCGGCGCGAACCGTACCATCACGGTGACGCCCGTGGCCGGTCAGATCGGCACCGTGACCATTGACGTGATGGTCCGGGACAAGGGGGCCATTCCGTTGTCGACCACACGCAGTTTCAAACTGCGGGTCGAGCCCGTTCCGGCGTATGCATTGGTCGACTTGGGAACCCTGGGCACCCTCAATCAAAGCGATGGAAACGCGATCAATGACCTGGGTTGGACGGTGGGTGTTGCCCAGAGCCAGGACGGTGACGGTCATGCGTGGGTCAACCGCGGGCTTTCGGGCATCGCTGCTGCCTCGGACTTGGATTCCCGGTACCAGGCGACGGCATTGACCATCAATTCCGACAACGCCATTGCCGGATTCTTCCGTCCCACAGCGGGAGGGTCCCGCACCGCCTTCCTGTGGAGGGACGGGGTGCTGGAGAGTCTGTCCGCCCGGTTGTCGGGCAACGACCAGATCGGCCAGGGCCTGAACTCGTCCGGCGATCTGGTGGGTTCCTTCCTTAGGGCCGGGGACTTCAAACGCCGTCCCTTCCGCCTTCCGTCCGTGGGGGCGATGGTGGAATTGCCCCTGCCCACCGGATTCGCGGACACCGGCGAGGCGTTGGCGGTGAACGCAGCAGGCCAGGTGGTGGGATTTGGAACGGATTCGACGGGACGCAGCCGTGGATTCGTCTGGTCCGGCGCCTCCTCGGTGAGCATCGGGACGCTGGCAGGCCATGACTTCTCCAAGGCGCATGCGGTGAATGACGACGGGCTGGTGGTTGGCTTTTCGGCGGTGAGCCAGGATGCGAATGCGCCCGGCGGGGCGGTTCTGTATCAGAACTCCACCCTGACGGACCTGGGTCTGTTGCCCGGGGGAAGCGTGGCCGTGGCCTGGGGGATCAACAATTTCGGTCAAATTGTCGGTATGGCGGATCGGCAGACGACGCCGCGGGCATTCCTCCACAGTGCGGGCCAGCTGCGGGACCTGAATGATCTCATCCACGATTCCGCCGGCTTGGAATTCGCGACCAGCGGATGGAGCCTCAGGGAGGCGCGGGGCATCAACACCGACGGCGCGATTGTCGGCACCGGGCGGAAAGATGGGAATGACCGGGCGTTCATGGCGGTGCCTGGCTGGGTCATCGGGCGTCCCATCGCTCCGCCGGAACTGGCCGTAGAACGGATGCCGGAAATCGAAGTGATTTCAGGATCAGACGGAGCCACCGCTGCCAACGCCTTCTTCTGGAGCGATTATGAAAAGCGACTGTATCCCCTCCGTCCGGTGACCGCCCGACTGAAGTGGTACACGTCGTTCGACAACACGACGGGTTCCGGGAATGACATCCAGGTCACCGCCGAACGGATCGTGCGCGAGGGGATCAGTGTCTGGCCCAAGAATCCCGTGATCCACGTGGCCAACGTTCCGGTGGAGATCGAGCCCAAGGGCGTGATTCCCTTCAACTACGCCTTCCAGGGAATCCTCTACCAAAGCTCGGGTGGGGCGGCGCAGGTCGATCCCACCACCAAGATCTTCAATGCCTCCCAGGGTGGCTACTCGGTGATCTACTATCTCGAGACCCGCGGTTTCTCCCCCAATCCCTCCAGTCAGGCGCCCTACTTTGAGGTCGTCCGCACGGTGCTGTGGAACGACCCTCGTTACCTGCAGGAGCGAACGGCGCTGGTCGGCCAGAAGCTGGCGGATCCTGCCGGGGGCGGGTCACCAGGACACCAGGATTACTTCGGAAAGAACGGATACGTGTACTTCCCGAAGTCGTATTTCGACGGGGCAGGAACGGATCGGGCGCATGACCGTTCCACACGCCGCGGTCCCATCATTCCGGTGAATCTCGACCGTGCGGATAAGACCGATGACGACATGGTAGTGGTGTGGTACCGCTTCAGCCGGATCGGGGTTGCCTGGGGCGGCGTGCCGGTCCGCTATGCGGTCTCGTGGCCGGCGGAGGACGTGGTGGACACCGTCGTGATCGCCAGCGGGCTCGGCTCAGGCCCATTGCCATCGAACTATAAGAATGTGCGGCCCTATGTGCAGGACGACCCCGAATTGCCGGGGTACAACCTGAATGAGGAACATGCCTTGATGGCGCCGGCGAATGAGGGGAGCGGTCAGGCGCTGTTTGCGCTTCGGGATGACTTGAATGACGAACCGACGCCGCCAGTTTCGGAACCGTATGCCCTGCTCAAATTCCAGGATGGTGCTGCCGGCGATGAATGGTCCATCCGCGTTTATCGGGTGGTGGCCGAACAGGGAACCAACGTCTTCGTGTTCACGGGCACGGCCGGCCGGGAGATCCAGCCCCCCTATCCCCTAAGCCTCCTCCCGCTGTGCGCCGAGTCCTACGGTTCCTCCGGGCCATGGTGGGAGGATTGGAAGGGAACCCTCTACGCGCGCGCCGCGGGCGCCTTCGGTGAGGCGTCGGAGATCCGGGTGCGATGGGGCTATCCGTTGCAGCCGGGATTCTATTACCCGGACCGAAAAGTGGTGGCAGGCTCCACGACAGGGACTGGTTCCACAACCACGACGACAGGAGCCCGGCGGACGGCCTCGAAGCTTGGCTTTCCGCGTGGGACCAACCCGGGTACCGGTGGCACAACACCCACCATCACCTATCAATACATACCCGTCCCAGTCGGCGCCTGTGTGGCCTGGCTCGACCACCGCAAGGCTGATGCGCTGTCCGCCCCGAATGCCGGAGCCGGAACCCAGGATGTTCCCATCGATTGTGTCTACCGTGTGGTCTGGCCGGAGACGTCGCAGTTGCAGATTGGCGAGACCCTGACCACGCCGAAGAACGGGCTGCCTGCGGTGAAGGACATGGCCGGCCTCTCCCTCATCTACGACGACCTGACTCCCGACTGGAATCCACTCGACGACAAGCCGGCCACCCCGGTGGAGACGCTCGCGCGCCTGTATGACCCGCTGAGCACACGGGCCTACCGTCTGAAGTCCAGCGAGGCCATTCCGGACGCCATCAAGCGGTCCAATCGCGGCGGCAAGGAATACTTCGACGATGTTCCCCCCACGCTGCAGCAGCGGCTGACCTATGATCCGGGCAACCGATGGCTGCAGTTCACGGGTATTCTCGACACGTCCGGCGCCGGGGAGCCCCTGCTGCTGCCCAATGTGATGACGTCCCGGGAGCGTGATGCCATCCAGCGGCTGGCGGAGGGCAACAGCGCATGGGCCAAGATCGTGGAGGCCCTGTATGACCTCACCCGAAACCCGAATCAGGTGGATGTGGATGGCGACAAGAATCCGGACAGGGCGCTTCGCATCGGTTTGGCGCAGGACGGGGAGGTCGTGTATCCGGAGAATCTCGGAGCGCTTCCCAAGGCGCTGACCGCGGCGGTCGGGGGTGTTCCGCCCGCCACGTTCCATCCGATCCAGGCGCTCCAGCTCACTGGGTCCGGGGACTACGCCGACGCCGGATTCATCAATCTGAGCGACAAATCGTTCACGATTGAGTTTTGGGCGCGACGCGACTCCAGCAGTTCGGCGGACGTCGTGGCCGGCTTGGGAACCGCCAGCCCGAACGGACAGCTGATGGTTGGATGGGATGCCGCCAACCGCTTCCAGTTCCGCTTCAATGCCACGGACGACGCCTATGGCGTCACCACGATGGACCCATACCCCGAGACCGGGGAATGGCACCACTGGGCGGTGGTCTTTGACGCTCCCTCTCGACAGCAACGGATCTATCGCGATGGCGTCCTGTTGGCGCAGGATACGAGTCTGACGGCCTGTCAGGCGGCGGGGAACCTCCAGATTGGAAGGCGCGAAGGCGGTGTCGCGGGCGAGGAGTTTGCCGGACGTTTGGAGGAGTTCCGCGTCTGGAATGTCGCCCTGAGCGGAGACCTGATCGCCCGGGACCGGGCGAAGGGTCTGACCGGACACGAGGACGGCCTGGTGCGCTACTATCGATTCAACACACTTGCGGTCGATCCGCCGCAGTTGGTGGACGACAGCAACGAGCACTCTAAAGCGACCACCGTGATGGGTGCGGCCACGCTGGTGAGGTCCGACGCACCTGCCGCCATTCCTCCGCGGTACCTGGTCCTGGCCGAGAATGATAACCCGGCGCTCGCGGGTCTCCCCATCAAGCTCCACATCATCCGCGTTGATGACGGGCCGTACCCGGGGGACCTGAAGGTGATCTATCCTGGCAACGTGTTCGACCAGCGTCTCACGATGCGCCACAGCTCCGAGTTCGGCGGCGATCCGGATCCGGTTACGTTCGAGTGGTACTACAAGCCGGATGACGCGGGCTTCGATCCTACGGACCTCCCTGTGGTGTCGCCCACGGGGTCCATCACGGACATCCGCGGATGGATCCCCTATACCAACGTGAAGCCCGCCGACGGACATGGTGTAAACGACGTCACCATCGGTCAGGGCGGCGAATCGGGTCTGCTCACTCTGGGCGACACGTGGTTCATCTGCCGCATCAGAGGCTACAATGTCCGCGGCGAGGTGCCGTGGAGCGGATGGGTCGGGGATCCGTCCGGCGGCGGTGGCGCCCCGCGGGCACAATTGGCCGAAGGCTGGGTAAAGCGCGTCATTCGCGGGCTGAATCCCTTCGATGCGCGCACGGCGGATTTCCACGGCAACGCGTCTGCCACGTACACCAGCATGATCCGGCAGGCGGGTCAGCGGTATGAGGGTGACATCGCGTTCAACCCCAGTGGAGACAATCTTAACTCCATCGGCCTGATCGAGGCCTACACCACGGTCTTGAACCGCGGCAAGTCGCTGAGCATCGAGGGGCTCCCGCCGGTGAACTTCAATCCGGCCAACAACGCGCTCCTCCTCGCGGCGGCGCGGATCGCCGACTTCTACACGCTGCTGGGCAACGAGGCCTACGCGGACGCCCAGGATCCAACCATCGGGTTCACGGGCAGCAGCCAACCTTACGGTGCGCTGGCCAGTTCCATCTTCGCCTTCCAGAACCAGATGGATTCATTGCTGGAGGAGGAACTGGTGCTGCTCCGCGGACGTGACGACCGCCAGGCCGGCGTCGCGGCACCCCCGGTGTACAACCACCTGTTCTGGAACTTCACCCTCGGCGACGGCGAGGTGGCCTACCAGCAGAACTACAACATCAACGACGTCAACACCGACGGTTTCGTCGACGAAAAGGATGCGCGCATCCTGTATCCTCAGGGACATGGGGACGCGTGGGGCCATTACCTCACCGCGATGACGACCTACTACGAGCTGTTGCGGCATCCCATGTTTACCTGGGTGCCGCGGACGGAACGTGTGCTGGTGGCCGGGGTTCCGGTGGAGGTGGACTTCCTCGATGAGCGGAAGTTTGCCCAGGCCGCGGCAGCCAAGGCACGGGCCGGGAAGGAAATTGTCGATCTCACCTACCGGTCCGCGTATGTGGACGATCCGGATGGCCAGTGGCAGGGATACAAGGACACCGATGCCACGCGCGCCTGGGGTGTGGCGGAGTGGGCATGGCGGGCCGGGCAGGGAGCCTATTTCGACTGGCTCACCGTCAATGCCATCCTCCCGTCCACGGATCCCAATCCGGCACACGCCGGCATCCAGAAGATCGACCGTCAGACCGTCTCCGATACCGAGGAGATCGTGGCGCAATACACGTCGATCCAGGCCATCATGGACTCCGCCGATGCCGGCCTGAATCCGCTCGGGCTGGTCAAGGGGGCCATGCAATTCGACCTGGATCCGACCTTCCTCGCGGTCGGATCCACGGCGGCCATCGGCCGTCAGGCGGTTCAGGGACTCTCCCATTTCGAGCAGCTCAACGAGCGGGCGATCAAGGCGCTCAAGAACACACAGCGGGTCTGGGACGAGGCCAATGCCCAGAGTCGCAATCTGCGGAGCAACCAGGACACCGTGGATGCCTTTACCCGCAATGCCCGTGACGAGGAGCTGAACTTCCGGAACCAGTTAATCGAGATCTTCGGTTACCCGCACGCCGGGGATATCGGTGCCGGGAAGACCTATCCGAGCGGATACGACGGTCCCGACCTGTACCATTACATGTACGTTCCGGTGACCGAGATCACCGGCGAGACGGTCCCGCCCTCCTCCGAGTTCACCGCGTTCTTCAAGCAGGTGGATGTGGGCCTCCTGGGCAGCAGTCATTTCCCGACGGAGGAGGCCGATTACTTCACTGCCTACACCATCGCCGCCACCGATCCGGTGTTCCTGAACATCACCTATCCACAGGCCGAAGGTCAGTGGGCCTTTGCGGCACCCCGCCAGTGGGGTTCCCGTCGTGCTCCTGGAAAGGTACAGGAGGCGATCTCCGACGTCCTGCAAGCGACCGCGCGACTGAAGTTTGCCGGCCAGAACTACGACTCACTCATCCTCGACATCCAAGACCGGGTAGCCCTGCTGCAGACGCGCTTCGCGGTGAACGACACTGAGCTTCAGTTGTTGAACGACCAGCGGGACACCTTGGTGTCCATGAACACCGCCATCGGGACCATGAAGGGGGTCTCCACCGTGGTGAACCGGCTCGCGGTGCTGCAGCGGGGGTTGGCCGATGCCATCGGCGAAAGCTTGCCCAAAGTGGTCGGGCTCGCGACGGACGTGACGGCGCCGGCACGTGGAGCCATGGGTGCCGCCAACGCCATTGTCGATTTCGCCGCCCAGATCACCATCGATTCGCTCGATGTGGCCCAGAATGCTGTCGAGCTCGCCAAGGAGGATGTCGCCCTGACCACCGAGATCGACCTGACCGTCAACAGCCAGAGCTACGAGGTGCTCCAGCAGGTCAAGGAACTGGAATCCATGGTCCGGAATGAAATCAACTTGCGCCTCGAGGTCTTCGAGCAGCAGGAGGTCCTCCGCCAGTCGTACGGACGTCTGCTCTCCACCATTGCCGAGGGCCAGCGGGTGCTTGATCGGCTGGTGCGGTTCCGCAAGGACGTCGCGGCGGACACGACGGAGTACCGGTACCGCGACATGGCGTTCCGCATTTTCCGCAACGACGCCCTGCAGAAATACCGGGCCACCTTCGACCTGGCGGCGCGCTACGTGTACATCTGCGCCACCGCCTACGACTTCGAGTCCAACTTCCTCGGGTCGGACCGTCGGGCGGCCGGACGCTTCTTCGACGAGATTGTCCGGCAGCGGCAACTCGGTGTGCTGGTCGAAGGCGAACCCATCCCCGGCCGCTCGGGCTTGGCTGACATCCAGGGCCGCATGATCCAGAACTGGGAGATCCTGGAACCGCAATTCGGACTCAACAATCCGCAGCTGGAGACCGGCCGGTTCTCGCTGCGCCATGAGCTGTTCCGACTCCGGGATGAGGACCCCAACCGCGCGAACGATCCGTCCGATGAGGTCTGGCGCGCCGCTTTGCAGAATGCCGCGGTGGCCAATCTGTGGGACGTGCCGGAGTTCCGCCGCTACTGCCGGCCGTTCACCGTGGAGAATCCCGGACAGCCCCAGCCGGGGCTGGTGATCCGGTTCCCAACCACCATTCAGTTTGGCCAGAACTTCTTTGGCAAACCGCTGGGCGGGGGAGACACCGCCTTCGACCCGACTTATTTCTCCACCAAGATCAATGCAGTGGGGGTGACCTTCCCGGGCTATGACGACGCCGGGTTGGCGCGGGCACCGCGGGTTTACCTGATCCCCGTGGGTCAGGACGTCATGCGGAGTCCGACGGGCAACACGCAGGCCACGCGGCAGTGGCGCGTGCTTGACCAGGCCGTTCCGGTGCCCTTTGCAGTGGGTGCGAATGACTTCACCAACCCCTCGTGGATTCCGGGCCAGGACCTGTTGAGCGAGAACTTCGGCCAACCCCGCCGATTCGCCGCACTCCGGGCCTACACCGGCAACGAGGACATCGACGAGGCGGAGATCACCGCCAGCACGCGCCTCGTGGCCCGCAGCGTGTGGAACACCGAGTGGCTCCTGATCATCCCCGGCGGAACCCTGCTGAGTGATCCGAGCCAGGGACTCGACCGCCTCATCCACTCCGTCGAGGACATCCGTCTCCTCATGATGGTGTACAGCTTCGCCGGC
>JBGAPN010000204.1:0-8722 GCA_044221235.1 Limisphaerales bacterium
CACCACCTGCCAGTCCCCCACCGGCGTGGTCATCAGCGCCTCATACGTGCCCGACGATTTTTCCGCGGCGAACGTGCGCATGGTGATCACCGGCGACACCACCAGCAGGATCACCAAAAAATAGGCGCTCTGATAAAACAGCTCGGTCACCGGCGCATCCGTCGGCCGGTCCTGCAGCTTGCTCACCAGGTCGTAAAGCGAAATGCCCGTCAACAGGGCGGTCACCGCCATGACCACAAATCCCGTCAGCGCATTGAAGGTGCTGCCGAGTTCGCGTCGTACCAGGGCCAGAAAGACTCGCATGGGGATTCAGGATTCCACAGTCTCCCACAGGCCGGAAAACGTCCTGCAGGGCCTGCGCTCCGAAGTTCGACCCGAAGGAGGGCGTTTCACCGGTCCTCCTTTCGACCGCGGGTGAGATGAACGAAAATGTCTTCGAGCGTGTGACGGCTCCGGGTCAGCTCGCGGAGCGCCCAACCGTGCTGCCGTGCCAGCTCGAACACCAGCGGCCGGAGGTCGGTGCCGTTTCGCGGGGTCAGGGCCAGGCGCTGATACTCGCCCTCGGCCGGGCTGACGTCGATCCGCTCCACTTCGGGAAGGTCCCGGTAGGCATCACGCAACGCCGCCGGAGCCGCCGCGATTTCGGCCACCACCTGTCCGTCCAGGCTCAGGCGCTTCTCCAGGTTGGCCAGGGTGTCGGACGCCAGGATCTCTCCCTGGTTCAGGATGAGCACCCGGGAGCAGGTCATCTCCACCTCGCTCAGAATGTGGGTGGACAACAGCACCGTATGCCGGCGTCCCAGATCCTTGATGAGGGCACGGACGGCCCGGATCTGGTGCGGGTCCAGGCCGATCGTGGGTTCGTCGAGGATGATTAGGTCCGGTTCATGGACGAGGGCATCGGCCAGCCCCACCCGCTGGCGATATCCCTTGGAGAGCTGGCCGATGATCCGGCGCTGGACATCCAGCAGCCCGCATTGCTGGAGAACGGTGTCCACCCGCTCGCGGCTCCGGCGCCAGCCCAGCCCCTTCAGCCGGGCCCGGAACTTGAGGTATTCGCGGACCCGCATGTCCAGGTGCAGCGGGTTGTTCTCCGGCATGTAGCCAATCCTCCGCCGGACTTCATCCGGCTGGTGCCAGACGTCAAAGCCCGCGACCCGGGCCGTGCCACTGGTGCCGGGCATGAACGCCGCCAGCATCCGCATGGTGGTGGATTTGCCAGCGCCATTGGGACCCAGAAAGCCGACGATCTCCCCGCGCCCGACGGTGAACGAAATGCCGTTCACCGCCGTGCGACCGGGGTAGCGCTTGGTGAGATTCCTCACCTCGATCATGGGCTCTGGGTCCATGGAGTGGTGTCGAGCCTACCGGTCGGAACCGAGCGGCCAAAAGGGGAAAGTCCGACAGTCCATCTAGCGGACCTTGATTTCTGCCTCGGCTTCCGAGCGGTAGACGACCAGTCCCCGCCGTTCTCCCCAGACCAGGTTGAGGTTGACCGAATCCCCGCGGGCCTTGGTGTAGGCGGACCGCGCCATTTGAACCACCGAGTCCATCCGCTGGCCGTCAATCTGCGTAATCATCATGCCCACCCGGATGTCCGCCTGGGCCGCAGGGCCGCCCCGCTCGACGGCGTCCACCAGAAAACCACCCGGGCTGGCTGCGCGAACCTTCAGTCCAAGTCGTTTCCAGAGCAGGTCATTGTTGAAGAACACGCGTTCGTCGATCAGGCGCAACTTGAGGGTCTTGACCTCTCCGCCCCGCTGGACCTTGAGGGACAGTTCCTGGTCATCCTTGGCCTTCACCAAATCCCGGTTGAACTCGATCAGGCTGTTCACCGCGCGTCCGTCCAGCTGGAGAATGGCGTCGCCACGCCGCAATCCACCGGTGGCCGCCGGGCTGTTGGGCTGAACCGACTGGACCACCAGCGGCTGATGGGCCCCGCTCAACTGGGCTCCGAACCAGTAGCCACCCACCGAGACACCGCTCAACGTTTCCGCCAGCGCGGCATTGATCTGTTTGACCGGGATGGCAAATCCGATGCCCTGTCCAAGCCCCGGGTTCAGCACCGCCACATTCATCCCAATCAATTCGCCACGCAGATTCACCAGCGGGCCGCCGGAGTTGCCCGGGTTGATCGAGGCATCGGTCTGAAGCCAGTCCGCAATGTCGAGAGCGCCTCCCGCGGCCACTTCCGTGGGTGGACGCCGAGTCTTTGAACTGAGAATGCCCCGGGAAATGGAGGCCCCCAGGCCAAAGGGATTGCCCAGGGCAATCACGGTTTCACCCAGAAGCAGATCGTCGTCCCGGGCAAACGGCACGGCTTTAAACTTCCGGGGCGTCTTGGGCTTGAGTCGGAGCACGGCAACATCCTTCGAGCGGGACAGAACCACCCGTTCCGCCGGAATGGGCTCGTCCTCATTGAAAAACTGGACCCAGATGTCATCGGCATCGGCCACCACATGGGTATTGGTCAGCACGTAGCCCTCCTCATTGACCACCACGCCGGATCCCCGGCTGTAGCTGGCTTCCTTTTGACCCTGGTACCCATAGAACTGGCGCCAAAGCCGCTCATACGGGTGCTCCCGTTCCACCCAGGTGCGGGTGGCAATGTTCACCACGCAGGGCATGACCCGTTCGACGGCCATGACCGTGGCGTCCCGACGCGGGTCCGCCAGGCCGACTTCGGCGGGTTCATCGTCGGCGGCCCTGCCGGGTAGGAGGGTCAGGCAGCAGGCGCCCAGGAAGAGGGCGGCCACTGTTCTCAAGTTCTGGGGAAGGACGCGATTCATGGCCGCGGGCATCGATGGACGTCAAACCAACCCGGTTCGTTCATGCGGATACAACCCAAAAAGCGCCGGGAGGTTGCGGGTCATTTGCCCGCTCCCCAAATCTGGGGGTTCATCCGTCCTTGTTTCAACACCCGCCGCCGCACAATGGAGGCAATGACGTCCCCTCTTCCTTCCGGATTCTACGCGGAATGGCGCCGCCAGGTTCAAGCCGGATGTGCTTTCCGTGAATCGCCCGATCCTCCCCCCGAACGCTGGTTGCAACAGGTTTGGCGACACCAACGACTCCGTCGGGAGGCTCTGGTAACCCTCGACGGCCGGGCTGTCCGGGTCCTGCACCCGGGATTCTGGAACCGGGAACCGGGACCTGATTTCCGCGACGCCGTGGTCCAGCTGGGGGAGTCTCCGGCAGTCCGCGGCGACATCGAACTGGATGTGGAAGTCCGCCATTGGCAGGGGCATCGGCATTCCAGCAACCCGGCGTACCGGGACGTGGTCCTCCAGGTCGTCTGGGATTCCGTGGCGTCAGACCAAGGCCCGCCCGTCCTGCCCCTCAAGCCCTACCTCGATGCACCGCTGGACGAATTGATCCCCTGGTTGGACCAGGAAGCGGGAACCCAGCTGCCGCCCGAAACGCTGGGCCGCTGTTGTGCCCCCCTGCGTCAAACGGAGCTGGGAACCGTCACGTCCCTTCTCCTCGAAGCCGCCCAGACCCGCTTAACCTGCAAGGCAGCGAATTTTCTCGCCCGGGCCCGTCAGGTGGGATGGGACCAAGCCCTGTGGGAGGGGCTTTTCCAGGCCCTCGGATACAAGCACAACGGGTGGCCCCTGCGCCGGGTGGCGGAGGTGGTCGCCGCCGAGCCCCCCGAAGAAGTCCGACTTTGGGAAGCCCGGCTGATGGGAGTGGCGGGACTGATCCCGATCCACCCGCCGGAGACCCCCGCCGGAATTCGATTTGTCCGGGAACTGTGGGAAAGCTGGTGGCGGGAACGGGATCGCTGGCTGGACCAGTGCCTGCCTCCGGCTGTCTGGAGACTCGCAGGAGTCCGGCCGGCCAACCATCCCCAACGCCGACTGGCGCTGGCCGCGCGTTGGCGCTCAACCGGGGACCTTCCCAGCCGCTTGCAGGAATGGCTGACCACCGAGTTCCCGAACCGTCGCGGTCTTCTGCGAGGGTTCCATCGCTGCCTCCAGCCCGCACCGGAGCCGGACGGTTTCTGGACCCACCATTGGACCTTTCGTTCCGCGGCCCATCTCAGGCCGCTGCCGTTTCTCGGAATCACTCGGACCACCGATCTCGCCATCAACGTCGTCCTCCCCTGGCTCCATGCGCGAACCCGGGTCGCGGATCGCCCCGACTGGGTCCATCGGGTGGAGGAGCGTTATCTGGCCTGGCCGCCGGGTCAGGACAACGCACGGCTCCGCCACGCCCGGGTTCGACTGTTTGCCGGCGAGCCACCGGAACTGCCCCGTACTGCGGCCATCCAGCAGGGGCTGCTCCAGATTGTTCAGGACTTCTGCATACCCGCTGGACCTCTGTGTGGGGATTGTCCATTCCCGGGCCTTGTGACCGAATTGAAGTCCGGGAGTTGAACAGGACCTCGGCTCTTCCTGCCTTCCGGCTTTCCAAATTCGTTTCACTCGGCGCGCCTCGGTGCCGTCGGAGTTCACGGTAGATCCACACCGCGCCACAAAAGTCCGCCGTCCTTCGCTTCGCTCAGAGCGGCGGGGCCGGCCCAGCGGGCCAGCCCTACCGCTTCCACTCGCATTCCTCGTCAAAACGCGGCTTGCTGACGGCATGCACTTGTCCCGACGCCAATTCGCCCTGGCCCTCGGAGCCGCCACTGTGGGCACCGCAACGACCCTCGGGGAAGACCCGGCGCCGATGACCGCTGCGGTGATCGGTCATACCGGACGTGGGGACTACGGGCACGGGCTCGACCAGATATTCCAAGGGGTTCCCGGAATCCAAGTCGTGGCCATCTCGGATCCGATCGAATCCGGCCGAAACCGTGTAGCCAAATCCTTGGGAGTGGCGCGGACGTATGCGGACTGGAGGGAGATGCTGGCCCGGGAGAAGCCCCGACTGGTTTCGGTGGCGATGCGCCAGGCCGATCTGCATGCCGAAATTGTGTTCGGCTGCCTCCAGTCCGGGGCACACGTGTACGTGGAGAAGCCGTTCGTGGTCTCTCCCGAGGAAGCCGATCGATTGCTGGCAGAAGCCAAACGGCGGGGACTCCGAATCGCGGTCGCGCACACCATGCGCATGATGCCGGCCGTGCAGCGCCTCAAGGCCTACATCTCCGAGGGAAACCTCGGTGATCTCCTCGAACTTCGAGCCTTTGGCAAACAGGACAACCGCGCCGGCGGAGAGGACCTCATGGTGCTTGGCACCCACCTGTTGGATCTGATGCGGTTGTTCGCCGGTGATCCACTCTGGTGTTCAGCATGTGTCACGGCACTGGACCGTGACATTACTCCGGCGGATCGCCGCCAAGTGAAGGATAATGTCGGCTGGGTCGCGGGCGACCGCGTGTCCGCCCTGTTCGCCTTTCCAAAGGGAGTCATGGCGACGTTTGGCAGCGACGCCCGGCGCCGGGAACAGACCGGTCACTGGGGACTGGAATTGCACGGCAGCCGCGGCGTCGCCCGCATCCATTGCGACCTTGAGCCTCACGTCTTCCTGCGAAGCTCTCCCCCGTGGACCGACAGTGGCCGAACGGAGCAATGGCAACCTTTGACCCCGGAAAAACGGGTTTCGGCGGACGACCACAACCGGGCGCCGGTTCAAGACTGGCTGGACGCCATCGCAGCGGGGCGGGAGCCGGAGTGCAGTGGCCGGAACGGCGCCTGGGCCGTTGAAATGGTGGCCGCCGTGTATGCCTCTGCCCTCGGACAACGGCGGATCCTGTTCCCGCTAGAAGCCCGACGCCATCCGCTGGGCGGCCCCATCTGATTCCGCAGTCGGTCCCTACCTCGCGGTAGGGCTGCAGTGCCTGCGGCCCCATCTCAATCCCACTTCGTTCCCGCCCACCCCGTCGCGCATCGCGGGAAGCTCCTGACGCGAGGACCTTCCCCGTTTCCCCGCCCATGACTCCACCCGCGCAAGCGGTTTCAGTCTCGGACCGACGCAGTCGGTCCCTACCACAACCTCGGGCGGTTGACGAAATCCGGGCATTCCCGATGGTCACGCCATGTTTCGACCGGCCTGCGTCATGACATTCATCCTGATCCTGATCCTGGGACTGTTGCCCGGAGGTCTCAACGCAACCGAGCCGCCAGCAGTCAAAGTCACCCGAGTCCAAATTGATGCCTCAGCAAGCCCGGAACACGCCGCATGGGCCGAATCGACAGAGAAGCTCGCCAATGAATGGTATCCACGTCTGGGGAACCTCCTCGCTTCGGAACCCAGCGTGGTGTTGCCGACGGTCCGGGTTCGCATCGATCCCACCTACGACGGCGTCGCGGCCGCCTCAGGTGCCGAAATCCGGATTTCGTCCCAGTGGGTCAAAACCCAACCCGACGACGCCCGAGGCGTAATCATCCACGAACTGGTCCACGTGGTGCAGGCCTATCCTGAGAACCGCGAAGGCTGGATTACCGAGGGCATTGCCGATTACCTGCGCTGCGCAATCTTCGAAGCCAAACCCCTGGCGGACTTTCCGAGACCGGCCAAGGATGCCGCCTTCCGCGAGGGCTACAAGACGGCCGCGGGATTCCTGCTCTGGCTTGAATCGGGTCCCGCGCCGGGAGTCGTCCGACGGCTGAACGCGGCGCTGCGCAAGGGCACCTATGACGGCAATACCTTCAGTCAGGCGACCGGAAGCACGCCGGAGGAACTCTGGAAGCGCTATTGCCAGGACATGACCCAGCCGTCCCCGCTACCCGGTTCTCCCCAACGGTTCCGATACGGATCCCAGGACGGAGGCGCCTTCGAGCGCCGTCCTGACGGAACCTGGGCCGAGATCCAGGGCGGCCGGGTAGTCTGGACCTTTCGTGAGACGTCGCGTCGTCCTGACGCCATCGAGCTTCTCGACGAATCGCGCGGCATGCGGCTGAAGCTCACAGCGAACCAAGCGCACTGGCAGCGCGACGGGAACTGGGTCCTTCTCTATTCCGGCCGCTGGGAATCGGCCCCAGGCACGCCACTGTAATACGACTCCATGGTTCAACTCCGGTCCGCCTGAAATCCATGCCCGCGACCTACACGCTCGACAATGCGGTGGAGACCCACCGCGAATTCCCAACGACGTTCTTCATCCCGTCGCAGGAAGATCGCGAACACCTCCGCGAGGGCGATTTCGCAAAGCTCATCTTTCGGATCGATGTCGACGACGAGATTCACGTGGAGCGGATGTGGGTGATCGTTTCGAAGGTCCGGCCGGAATCGTATACTGGCGTTCTGGACAACGACCCCTATTGCACTGAGGAGATTCGCAGCGGCATTCAGGTCGAATTCCTCGCCGATCACGTCATCCAAATTGACCGGTCAGCGGCCTGAATCCCCGTTTCCGTGTCGCTACACCCCGTCCCTCCCAGGTCCGGGACGCGGACCATGCGCCGCATCGGGTGTCTCTTCGCAGTCGGGTGGAGCATTTCGAGTTCCTGGTCCGGATTTCGTTGGGCTCCTGAACTCGGAACCTGGCGTTGCCCGTTTTCCCTTCAACAGGTATTCCCCGTTCACTCTTAATGCCTACCCTGCCACGCCCTCTCAGCAAGGTCTCCTCGAAGCTCAAAACGATCCGGGAGAATCACCGGGAACGGCATCGCCCCAGCGGCTTCGAGTTTGCGTTCGCAGAACGCATCGATTTCCTGAACGCCGCGGCGTGGGATGAGGTTACGACGGGGCAGAGTCTGTTCCTCCGGCGAAGCGTCCTTCGGGTCATCGAGGAGGAAGGACCCGACAACCTGTCGCCCCGCTACGCCCTGGTATTTCGGGAGGGCCAGCCCATGGCCGCCATGGCGCTCCAGAAGGTCCGCTTGACCGGAGAGCATTTGGCCCACGACGGCAACGACTCCGCGACCCGGTCCAGCCTGCTGCGGAAGGCGCTGTCGCCCGCAAAGAAGATCGCCACGGCATCGATCCAACAGCAGGTGCTGGTGGCCGGGAATCTGATGTCCTGGGGATTTCATGGCATCGCGCTCCGGCCCGACCAGGATCCGGCGGAGCTTTGGCCCGGCGTCGCTGATGCCCTCTACCGGATCCGCAGGGCGGAACGGCTGGCCGGGCAGACGGATTTTCTGATGGTGAAGGACATCACGGCGTCCGAGCGCGGGGTCGATGCGCTCCGACGGTTCAGCTACAGCCCGTTGGAAACCGAGCCGGACATGGTTCTCCAACTCCCGGAGGGCTGGCGGACCTACGACGACTACCTGGGCGCTCTCGACGCCAAATACCGTCGCAATTCCAAGGACCAATTGAAGAAGCTCGCCCAGGCCGGTTGCACGCTGGAATCCCTCCAGGATCTCCCGGCGGAATCGAAACGTCTCCACGAACTGTATCTCAGCGTTCATCGAAACGCGTCGGTACGGCTGGTGACGTTGGGGGAAGGTTACCTGCCGAGTCTGGGCCGGGCCTTGGGCGATGATTTCGCCTGCAACGTCATTCGCCGGAACGGAGCCCTACTGGGATTCGTCACCGTCCTTCGCGATCGGGACCGGGCCATCGGTTACTACATCGGATTCGACCGGGGTGCCGCCGCCGAGGGATTGCCCATCTATCTGCGGCTCCTGCATTCCACCATCGGCACCGCGCTCGCTTGGGGATGCCGGTCGCTGTCGCTGGGCCGGACCGCGCTGGAGCCCAAGGCGGCGCTGGGCGCGAAACCGGAACCCTTGTCGGTCTGGATTCGACACCGGGTACCGGCCATGAACTGGATCGTGGGAGGGCTGCTCGGAGCTGTGACCCATGACGAAGCACCGACCCGCAGCCCTTT
>JBGAPN010000205.1:0-8542 GCA_044221235.1 Limisphaerales bacterium
CCAAGCCGTACCTCCGGATGAACATCCATGGATTGAGCAGTTCGGGTGCACACGAAGGTATCGTCGTTTCCGGGATGGGATCCGCCAGTATTACAAGAATCACTATCCTCTCACGGAAGAAGCCCGGGCGAATCCACGACTGAACCCTGGGAATGGGTCCGTTTCCCGGATTTGCCATGAACCTCGGGTCGCACTCGCCGTGCTCCAAGGAATGCTTGCCCCACATTCAAGCAGCGGCCGCCTTCGCATTCTTCCCAGCCATGTTCCCATTCGTGCAGCGGTCAATGGTGACCGGATCCTCGGCGTCACGGTCCAGAATCGGGAGTCGGGTGAAACCATTGATCTCTCCGCCCCCTATTTCCTCGACGCCACGGAACTCGGCGACCTTTTGCCCCTGTCGGGCACGGAACATGTGATCGGGGCCGAATCGAGACGAGACACCGGGGAGCCTCACGCGCCCGACCTAGCCCAGCCATTGAATCAGCAAGCCTTCACCTGGTGCTTCGTGGTCGATCATTTGGCAGGTGAGGACCACATCATCCCGAAGCCGCAGGAATACGACTTCTGGAGGGATTACGTTCCGCTCTTGAAACCGGAATGGCCCGGTCGGCTTCTCAGCTGGAGCATGAGCAATCCGATCACGCTTCAACCCCGTGACGTTTCCTTTGATCCGACCGGTTCGGGATCGGGAGGACTCAACCTGTTCAACTACCGTCGTATCGCCGATCCCGCCAACTTCACCCGCGATGCCTACCCGGGCGGAATGTCGGTGATCAATTGGCCGCAAAACGATTATTGGCTGGGGCCCCTATTGGGCGTTTCCGGCAACGAGGCAACCCGGCACCTTGAGCGAGGGCGAAACCTCAGCCTGTCCCTACTCTTCTGGATGCAGACTTCAGCTCCCCGTCCAGACGGGGGAACCGGATGGCCCGGACTCCGGATGCGTGCGGATGTGGTTGGAACCAAAAACGGCCTCGCGAAGGCCGTGTATGTGCGTGAGTCACGACGCATCCAGGCAGAATTCACTGTCGTGGAACAGCACGTCAGCACTGAGGCCAGAATGGGCGAGACAGGCCGTTCCCGTGACGAGGTCAGGTCGGCCGAATTCCCGGATTCGGTCGGTGTCGGTGCCTATCGGATCGATCTTCATCCAAGTTCTAGCGGCAACAACTACATCGACCTGAGTTCCCTGCCGTTTCAGATTCCACTCGGCGCACTCCTTCCACGTCGGATGGAAAATCTGATTCCCGCCTGCAAGAATGCCGGGGTGACCCATATCACCAACGGTTGTTATCGACTGCACCCGGTGGAATGGAACATCGGCGAAGCGGCAGGTTCCCTGGCAGCCTTTGCGCTCCGCACCAAGACTCTGCCCCGACACGTGCGCAACGACCCAAAACGGCTGTCGGATTTCCAGGCCTTCCTGGCCGCCGGGGGAGTGGAAATCCACTGGCCGAGGACGGGGCCCCTCTGAAACCGGATTGTCCCGCCGGGTCAGACTCCTTTGGAACGGCGAACTTCTTCAACCCACGGTTGCTGGTGGAGATACCATTGAACCGTTTCGCGGATTCCCTTTTCGAACGTGTAGGCAGGACGCCAACCCAGTTCCCGCTCAATCTTTCCGGCGTCGATGGCATACCGACGGTCATGACCCGGACGATCCTTGACGAAGGTGATGAGCTTCCGGGAATTGCCTCCAAGCGATGGGTTCAATTCGTCGATCAGGTCGCAGATCAATTCCACGATCCGAATGTTTGGCCATTCATTGTGCCCCCCGATGTTGTACGTCTCGCCTTCCCTGCCGCGATTCAACACGAGCCACAGGGCTTCGCAGTGATCACGCACAAACAGCCAGTCGCGTACATTCATCCCGTCCCCGTAAACCGGCACCGGCTTGCGGGCGAGCAGGCTTTGAATCACAACCGGAATCAGTTTCTCCGGAAACTGGAACGGACCGTAATTGTTGGAGCAGTTCGTCACCACGGTCGGCAGGCCGTAGGTGTGGTGATAGGCCCGAACCAGAAGGTCGCTGGAGGCTTTGCTTGCGGAATACGGCGAATTCGGCGCGTACGGAGTCGTCTCCACAAAATAACCCGTCGCACCCAAGGAACCGTACACCTCGTCTGTGCTGACGTGATGAAACCTCTTGCCGATCCAATTTCCCTTCCAGTGATCCCTGCAGGCATCGAGCAGATGGAAGGTCCCGACGATATTGGTGGAAATGAAATCCCCGGGCCCGGTGATGGAGCGGTCCACATGGGACTCGGCCGCGAGGTGAAGCACGTGGGTGATGTCGTGCTGTCTCACCACGCGGACCACTTCAGCCTTGTCACGCAGGTCGACCTTCTCAAAGACGTAACGGGGGTGGGACGCAACCGATTTCAGGTTGGCGAGATGCCCCGCATAGGTAAGCGCATCCAAGTTGACGAGGCGCCGGATGCCGGGTTGTTCGATGATATGATGAACAAGGTTTGAACCGATGAATCCGGCTCCACCCGTAACAAGAAGGTTCATGAAAGACTAGTCGTTCAGTTGGCTTATGGGCGCTCCGGCACCCAACGTGCGAGGGATTCCTCAAGAGCATCCTCGACGCCTCGGACTTTGACACCCGTTGACAGCAATTTGGAAACATCCAGCACGCAGTTGGAACGAGGTGTCTTCGCGGCGGATTGGTAAAACTCGGAATCATTCTCAAAAAACTCGAACTGGCGGTCGAGTTTCAGGATTCGCCTCACCCGCTCGACAACTTGTCGCGTCGTCACCCATCCGGGATTGGTCACATTGTAGGTCCCGAACGGCGCCCTAAGCTGCCACAGATCCAGACATGCACGGGCAAAATCCGCACGATGAGATACAGAGTTAACATTGTCATACACGCGCGAATAGCGCTGAACTTTGCTCAGGTAATTGCGCGGGCTGTCAAATTCGTCAAACGGGATACGCAGGCGCCACAAATAGCCGTCACCCACTCCCTGCATGACCTCCTCGGCCAGCGCTTTCGTCCCGCTGTAAAAACTGCAGGGACCATCCCGAAAGGAAAAATTGGGCGGATCCATTTCGGTGAAGCCGCGCACCCGCTCCGGGTGGTGATTGAGCAGGTGCTGGACACCCGGCACCATCAGGTCCTTTTCAGGACGGAAGCGCCCGGCATCGTCGGCGACCTTTGCCCCTGAATAGATACATCCCGAAGAAACATGGCCGTAAGGAATTTTCTCCACGGCACAGGCCTGGGCCAATGTCATCGGGAAGAGAGTGTTTCCCAGGAGAGTTTCCGCCCGCGCGGTTTCACAGGCATCGACATTCGGCTTTCCCGTGTACCCGGCGCAATTAACGACGAAGTGCGGCCGAATAGCCGACAAGAGGTCCCGGAGCGGCTGGAATCGCGTGTAATCCACGTCCGATCGGGAGACCGCCCGGAAGGCCTGACCCCGTCGGGCGAGCTCCACGGAAAACGCCTGGCCAACATAACCGGTGGAGCCGAGGAGAAGTATCATTTGGAAATGGGTGTTCGAATGGAATGCAGCTTCGGGCCATCAATCACGCCGGGCCTCGGCGATGACTCCTTCCAGATAACCGCGGTACTCGCATCGGGGCATCGCCGATACCAACTGCTCGAACTGACCGAGGGAAAGAAAACCGCGGCGGAACGCGGATTCTTCCGGGCAACCCACCTTGATGCCCTGCCGCTTCTCGATCGTTTGAACATAGGCGCTCGCATCGTGCAAACTGCTGCTGGTTCCGGCGTCAAGCCATGCAAACCCGCGCGCCAGCTTGAACACGTTCAGCATGCCCCTTCGGAGATACTCCACATTGACATCGGTGATTTCGAGCTCACCGCGGGCGCTGGGCTTAAGCTCCCTTGCGATCTGGACAATTTGGTTGTCGTAGATGTACAGCCCGGGTACCGCGTAGTTGCTCTTGGGCATCCGGGGTTTCTCCTCAATCGAGATTGCCTTGCCCGCCGCATCAAACTCCACCACCCCGTATCGTTCCGGATCATGAACGTGGTAACCGAAAATGGTTGCTCCGGTGCTGAAATCTGAAAAGGCCCGCGGTAGAACATCACCACCCCAAAAAATATTGTCGCCAAGGATCAGGGTCACTGGGTCTGAACCAATGAAGGTTTCCGCGATCCGGAAGGCTTGGGCGATTCCTTCCGGCCGAGCCTGTTCGCGATAGTCGATGGAAATGCCGAAACGCGTGCCATCCCCCAGGAGCTGTCGAAACCGTGGCAGATCCTGCGGAGTCGAGATGAGGCAGAACTCCCGCACCCCGCCCTCAATCAGGGTCGTTAGCGGGTAGTATACCATCGGTTTGTCATAGACCGGTTGGAGCTGCTTAGAAGCGACCAACGTCAGGGGGTACAAGCGGGATCCAGCCCCACCGGCGAGAATGATGCCCTTCATCGTCGGGCGGAAACTAGAGATCTTGGACGAAAACGCCAGCGGGGAAGGCAGTGAATCTGACACCGTTAACCCCTTGAAATCTGCGCGTTGCATTTCTAGGAATCGACAAACCGAAGCCTCCGGTCGGACCGCCCGGTTGGGGCATCCCTTTCCCTCCAGGTTTGATACCCACTCCGGAAGCCTGCTACGAAGGCGCCTCCGCATGGCGAACCTTGATCATCTCCTTGCCCAGGAACTGGCTGACATCTCCTCCGCCGGACTGCGTAGGGTGCTGCGTCCCGCCCGGAAAGGAACCGGCACCGTCTTCCAGGAACCCGGCCATTCCTTTCTCAATTTTGCATCCAATGACTACCTTGGGCTTGCCTCGCACCCAGCTGTGATCGAGTCGGCCCTGAATGCGGTGCAACAGTGGGGCGCTGGAAGCGGTGCGTCACGGCTCATCAGCGGCTCCCTTCAAATCCATCACGACCTCGAGGACGCCATTTCAGCATGGAAGGGCACCGAGTCCTCACTGACCTTCTCAAGCGGCTTTGCCACCGCGTTGGGAGTGATTCCCGCTCTCGTGGGAACTGGAGACACCGTGATCCTCGACAAACGTGTTCACGCCTGTTGCGTCGATGCGGCCCGCCTCAGTGGAGCCACCCTCAGGATTTTCCGGCACAATGACCTCGATTCCCTCGAATCGATCCTGACCTGGGCCAATCGGCGGCGAAGCCGGAACGGGAAGGATCGAATCCTCATCGTCACCGAGAGTGTGTTTTCCATGGATGGAGACCAAGCACCGCTGGCTGCGATCATCCAATTGAAGGAACGTTACGGCGCCTGGCTGATGCTGGACGAGGCACATGCTTCGGGGTTGTTTGGCGTCAACCGCTCGGGACTTGCCCGCGCCACTGAATCCCAGTCCCGTATTGAGATACAGATGGGAACACTCGGAAAGGCGTTGGGCTCCGCGGGCGGGTATGTCGCCGGCTCGCGAACTCTCGTCGAATACCTGACCCACAAAGCTCGAAGTTTTCTCTTTTCAACAGCGCCAGTTCCGGCCGCTTCTGGTGCAGCGCTGGCGGGACTTTCGATTCTCCAGTCGCAAGAAGGCGCCAGGCGCTGCGAAAGGACTTGGGAATGGGCACGAATGGTGGCAAGCCACACACAGCCCCATCGACCGCCCTCCAGTGCGATACTTCCGGTCATCCTCGGAACCGAGGAACGGGCACTCGAGGCCTCCTCAACACTCAGGGAGTCCGGAATTTATGTTCCAGCCATCCGCTTTCCCACGGTCTCACGTGGTTCTGCCCGCCTTCGGATCACACTGAACGCAAACCATACCTCGGAGCAAATCAACTGCCTTATCCAGGCACTCGTACCAATCCTGCGTCCAACCGCATAAGACATGCACCCGATTGCACGGCTTGACCACGCCCACGTCTGGCACCCGTTCACGCAAATGCAGGACTGGCTTAAGCAGGAGCCGATCATCCTGGTCAGCGGAAAGGGCGCCGTCCTCGAAGACATCCAAGGGAAGTCCTATCTGGATGCCAACTCTTCCATTTGGACAAATCTTCACGGCCACAACCACCCGCACCTCAACGCAGCTGTTCGAAAGCAGCTCCGGAAAGTCGCCCATGTTTCGGCCCTCGGGTTTGCAAATGTCCCGGCAAGTGAATTGGCGAGCCGCTTGGTTCAGATTGCAAACCGGTTCGCAAATGGGACTTCGAACCTGATTCCCCTAACCAAGGTTTTCTTCTCCGACGATGGTTCCACTGCCCTGGAAGTCGCATTGAAACTCTCCTATGAATTCTCACGCCGCACTCGGGAACCTGGGTTTAAGCCCCGGTTTCTCTCCATTAAAGGTTCCTATCATGGCGATACTGTAGGCGCAGTCTCCCTGGGGCAAATTCCCCTCTTCCACCGAAGTTATTCCGATCTTCTCTTTAAGACCGACGCCATTCCATCTCCGTATTGCTATCGTTGCCGCTTCAACCGGGCCCGGCCCGAGAAGGCTGACGCCCGGACCTATCGTCAATGCAATTGGGAATGCTTGCGCCCCCTGGAGCAGCGACTGGACCGTGCCAAAAGAACCGGCAAAGCGTACTCCGCATTTGTTTTCGAACCCCGGATTCAAGGCGCCGCTGGTATGATTGCACAGCCCGAGGGCTGGCTTCTCCGCTCCACCAGTCTGGCGCGTGACCACGGCGCCCAACTCATTGCCGACGAAGTGATGACCGGATTGGGACGCACCGGCGTTCGGAAAAACCCGTTGCTCACTGCATGCGGCCAGGAGTCAG
Source organism: Limisphaerales bacterium (assembly GCA_044221235.1). Classification (GTDB taxonomy): domain Bacteria; phylum Verrucomicrobiota; class Verrucomicrobiia; order Limisphaerales; family UBA9464; genus UBA9464. Next base: position 6,692 of record JBGAPN010000205.1, read on the forward strand.
TCCAACCGGATTTTATGTGCCTCGCCAAAGGTTTGGCCGGCGGATATCTCCCCATAGCTGCAACGCTGACCACACGCAGGGTCTTTGAGGCGTTCCTAGGACGCTACGAGGAATTCAAGACCTTCTTCCACGGCCACAGTTTCACGGCCCATCCGCTCGGAGCGGCCACAGCAAATGCCAGCCTGGATCTGCTCTGCAGTGACCGATCCATCCGTTCCCGGCGCGAACTTGAAAACGTGATGCAGATGGAACTGAGCCAGCTTTGGACGTTGCCGGCGGTAGGAGACATTCGCCAAGTCGGCCTGGTTGCCGGCGTCGAATTAGTGAGAAACTGGCAAACCCGTGAACCCTTCCAACTGGAGGAACGCGCCGGGATTCGTGTCTGCGAGGCGATGGCACGGCGAGGAGTGCTCACCCGGCCCGTCGGCAATGTCATCGTCCTAATGCCCCCATACTGCACGACCCGACGCCAACTCAAGCAGATGGTTGCAGCGCTGCACGACGCCGTTTGCGAAATACTGGGGGCCTCTCATTCCTGAGCCCAATTCCCTTCAAAAAAAAGCGGGCGACCGCGAAGTCGCCCGCTCCAAAACTCCTTGAGTACTTCAGGCCGTCAGCGGCGAAGGCGCTGGCGCCTCAACCGCTTCCGATTCCGTTGCCACCGGTTCGGGTTCATCCGGAACCTCGACCAGCGGCTTGAGCCGAACGCTGCGGTGACCGACGAAGCCGGTGCCAGCCGGGATGATGTGCCCCATGATCACGTTTTCCTTGAAGCCGCGCAGGGCATCGCTCTTACCCATCGTCGCGGCCTCGGTCAGCACACGGGTGGTGTCTTGGAATGATGCGGCGCTGAGGAAGGACTCGGTCTCAAGGGACGCCTTGGTGATGCCAAGGAGGACCGGCGCCGCTTCCGCCGGCTTTCCACCCATCTTCTCAACTCGAGTGTTCTCGTCCTCGAAGGTGGTCTTGTCGATCTGCTCACCCCACAGGAACATGGTGTCGCCCGGCTCCGTGATACGGACCTTGCGCAGCATCTGACGAATGATGATCTCGACGTGCTTGTCGTTGATCGTCACACCCTGCAAGCGGTAGACCTCCTGCACCTCGTTGACCAGGTGTTCCTGGAGTTCGTGGGGCCCGCAGACATCCAGGATCTCATGCGGCACAACCGGACCGTCGGTCAGCTGTTGCCCCTTCTTCACGAAATCGCCTTTGTAAACGATCACATGCTTGCTCATCGGCACAAGATGCTCCTCTTCGGTGCCTGTCTGCGGGTCTTTGACGAGAATGCAGCGCTTGCCGCGGACCGATGAACCAAAGTCCACAACGCCATCGATACGGGCGATTTCAGCCGCATCCTTAGGCCGACGGGCCTCGAACAATTCGGCAACACGAGGAAGACCACCGGTGATATCCTTCGTCTTCGATGCCTTGCGCGGAGTCTTTGCCAGGAGCGAGCCTGCGCCAATCTCGTCGCCTTCGACCACAACCAAGTGGGCACCCGCGGGGATCGGATACTGTGCCAGCGGCTCGCCGGCGCTGTTTTCGACGATAATCTGCGGATGGAGATCTTCCTTGTGTTCAATGATGACCAGATCTTCCTGACCGGTGGCCTCATCGACTTCCTGTTTCATGGTGACACCCTCAATGATGTCCACAAACTTAACCTGACCGGTTTTCTCCGAGATGATGGGAACGTTATATGCGTCCCACTCCACGAAAATGTCACCTTTCTTTACCTGGCCGCCGTCAGAGACAGAGATCACCGACCCAACCACGATGGAGTGAGACTCCAATTCCTTACCATCCGGCGAGGTGATGCTGATGGAGCCGTTCTTGTTAAGGACGATG
>JBGAPN010000206.1:0-8636 GCA_044221235.1 Limisphaerales bacterium
GGCGACGCCGATGGCCAGACGCGTCCGTTGCGGCCACAGGAGCCGGGCCAATCGGAGGAGGAAGGACTTCATTCAGCAGGGGAGGGATGTTGCATCCTGGGCCGCAGCCCAAGGGTTCGACCCTAGGGGGGTGCAGGGGATTGCGGCGAGAAATCTCGACGGGGTCTCAGGCCGGATGTGGGGTGCAGGCATCGAGGTGAACCCGGCAGAGCGCCAACAGGGAGCCGGGAAGGATTCGGCCCAGACATTGGGCGCGGTTGGACGTTCTGCAGGCCGGTTGCGGCTCATGAAGACAGGCACAGTCGACGATCAACTGGCGGTGGCGGCTACCCTGCGGTGCCCATTCCGTTCGACCCTCGTACTCCCGGTAGACGGTGACGGTCGGGGTATTGAGGGCCATCGCCAGGTGGGTCACTCCGGAGTCGGCTCCCACATGGAGGATCGACTGTTGGAGCAGGGCCGCGAGGCGTGGCATGGGGAGACGATCCGGCAGGACGATGAAGGCCCTGGCGGGAAGCGCCCGGGCCAGGGCTTCCATCCGTGTCCGCTCCCGGGCGGAGCCGTCACACGTCGCCACCAGGGTGCGGCCGGTCGACTCCGCGAGCTTTGGGACAAATTCCAACCAGTTCTCCAACGGCCATTCCTTGAGCGGCAGGCTGGCATTGGGCGAAAGATGGATGCAACCCCATGGCAGGTGAGTCCGTGCCCAGTCCACCGCGTCAGAGGGGACCTTTAGTTTGAACTGTGCCGGGCCCAATGGCATTCCGGCGGCCGCCAATACCTGTCGGCGTTGCTCAAAGACCGGAACATTCCTGGGCCGCCGCGGTACCCAGCTGGGCACCAGCCAGGGATTGTAGAAATGCCTTCGACCGGAGTCGTGGGCCAGCCGATGGCGGGCACCGCAAAGGGCCGTGACCAGGACTGGACGATCCGCGCCGCTAAACGTCATCGCCACGTCAAACCGCTCCCGCCGCAAGGCCCGCAGAATGTCGAGATGTTTCCACCAGGGTGGACTGGGATTGGCCAGCGGATACTGCCAGGCGCGGTCAACACACGGGACCAGATTTAACACCTCTGCGCCAACCCGCGCGGAAAGGGTGTGAATCGATGATTCCGGATAATTCCGCTTCAATTCCCAACAGGCCGGAACGAGATGGACGGAGTCTCCAAGGAATCCCAGATCCACCACGAGGATCTTCCGCGCGAGGCGGGTGGCAGCGAAAAATCCCGAAGGATCGGTGGATCGGGGGAGAGGCGGCATCGAAATGGGGTGGGCGTTTGAAGGCCGGACACATCGGTCCCACGGTCAGCGCTCGGCTCGCGCTCCCCAGGGATCGAACACGGTGGCTTTGGCGGGGATCTTGATTCGTGCATAACCCGGCCATGGACAACAAATGAGGACGGCCTTCAGGCGTTTCAACTTTCGAAGGGATTGGAGGTCCTCCAGGAAATCGAATTCGAGCAACGCGGGACTGTTGCCGGGATGGGCGGCAAAGTCATGGACCCACACCCTGCGTTCGCTCCGTTTGAGGGCCTGGGCGATGTGGAGGCCGGCGGATTCCTCCACGATGTAGGTGTCGGGACGATAGGACATGCCCAGAACCGCGACCGTGTCCCCAGGTTTCACGCAATTCAATGCTTGCTGGACGAGTCGCTGTTTAGCGATTTCGTTGACTGCATCGGTCGCCTCGGCAAGGGGGGCCGACAGTCCGACCTGCCGGGCGGCGTATGAGACGAGGCGGTTGTCCCGGGGAAAACAGGGACCGCCGTAGCTCAGTCCTGCCCGCAGATACTTGTGTCCGATCCGGGAATCGGCACCCACGGCATCCAGGATCGCGTGGATGTCCGTGTCCTCATATTGATCGGCAATCATCCGGAGTTGGTTGGTGAAGCTGATCTTGGCCGTGATGAAGCTGTTGACCGAAATCTTGGTGAGTTCGGCGCTGGTGATCGACATGCGCGCGATCTTTGGCTGGTTGGTATTGTAACGTCGGTACAGGGATTCGAGCCGAACCCCGGTTTCCGATTCCGATTCCCCGATCAACACCATGTCAGGCGCCAGAAGTCCGCGGACGACATTGCCAAGGGCAATGAACTCCGGATTGTAGGCAAAACCAAACTGCCGTCCGCACCGGCCTCCAAGCTCGTGCTCAATCATCGGGATGATCACCTTGCGGCACGCGCCAGGTGTGGTGGTGGAGCTGACAACAAAAAGATGCCCCTTCTTTCGTGCCTTCCGGATTTCCCGGGCGAGAGGCGCCATCGCCCGCATCAGGAATTCGTTGGAAAAACTGCCGTCGGGCAGGCTGGGGGAGGGGACGATGAAGAAGGAGGCATCGGTCTGGACGGCAACCGATGCGTCCGTCGAAGCGGTCAATCGGGGTCCTGCCGTCGCGATGGTCTCTGCCAAAAGAGGTTCATCAACCGGAGCCTGACCGGCATTGACTCGGCGCACGGCCTCCGGATTGACGTCGATCCCCACGACCTCAAATCCCCGTTGTGCCAATGTGGCGGCAAGGCAGGCGCCGAGCTTGCCCAGGCCGAATACTGATATCTTCCGTAATTCCGACACCATGATCCGACGAGGCTACCGCGGGGCGTCGGAATGCTCAATGCAGGGAAGCACCTTGCGGCGTGCGGTGGGGTTTCCGTAGCGTGCGCCCGCTTCATGAGCCCGCGGCGCCTGCGAATTCTCTCACTCACCAATGCCTTTCCCCCGGGCGTGATCGGGCGGTTTCCGTCGGTCAATCCCGCCGGGCACGCCACCGAAACCCGCATGACCGAAGCCCTGGCCAAGAGGACCGATCTTCGGAGTGTCTCGCTGCTGGGGGGCGAAGTGTATGGGGCGCTGGAACCCAGGGATGAATCGTTCGGACTCGAACATGAACTCATTGTTTGGGACCGGTCGCCGGAATTATGGCACCGCTGGAAGTCCTGGCGGGAACTGCGGTCCTATTATTTGGACTCCGTGGCCGCTTCGGGTGCCCCGGATGTCGTCCTGGTCCGCAATCTGACCCCGGTATTCAACCGCTTCGTACGCTGGCTCCGCGGGCAGTCGCCACGCCCGAGGATCGTCCTGATCTTTGCCGACTCGGCTTCGCTTGGGAAGCGGATGCCGGCGTTCCGGAGATTCCGGTATTCGCTCAAGCCGATGTATGTTTCGGACGACGAGGCGATTGGCTGGTATGATGGCTGTATCTCGTTCGGCCTGGGCACGGAGGCGTTTTTCCGGCCTCTGGGGATTCCGTGGATGTGGATGCCGTCCGCCTTCAATTTCTCCTATTCGCCGCCGGCTGAGAAGGCGGCCAGCGGTCCGATCGAGTATGGGTACTTCGGGGCATTGGCGGAACACGCCGGAGTGGTTCCGATGATCCAGGAGTTTTTGAACGCCGCGGTGCCCGGCCGACTTCACGTTTGCGGCTTTGGGAAGCAGGCGGCGCAATTGCAGGAGATCGCCGCGCAACATCCCCGGTTCCAGTTCGACGGTTTGTTGCCAAGACAATCCGACTGCCTGGACTGGGCGCAGAAGGTGGATGTCCTCATCAACCCCCGCCTCAACATCTGGGGTCTGGAGAACAGCTTTCCGTCCAAGATCTTTGAGTTCGCCATGACTGGGAAGTCCATCCTGACCACACGGACCGGTGGTGTGGATCGGGTGCTTCGAGACCGGGCGTTCTACCTGGATGCGGATGATTTTTCCGGGAGTTTCCGTTCCCAACTTCGGGTCATCTCGATGACGGACCGCGAGACGCTTCGCCAGCGGGGCCGCTCCATCCGGGAGCACATCCTGGGCGAGTATACCTGGGATCAACAGGCGGCGCGCATGGTGACCTTTTTGGAAGGGCTCGTATTCCCGACCTAGGAAACGATGGGTGGTCCCGGAACCCGGCGCGGACGGTCGAGTTCAACGCGGGCGATTTCGGCGGCGCTTGAAGTAAAACCGGATGCAACGAATCGGTGTATCGATCCAGATCTCCCATCGGAGTGCCAGTCGCTCCCAAACGGTGGACAGCTCGAAGCGGCTACCCCGAGGCACATACCAGCTGTTGCAGCCCGTGCGTTTCACCAACCGGTAGCCGTGTCGCACGAGATGGCGGTGGACCCCCATTCGCTGGAGGTGGTCCTCCACCAAGAGCAGCCCGGGTTGATGCCGATTCAAGTCGAACCCCTTCAATACCTGGAGTTCAAGGCCCTCCACGTCGAGTGAGACCAGGTCCAGTCTTGGATTCCCGGCCTCTTCAAGGACGTCATCGAGGGTTTTCAATTCCACTTGCTCGGTGCGCTCCACGACCACGCCGTCATTGACCGTCAGACCGGAAAGCCCGTCGTTTCCGGCGGCCACGTTTAGGACCACGGTTCCCCGCTGTTCCGGTGCACCGAGCGCCAGTCGAAACACGCGGCTGTTCGGACGGCCTTGTCGGACCCGTTCAAAATTGTCCCGGATCGGTTCGATGAGGATTCCCTTCCAGCCCTGCTGCTCCAGCAGGAACGTCTGGCTGCAGAGAGTCGGGTGATTGGCGCCCGCTTCGACGAAGAAGCCGTCGGTTCGGCCCCCGAAATGTTTCCACAGGAGGAGGTCTTCGCCGAATTGGGAATAGGACTGCACCGCTGACCAGACTGGGGGAGAAGCCCCTGAGAGGCAAGCCAGGCCCTGGTTTGCTCATTCAGGCGATTGTGTCAGGCGATTGTTTCCTTTGAAGTCCGATTTCAGCATCCTCCCGCGGTCACCTGCATTTCCATTGAACATGAAACCGATTTTGAGCCGGGGAGGAGACTCCCGCATTCTCAGGGCGTTTGGCGAAGAGCTGCACGTTCATCTTGGAGGCGATCAGACAGGTGGGCTGTTCACCATGTTTACCACAATCACGCCGCCCGGTGGCGGGCCGCCGCTGCATTGGCATGACCGCGAGGATGAATGGTTCCATCATGACCGCGAGGATGAATGGTTCCATATCCTGGAAGGAACGGTGAGTTTCATGGTCGGGGGGCAGTGGGTGGATGCACACCCTGGGGATACGGTCTTTGCGCCCCGCAAGCAGGTGCACACCTTCAAAAACAACACCGACCAGCCGACGAAGATGCTGGTCCATGCGTCGCCCAGTGGGTTTGAAAACTTCTATGCGGAAGCCGCGGCTGAATTCGCACGGCCAGGGGGACCGGACATGGGCCGGGCCGCCCAGATCGCCCAGGCGCATGGCATCCATTTGGTCCCGCCTGAAGGCTGATCGTCGTTGGCGGAAAGCAGGAGGTGATGGCGAACGCTGTTAGTATTTTGGGAGCACGTTCTCGATGCCTTCGTACCGGGGCATGGAATCGGGACCGACCCGTTTGGAGAACGTATCAAGCTGCTTCCTCAGCTGGGTCTGCACCGCCGCATACTTTGGGTCGGTGGCCAGATTCAGCAGTTCATCCGGGTCGTTCGAGAGGTGGTACAGCTCCGCGGGAAACCGGTCGGGTGTTCCATCCCCGCCGGGATACCGGATCAGCTTCCATTCCGCGGTGCGGACGGCGCGGACATTCGGGGTATAGGGAAACTGTTTCTCGTAGTTGTACTCGTAAAGGAAGTCGTTGTGAATGGTTCCGCCGGTGCCGTTGGCGAGTTCCTTCCACGACCGTCCTTGGATGCCGGGCAGCCTCTTGGCACCGGCAATGTCGAGGAGGCTGGGTGCCAGGTCCAAGTTGAGGACCATAGCGTCGACTGTCGTTCCCGGTCGGATGAGGGGTGGATACCGCACCAGAAGGGGAATCCGGAGGCTTTCCTCGTAGGCGGTGCGCTTGTCCACCCGACCGTGTTCGCCCAATACGAAACCGTTGTCGCTGCTAAACACGATCAGCGTGTTGTTCAGCTGACCCAATTGTTCCAAGGCGCGATAGAGTCGCCCCACGCTCTCATCGACCGAAAGCAGCGTGGCGAGATAGGCACGCACGAAGCGGTCATATTCCTTCTGGCCATAGAGGGGGCCTTGGACGCCATGCCAGGTAGGTAGGCTTTCCTCGAGCCACGCGGGCTTCCCGTCCGTGACGCGGTAGTTGCCAAAGTTGACGGGTTTTCGGATGGGGAATGCGTCCAACGCGTGTTCAAACCGCGGTTCCGGCTGGATGGGGCCGCCGTGGGGTGCTTTGTGACCGACGACCAGCAACCACGGTCGGTCGTGAGCCCGGTTGAGCCAATCAACCGCTGCGTCCGTCACCACGGTGGTGTAGTAACCGGGCAGCTTCTTCCGGGTTCCGTTGATGTTGAATTCGTTGTCGAAGTAGTTGCCCTGGCCCCGGTGGCTCATCCAGTAATCGAAGCCCGGGCGCTGCTCGTCGTTGTCCTCGCCCATGTGCCATTTCCCGATGTAGGCGGTTTCGTATCCCGCCTCATGCAGCCGGCGCGGATATCCGGGCAATGAGTTGGGGTATTCAGTGAAATTGTTCAGCACCCGGTGGGTTCGGGCGTATTGACCGCTGAGGAGCGAGGCCCGACTGGGAGAACAGAGCGACGTGGTCACAAAGACATTTCGAAAGCGGACGCCTTCCTGGGCAATCCGGTCCAGATGGGGAGTCTCGAACCACGGGAACAGGGAACGCGCGCCCAGTTCCTTCTGGACGACTCCAAGCGCATCCCAGCGCTGATCATCGGTCAGAATCACCAGAATGTTGGGGCGGGCGGCGGCATGAACTGCAGTGGCCATTAGCCAGCCCAGGAGAAGGACGTCAGCGACGCGCCGAATGGAGCGGGTCATGCAAGGAGTCTATGGGGAACCGTGCCGGTCCCGCCGCATTTTTTTTGGAGAGTGGTGGTTGGTCCGGCTGCAGCCTGTCGTATCTCCGGTGTGCTGGCGGAGGTCCGATAATGGATTCGGGAACGAGGCTGGCCAGGAGACCGGCAGTGGTGATTGGATTATGGCGTGACTTCACCCGGTAAACAGATTCTAGGAATTGGTGTGGCCATGGTCCTGGTGGTCGTCAGATCGGCGGCGGGTTGGAAGCCGGTCGTTGAGGTGGAGGAGACCGTGTATTCCTACACCCCCGCCAACAATGGAGCGGGGCCCATGTGGTGCCACGGATCCACGTGTCTGGTGAGGGCAGGGGACCGCACCTTTGCCACGGGCCTCGAAACGATTCCGGGGGCCGCGCCATTGAACAATTGTCGCTGGGTGCTATGGGAGCGGACTCGGGAGGGCTGGGTCCGGCGGTTCACTGATGAAGCGGGCAGAACCCGCGAACCTTCACCGCTGGCAACCTTTTCAACGGGTGAACTCTGGGTTTCCGCCAATCCCACGTTGGCACCGGAACGTTCCGAACCGGGAGGTGGTCCGGCACGGCCCGGATTGGTCCTGTTCGACTCTGACGTACCCCGGACGCCAGTCGCCAATGTTACGCCGGGCTGGAGCGGGTCACCGTCCTTCACCGAGCATTCCTATCGGAGCCTGGCTGCGGATGGTCCAGGACAGAAACTCGTGATCTTCCAAAATATCGATTACACCCATGCGGAATGGGCGTTTCGGGACCCCCAGGGGCGATGGGCTGCGAATGGCCGTCTCCAGTGGCCCTGGGGTGCCAACTATGAGAAGCCCCAGCCCATCCGGGTCTGCTATCCCAACGTGGCCATTCGCGATCGGTCGGTCCATTTCTTTGGAATCAGCGATATTCTCGAGCCGCGCAAGGACTGGCGGGAATTTAAGCATGCCCTGACCGGCCAGCATTGGGATTATGACTTCCGACGGTTGTTCTATACGTGGACGCCGGACATCACCCGCGAGCCCTTCCGGGAGTGGACGGAGATTGCCAGTCGGGAATCCACTGCGGGCTCAACGGCCGTGTGCGATCTGTATTTGTCGCCCGAGGGCCTTGTTCATCTGCTGTGGACTGAACGCGCGCTGGACGAGCGGCTGAGAGAACGGTTCTTTCCCAAGGAACGGCAGTCCCATTCATTGCATCATGCCGTCCTGAAGGAGGGAAAGATCCTGCAGCAACGAACCCTCTTCGAGTCGACAGAGGACAAGCCCGGCGTCATTGCGTCCGCAGCCCGATTCCAACCAACACCCGAAGGGAGGCTGCTGATGGTGTTCTATGCGGGAGGCACAGGATTCGATGGCCGGACCGTGTCCGAAAACCGGGTGATGGAGTTGACGGCGGATGGCCCCACCGGATCCGCCGTCGTCGTTCCCTTCCGGCAGCCCTTCACATCCTGGTTCACGGCCACGCCCCGTGCGGGATCGCCGCCGTCGCGAACTCTCGAAGTTCTCGGCACACAGCCCGGATTTGAAAACACCCTTCGGTACGGACGGGTAAGGCTGGTGGAGGAGTGACTCCAACGTTGCACCGGGGCAATGCGTGGCGCGACAAGCGATGCTTAGGGACGGCCAAGGAACGAGTGGTGTTGACGCCGCGACCTGAGGGACACGAGGCCGAATGGTAATCCGTTTTGTCCTGACAATCCTGCTTGTGGGAATGGTCTCAGGTCTGATGGGGGGACCTGAGACATGGGCAGACGCGCGGGCGGTAACGGAGCCCGGTTCATCGACAGCCGTTCGCGTGACCCCTCCCGTCCTGCTCGAGGAAGGTCGATACGTTTACGAACGAAACTGTCTAGTTTGTCACGGCCGGTGGGGTGACGGTCGTGGAGAGATGTCACTGGGAATGTGGCC
>JBGAPN010000207.1:0-8651 GCA_044221235.1 Limisphaerales bacterium
AGGCGAGTCCGCGGCCCGGGCTGCGGGAATCGGCGATGACCCAATGCAGCCGAGGATATGAAGCGTGAGGACGAAACGTTGCAGCCGGACGAAGGCGGGGTTCATGCGGGGTTTAGGAGCGATTCGATATCCCGGCGGTGGGGTGCGGACGGTTGCGCGCCGTGGCGGGTGACGGAGAGGGCTGCAGCCGCGTTGGCGAAACGAACCGCGGCGAGCAGGGGCTGGCCTTCGGCGAGCGCTACTGCGAAGGCGCCGTTGAACACATCGCCTGCGGCGGTCGTGTCGACCGCCCGGACCCGGAACCCGGGAATGGGGTGGATGCCATCGGCACTGGCTAGCAGGGCGCCTTTGGCCCCACGGGTGAGCACCACGGTGCGCACCCCTTGGTCAACGAGTTCACGGGCTGCGCGGTGGGCTGAGTCCTCGTCGGTGATGGCCCAACCGGTGAGCCGTTCGGCCTCGGTTTCATTGGGAGTGAGGACGGAGATCCGCTTGAGCAGGGAGGCGGGCAGGGAACGGGCGGGGGCGGGATTCAGGATGACGGGAACTCCAGCCTCCTGCGCCAGGCGTGTGGCGGCAATCACGGTGTTCAGCGGGGATTCCAGTTGCAGGACGACGGCGGCCGCCCGGCGGATCTCGGCGCGGGCGCGTTGGACGTCGAACGGGGACAATCGTGCATTCGCGCCGGATGCGACACCGATGCAGTTCTGGCCCGACGAGTCGACGAAGATCAGAGCCAGTCCGGAAGCCGCCTCGGGGTCCCGCACCACTCGTTGAACGTCGATGCCGGCCTGACGCAGGCCCTTCAACGTGGCGTCTCCCTCGGGGTCGGCACCGACCCGCGCCACAAACGCAACCTTCCCGCCGGCGCGGGCGGCGGCCACGGCTTGATTGGCTCCCTTGCCGCCAGGGGCACGATCCAGGTGGCGACCCAGGACCGTCTCGCCGGGTCGCGGCAGGTGGCTGACCCGGAGGACCAGGTCGGTGTTGGCGCTGCCAACGACCACAATGCGGGGTGGGTTCCTGGGCATGGGTTGTGAAGTGGGAGAACTGCTCGGGGACCAACGTGCCAGACTGGAGAATTGAGGCTCCAGCCCGAAGTCCCCGCGGACTGAACCTTTGACGGGAGGGAATGCTCGCGTCTCCACCATCGGGTTGGTGTCATGTCCCGGATTTCGTCATGCGATCGGGTGCAAAGATACTTTGGTTTCTGTTGGGCGCGATGCTTGGGATTGGGCTCGCCGGCGCGGCGGCTCCCAAACTGCCGGGCATCGTGGTGGCGCATTCGACGGCCTCGACGCAGCAATACCTGGGCTCGCCGAGCCTGGCTGTCCTTCCCAACGGGGAACTGCTGGTCTCCCACGATCTGTTTGGCCCGGGAAGCAGCGGCGATGTTCTCCGGGTCTATGTCTCGACCGACCACGGGACCTCGTGGCAGCTCCGCAGTGAGACCCGGGGATTTTGGTCCACTCTCTTCGTCCACCGGGGAAACCTCTACCTGATGGGAACCCGCCGGCAGGATGGCGATCTGGTGATCCGCCGCTCGGTCGATGGGGGGAGGACGTGGACGGAGCCGGCCGATGCGCGTTCAGGCCTGCTGCGATCCGACGCGAAATACCATACGGCGCCAGTTCCCGTGGTGGAACACAACGGGCGGATCTGGCGCGCCTTTGAGGACATCATGGGCCCGGGCGGTTGGGGCAGCAATTTTCGGTCGTTTGTGATGTCCGCTCCGGTGGATGCCGACCTGCTGGACGCCGGAAACTGGACGTTCAGCAACCGTCTCGGCCGGGATCCCCGCTGGCTGGACGGAAAGTTTGGTGGTTGGTTAGAGGGCAACGTCGTGGTGGCACCGGATGGCTCCATTGTGAACGTGCTCCGCGCAGATATCCGGGAGCCCGACGAGAAGGCGGCCGTCATCCAGGCTAGTACCGATGGAACAGCGGTGACGTTCGACCCCAGGGCAGGATTCATCGCCTTCCCGGGCGGCTGCAAGAAGTTCACCGTCCGCCGGGATTCCCGGGACGAGAGCTACTGGTCTCTGGCGAATTGGATTCCACCGTCGCAACGGGGTGGGAATGTGGAGCGGACGCGGAACACGCTGGCGCTGCTTCATTCGAAGGACCTGCTCCACTGGGAAGTCCGCTGCGTGTTGCTGCATCATCCCGACCGCGAGCGGCATGGCTTCCAATACGCCGACTTCCTCATCGAAGGGGAGGACCTGCTGGCGGTGGTCCGGACGGCGTTCGACGACGATTCTGACGGTGCCCACAGCGCCCACGATGCGAATTACATCACCTTCCACCGCTGGCCCCGCTTTCGCGCGCTGACGGCGGCGGATTCGATCCTGCCGGTCCGGTAGCGTTCGGGCGGAGTTGAGTCCGGCGCGTCCTCAGGGTTGGAACACCGGGTGGGCCGAGTTGCCACAGGCGAGGAGGTAGGCGACGAGGTCAAGCACCTGGGAATACTCGAGGGTGTTGAGCATGCCTTCGGGCATGTTGGAGACCGGGGACAGGCGCCGGGATTTCAGTCCGGTCTTTTCCAGCGTGAGCGCCGCCTCGGCGCCCGCCGGACGAAGCACGAGGACAGTGTCGTTCTCGGACTCCAACCAGCCGACGAGGGTTTCTCCCGTTCCGGTTTCCACCTCGGTCTGGGCGTATTCCGGTGCGATGACCTTCGATGGCAGAAGCACGGATTCGAGGATTCCTGCGGCGGACTGCCGCTGGCCAACCGTTGTGAGATCAGGTCCCACACTGCCGCCTTCCCCCTGCATCCGATGACACTGGATGCATCCGGCCTCCTGGAACGCGGCCTTTCCGGCCTTGAAGGAGCGGCCCGAGGCCAGCTGCCGAGGGGCTTCGGCAAAGTCGGCGGGCGTCCATTCGCGGGCGACGGAGCGCGGTGCCGGGAGGGAGGCGATCCACTCGCGCATGAGGCGGACCGCGGCGGTATCGACGGTTCCCGATACCAGTGGCGGCATCTGGCCGGGCCCGCGTCGCGAAAGGCGGTGGATCAGCACCGACTGGTCCGGCCGTCCGGGCGCGACCAACATGGCGTCACGGATCCCGAACGAATCGTGCTGCGGGCGGGCGCCAATCAGTTCCATCCGGTCCCGCGCCACGGCGAACTCCAACTGCATCCGGGCATTCCCGCCGCCGGCCTCGACATGGCAGACCGAGCAGTTGGCATGGAGGTAGGAGCGGGCCCGCTCTTCGAGGGGCGCGGCGGCCGAGTAGGGATCCACCAGGTGTGCGAGCGTCTCCGGCGGGCTGGGAAGGGGCTGGGTGAACAGGCCGATGTGTTCCAGCGTGCGCAGTTGATTGTCGCGGATGCCCCCGGCAAAAACCTGGTCCCGGTTCATCTGCACCTCGCTCAGGCCCAGGACGAATTCCACAGCCCGGCTGTGGCAGGTCATGCATTCCGCGCGGCTGGGGATGCGCCAGCGCTGGGAACGGGTGCCTCCCGCTGTTTCGGGATCCGGCCGCAGGAGTTCGAAGTCCTGACCGGCGGCGTCCACCAGGTCGGCATCGGTCTGGGCGGAATTCCACCGGTAGGAATAGCCGGCCCAGCGGCCGTCCTGTCGGGTAAGAATCCGGGTCTCCACCCGCTGGAACCGGTCCGGTCCGGGAAATCCCACGGTCTGCACCAGCACCGCCCCATCCTCGAATCCCCAGCCCCGGTTGGATGCGTACCGGATGCGGCTGTTGCCGGGCAATGCGAGATGTCGCTCAGCGGCGGCGCCATCCATCCAGCCCGGCGCGTTGACGGAGTAAGGCAGCACGCCGGGTTGGGGTTCGAGGGTTTTGGTCGAGGAGAAGATGCCGGTTTCGGAAAGCCGTCGCGGGAAGGCGATGGAGCGAGTCGCAGGTTTGGCGGCAATGAGGCGATGGAGCCCCGAGCCGAGGTCGGTGATCAGAATCTCGCCGTCGGAGGTCACCCCGAAGCTGGTGATCTGGAGGGAAGTGGCCGCCAGTTCCCGATGCCAGAGCACCCGTTGACCGTCGTGGCGGCCGGCCCAGATGCGCCCGGTGGAATGGTCCCCATAGAGATAGGCGCCGTCCAACTCAGGAAATCGAGACCCGCGATAGACCACGCCGCCGGTCAGGGAACGGGCCTCGCTGTGGGGATGTTCGAACGTGGGGGCAACGATCGGGCCGGGGCCCTGCTTGCGATTTCGATAAAAGGGATGGCTGCCTTCAAAGACGCTCCAGCCATAGTTCTCACCCCGTCGGATCAGGTGGGCGGATTCCCAGAGATCCTGGCCGTTGTTTCCCACCCAGACCTGGCCGCTTTCGCGGTCGGTGCAGAGACGCCACGGATTGCGAAGTCCGATGGCCCACAGCTCGCCCCGGGCTCCGGGGCTGGCGAAGTACGGATTGTCGGAGGGAATTCCGTAGGGACGTCCGGGATCGGGATGATCGACATCGATGCGCAGCACCGATCCCAACAGATCGTTCAACGACTGGCCCGAGTCCCAGCCATCGGAGTCGCTGGTCCCGTCGCCGGTGGACAAATACAGCATCCCGTCACGGCCAAAACCCAGACCGCCGCCGTCATGTCCCTCCGACCGCCATTCCAGCAGGACCAACTCCGACTCCGGGACTGCCCGCCGGGGAGACCCACGGTCGACGGTAAAGCGGGAGACACGGTTGGTGCGGGGCGATCCTCCATTGGCGAACACGTAGAGGAACCCATTGGTCCGGTATTCCGGATGGAAGGCCACCGAGTACACCAGGGGACGCGGGACCTCGAGGAGCGGAGTCGAGGTGGGATCGGCCGTGGTCCCGGACACCCGCAAAATCCGGGAAGACCGTTCTGAATCGCTGCCTTGGAGAATTACCAAAAGATCCGGGGTGCCCGGCTCGGCGATCACGAACAGTGGATTCTTGAGCGGAAGCTGGGGAAGGAAGGGTTCCGTGGTGTAGGGCAACGGCGGATCCGGGGTTCCGACGACCCGGGAGGTGGTCCATGGAATTCGACGCTCCAGTCCGAACGCGGAATCGTCGGCCGCAGCAACCCGATTCAGATCTGCGCTCAAGACAACGATGAGCAAGACGATCCATCCGATCCTGGCGGCGATGGAGCGGGAGCTGCGGTTCCCAGAGGTCGTGTCCACGGCGTCAGTTAGGCTTGAAGAAACCGGTCACAGACCTGGAAGTAGCGGTCGATGTCGGAGCGGCGGGCATAGATGTGAGTCGAGACGCGCACCCGCGGTCCTACGAGCGACGAGATGTGTTCCCGTTTCAGGGCGGCCGCCAGGGCTTCCAGCTTCTCGGGCTTGAACCGGATCGACACCATTCCCCGGTACAGTCGCGAGTCCCCTGGTGTCACCACCTCCAGGTAACCCCGTCGTCTTGCTTCGGAGGCCACATAACGGGCCATTTGATGAATGCGTTCGTAGACGGCGTCCTCGCCCAGTGATTTGAGGAAACGCACCCCGGCGATCATGCCGTCGATGGAGGCGCGGCCATTGGTGCCCACCATGAGGAAGCGGGCTGATTTCAAGGTGGCCGCATTATCCCAGCCGGCGTTGGCCACCGTGGACCACAGAGTGTTCAGGGCGTCACCGCGCCCGTAGAGGATTCCCGATCCTGGCGGCGCAAAGAGCCATTTGTGCGGGCTGGCCGCGAAATAGTCGCAGCCCAATTCGTTCAGGTGCATCGGCATCTGGCCATCCATGTGAGCCCCGTCTACCACCGTGATCACACCTTTGGAGCGCGCGGCCGTGCAAATGTCCTGAACTGGGAACAGCAGGCCGGTCGGACTGGTGATGCCGCTGAACATGAGGACCCGGGTCCGCGGACCGATGGCGGAGATCAGGCGGTCGGTCAGCTCCGAGGGATCGTGTGGGGATACGGGAATGGGGACTTCCCGGACCGTGGTGCCGTGCCGTGCGGCCTTCAGGCGCCAGGCGGAAATGCCGCCGGGATGTTCCTGGTCGGTGGTCAGAACCTCGTCCCCGGGCTTCAGGTCGAGACCCCCAGCGACGTAGTTCATCGCCTCGGTGCAATTGTGGGTGAACGCGAGTTCGTCCTTTCCGCAGCCGAGAAACGCGGCCATCTCGGCCCGTTCGGACTCCAGCATCTCGTATCCCCAGCGGGGCACGTCGTCCGTGGGGTATTCGGCAGCGTGAGTCAGGGCATCGATGACGGCCTGAAGGACGGGGCGTGGCATCACGCCAAGACTTCCCGGATTGAGAAAAGCCCGATGGTCGGGCAGGAGGAATTGATCGTTGCGGACCCGGACCCAGAACGCCTCGGGATCCTGCTCACGGACTGCGGGATCGGGAAGGGAACGCGCACGGGTCTCGTTGCCGGCGAGGGAACCCGGGATGCCGGCAAGAAATCCGGCCAATGCAAACTGACGGAGGGCGCTTCGACGGCTGAGGTCCGTACCATGACGCTCCGGCCCGGACTGCCCGTCAGCGGAGTGAACCATGGTCTACTTGCCCTCCTTGTAGGCCACGCAGCTGATTTCGACGCGGAACCCGAAGACGATTTCGACGCCCCCGACGGTGGCCCGGGCGGGAAACCCGTTCTTGAAGTAGGAGGCATACACCTTGTTCATGTCGGGATAATCGTTGATGTCCTTCAGATACACGGTGGCGTTGACGACATCGTCGAACGTGTAGCCCTGGTCCCGCAGAACCTTCCCGATGTTCTCCATCACCTGGCGGGTCTCTGCCTCCACCGACTCGCGGACGTCCTGGCCTTCCGCTGTCCGCGGAACCTGACCGCTGACGTACAGCGTGGGGCCGGCCTTCCGGGACGGACTGAAGGGAAGCTTGCTCAAAGGCACCGACTTTTGGGCCCAGGCCACAACGGCAAACGTGGTCAGCGCGAGGACGACGGACAGGGGAGGAATCAGGCGTTTCATGGGAGGAAGCACATGCTCCACGCAGCCTTTGTCAGTTTTGCCGCGCTGCGGCAAGCGCGGAGCGTGGGAAGGTGAGATTCGGGTGAAACGAGGTGCGCGGGATCAGTCCGCGATTCGTGCTTCCGGAGGAGCGGGCGGGGCTGTCGCCGTGCGTGGAGCCGGCGGCTGACCGCGCCGCGCGCGGATGAGTCGCTGCAATTCCAGCACCCAATGCTTCTTAATCCCGAACCAAACCTCCGCGGCGAAGACTTCCCGGGTGCTCACCGCCGGCTCCACCGTATCGGCGGGGTTGTCCGGCGGACGGTAGTTTTGAATCCGCTCAAGGGCCCCGGGATCTTCGGCCAGGCTTCCCGCATAGGGAACGGTCCAGTGGGCGCCAGAGACGGGCAGGCGAACATTTCGGACGATGGCACTCCCGGCGGCCTTGTAGTTGTTCCCGGCGCCGTACCCCATCAGGTCGCCGCCCCAGGGGTCGAGGCCCTTCTGGAATCCGGTGAACTCGACCACGGAGTCCGGAATGGTCCGGAGGCGGTCGTTCATGTCCCATTCATTGGGCAGGATCCGGGCAATGCCGCCGGCGGTGGCGACGGCGGCGTAGCTCACCTGGACATTCGTCACGGAAAGCTCCTGTCCCGTCACCGGATCGATGATGGTGTCACGGCCCAGCCAGGCCTGGGTTTCCGGGTTCCAGACCTGGAACTTGGCGGGGTAGGTTCCTGCGAGCTTGTGGAGGATGCGGATCACCTGGATGCCGCCCTGGCTATGACCAATCAGGATGGGACGCAGCCCGTCGCGTTCGGCGAACCAGGCCAGGGCCCCGGCCAGCGCGTCGCTGTCGTCGTAGTAACCGTAGGCCTGTTCGCCAGTTGCCGGATTCCGGAGGCTGTTGGTGGGATAGCCCATTTCCACCAGGAATTCCGTGAATGAATTCATGCCCGCCTTGATCGGCAGGACCCCTCCGTGGATGGCAATCACCTGCGGAGCCGGGGCCTGGGACAGCACGTCACGGATCTGGGCTGTGGTGACGTGCTCGGGATTGAGGGCCAGGATTTGGTCTTCCAGGTGTGGGGACATCTGGCAGGCACGGCATGGGGCGGCGCCGCGTCGGACCGGTTCCGGATCCAGCCGGGTGACCCGGGGTGGAAGCGGCGAGCTGCATCCGAAGAGAAACAGCCCGCCGAGGAGGAATGCCAGGAGTCCGGTGATCCGGAGGTGGTCCGCCATTACGCCCCCTGTCCTGGGCCCTGGCGCCGTGCGGCCAGCGCCCGCTGCAATTCGAGCACCCAGTGTTTCTTGATGTGGAACCAGACCTCGGCCGCCCAGAGAATGTTGTCGCTCTTTCCCTGAAAGGTGGCGTTCACCTTGGGCGTGTACACCGGGTCCGCCTGCGGTTGGTAGGCCTGAATCCATTCCACGATTTCGGGATCCTTGGGCAGGTGGCGGGTATCGGGAATCAGGCCGTGGTCATATTCCGTGGGCAGCCAGACGTTCTGCACCACGGCGGTGCCGGTGGACTTGAACTCGTTACCGGATCCATACCCCATCATATCGCCGCCCAGGATGTCCCACTTGAGACAGAATCCGGTGAATTCCTCCACGGAGTCGGGAATGCTGCGAAGACGGAAGGTCATGTCCCACTGGTTGGGGAGGAGCCGGGTCAGTCCACCTGCGCCGACCGAACTGGACCAGGGGAGGGTCAGACCGACGACCGGCCGAAGGGCGCCCGTGAGGGGATCCCGAATTTCGGTACGATTCTCGGGCTGCCAGGTGAGGGG
>JBGAPN010000208.1:0-8986 GCA_044221235.1 Limisphaerales bacterium
CTTCCCGGATCCGTTCCTGAATGAAATCCACCAGGATGATGGAATTGCGCACCACAATGCCAGCCCCCGCCATGAACCCGATCATGGATGTGGCGGTGAAGAAGGCCCCCATCAGGCCATGCGCCGGCAGGATGCCCACCAGCGAAAACGGAATGGCAGCCATCACGATGAGCGGCGTCACAAACGAACGGAACCAGCCCACCATGAGCACGTAAATCAGTACCAGAACCACGGCGAAGGCCAGTCCGAGGTCCCGGAACACCTCCAGCGTAATGTGCCATTCGCCATCCCATTTCAACGCCGGATGCTCGTCGGTAAAGGGCATGGAGGCGTTGAACACGGAGACCGGTTCGCGGGCCGGCCCGATGGCGAGCGACCGGATTTTCCGGTTCATCTCCTGGATCGCATAGAACGGGCTTTCTTCGGCTCCGGCCACGTCGCCGATGACATAGGAGACGGGCATCAGATTCTTCCGGTACCGGCTTTTTTCCGCCACGGTGTGGTCAACCCGAACCAACTCGCGCAGCGGCACCAACGGTGCACCGGTTTCCAACGCCCCGGGTTCGGGAAGCGCGTTGCCATCTCCCGAACGCACCCGCAACGCCAGCAGCTCCTCGGGGGTCGTCCTCCGGGACCGGGGCAGCTGGAGCACCAGGTTGACGTCTTCTTTCTCGCCGGGAATGTGGAGCAGGTCCACCGATTCACCGCCCACCGCGATTTTGAGCGTCTGTGACAGTGTCTCGGCACTGATGCCGTGGAGGGCCGCCTTGACCTTGTCCACGACAAACCGGGCCTTGGGCGAATCGGCTTCCTGGTACCAGTCCACATCCACCACCCCCGGTGTGGTGCGGAAGATGTCGATAACCTGTCCGGTCATCTGTGTCCGCGTTTCATCGTCGGGTCCGTAAATCTCCGCAACCAGGGTTTGGAGCACCGGTGGACCGGGCGGTACTTCCGCCACGGCAATTCGCGCCCCGTACTTTTCTGCCACCTTCGCCAGTCCCGGTCGCAATCGCTTCACGATGGCATGGCTTTGACGGGACCGCTCATGCTTGTCCACCAAGTTAACCTGGATGTCGGCACTGCTGGCGCCCCGCCGCAGGAAGTAATGTCGGACCAGTCCGTTGAAATTGAAGGGTGCGGCCGTGCCGATGTAGATCTGATAATCCGTCACTTCAGGTTCTCCCGCCACCAGCGCCGCCATCTCCCGTGCCGCCTGGGCCGTCCGTTCCAGGGCACTTCCCTCCGGCATGTTCAGGATCACCTGGAACTCCGACTTGTTGTCAAACGGGAGCATTTTCACCTTCACCCAGCCGACGGCCACCGTGCTCATCGCGGCCAGCAGAAGCGCCGTGATTCCCCCCAGAAAGCCCCAGCGCCATCCCGTGTGGGACAACAACGGCCCCATGACATGGCGATACAGCCGGGTCAGGGAATCCTCCTCTCCATGGGTTCCCTGGTGATGCCGCTCCAGACGTTGCTCGCCCCGGTGCCAGCGCAGCAGTCGGATCGAAGCCCACGGCGTCACCATGAAGGCGATCAAGAGCGACCATCCCATCGCGGCGCTGGCGCCAATGGGAATCGGCCGCATGTAGGGGCCCATCAACCCGCCCACGAACGCCATGGGCAGGACCGCGGCAATCACCGCAAAGGTGGCGAGCAGGGTCGGATTGCCCACTTCGCCCACCGCTTCCACCGCGATGACTGGCCACGACCGCCCCCGGTTCCCGGGCAGATGGAAATGGCGGACGATGTTCTCCACCACCACGATGGCGTCATCCACCAGAATGCCGATGCTGAAGATCAGCGCGAACAGGGTGATCCGGTTCAGGGTAAATCCTGCCAGATAGAAGACGAGAAGGGTCAACGCCAGCGTCGACGGAATCGCCAGCGCCACGATGCCCGATTCCCTCCAGCCCAGCACCAGCCAGATCAGCACGGTCACGCTGACCACCGCCAGCCCCATGTGCAGCAACAGTTCGTTCGACTTTTCCGCGGCGGTCTTGCCGTAATGGCGGGTGATGGCGATGCCGACATCGGCAGGGATAACTGTGCCCTTGAGTGAATCCACCTTGCGCAGCACGTCGTCCGCCACCGCGATCGCATTCGCCCCGGGACGCTTGGCGATGGACAAGGTCACCGCCGGCTCGGCTTCGCTTCCCGCGGCCGACGCGGTGGAATGGGACCCCGCCCCCCGGCCGAAGAACACGTAATCCGACGGTTCTGCGGCGGCGTCCTCCACCTCGGCCACTTCCCGGAGATACACCGGCCGCCCCTGGTAGGCTCCCACCACGACATTGCGAACATCCTCCGCCGACGTGAGGAAGGCACCGGTCTCCACCCGGATGGCCTGATTCCGGGAAGTTAGTTCCCCGGACGCATACTGCCGGTTGGCCTGCTGCAACATCGGAATGATTCCCGCCGCACTGAGCCCGCGTGAGGCCAGGCGCGCGGGATCCAGCAGGACGCGCAGTTCCCGGCGCGCCCCGCCAATGACGGTCGTCTCCGCCACCAGCGGCACCTGCTTCACCGCGTCATCCACCTGGACGGCCAGGCGTCGAAGCGCCAGGGAATCGTAACGCCGGGAGTGAAAGGTGAGCGCCAGGATCGGCACATCGTCGATGGACCGCGGCTTGATGAGCGGGAAGGAGACGCCGTGCGGCACGCGGTCGAAATTGGACCGTAATTTTTCAGCGACCTTGAGGAGGCTGTTTTCCGGATCCGAACCCACCTTGAAGCGCACAATCACCAGCGCCTCACCCTCGCTCGACGTCGAGTACAGGTATTCCACCCCGGGGATCTCCCAGAGCAGTTTTTCCATCGGGCGGGTGGCCCGGTTTTCGACCTCCGCCGGGGAGAATCCCGGCATGGAGACCATCACGTCGATCATCGGCACCTTGATCTGCGGCTCCTCCTCCCGGGGAAGCTTCATCAGGGCGAAGACTCCCAGGAGGAGTGACGTGACGATGAACAGCGGAGTGAGTTTCGACTGGATGAACGCCCGGGCCATTCTTCCGGCAGGACCCAGCGCGGCCGGTTCCGAAGTCGAGTCGCGGGGAACCGTGTTCATTTCGCGTCCACTGGTTGACCTTCGTGTGCGACCGCTGCACCGCTGACGACGACCGATTCACCGGGCGACAGCCCGGCCAGGATCTCCGTCCAAGTCCCGTCCTGCTTGCCGGTCCGGATCATCCTCAGCTGGGAGCGGCCATTGAGGACCACCCACACATACTCGATCTGTCCCCTGCGGAACACGGCGGTGGTCGGCACTTGGGGAACCGGGTCACCGCCGGTGGGAACCGCCATGCGTCCAAATTGCCCCGCTCTCAGGCCCGCTTCCAAGGGCAGATCCAGCTTCACCAGGAAGGTGCGACTTGCGGGATCGGCGACCGGGGCGATTTCGCTCACCGTGCCTCCCAGCACATTGGTGCCCGAGGCCACTCGAACCGGAAGCTTCATCCCCGGGGAGATCCGGTCGAGCAGGGCTTCTGGGACATCGGCCTCGAAGCGCAGCACGGTGGGATCCTCGATCTCCAGCAGGGCGCGTCCGGGCGACGCCAGGTCACCCACATCCGCCAGTTTCCGGGTAATCACTCCGCCAAACGGCGCCGTCACCCGGGTGTATCCCAGGATGGTTTCCGCCTCGGACACCGCCGCTTCCGCCACCCGACTGCGGGCCCGGACGGCATCCAATTCGGACTGGGTCGCCGCGCCGTCCTTCTCCAGTCGGGACACCCGCTGCAGGTCCCGTGTGGCCTGCTCGCGGACCGCCACGGCGGATTCCAGCCGGGCTTGGGCTTCGCGGGCGTCCAGCGTCACCAGAAGTTCGCCTGGCTTGACCGACTGTCCGGGCACGGCGCGGACCGATTCAATGCGACCGGGAATCTTGGCTTCCACCGCGGACCGAAGCCGCGAGCGGACCGTCCCTACAACGTCTTCGAAGGCCCAAAGCGCCCTCGGCTCCACCGCAACCACCCGGGTCGAGACCGATGGACCCGCCGTCGCATGGGATGCGGGCGAGGGCTCCTTCCGGCATCCCGCCGTTAAAAGCACCATCAGGACAAGAGCAGGCGAAGGGTGTTTCATGGTCTCGAACTGTTTTATGAGTATATGCGCATATATGGACACGCAAGATGAAATGTGCTCTGTTTCTCCCATGACGAAGCGAAAGAGCCTTCCCTCCGACGCCGCGCTCGAACTGGTTGCCGCGCGGTTCCGGGTGCTCGGTGAAGCCAGCCGGCTCAAGCTGATCCGCGAACTCGAGGCCGGGGAGAAGTCGGTTAACCAGCTCATGACTGCGACGGGGCTGACCCAGGCCAATACGTCGAGGCACCTCCAGCATCTCACCCAGGCCGGCATCCTGTCGCGCCGCCGCGAGGGCCTGAATGTGATCTATTTCATCTCCGACCCGGGCATCCTGGAACTCTGTGAACACGTCTGCGGTTCCATGCAGCGCCAGGCCGCCCAGCAGGCGCGACTGATCAGCCCCTGAGGCTGGGCAGAACCGACCAGCGGGACGGTTCCTTTTCTCGGAAGAAGTCCGGTTCCGGGCCGGGAAAATCACTGGAAGTTTTGAACGACTGGAGCGACAAACAACAAGTCTAGTGAGAATTTCAGCAATTCCCGTGAAGACCCGTCGCCCCACCGATTCAACCTGCCTTCCATCATGAGTACTGCGAAGAAGAAAACCCGGTCCCGCGGAAAACCCGTTCCGTCCACCTCCGGGCCCATCCCGGTCCGGTTCTTACTCTGCCGCGTTCCAGCCCACCACGTGGCCCTGGCCGGTTCATTCAATGACTGGCAGCCGGCGCATTTGAACCTCTCCGATGCCGAGGCCGCCAACTGGGAATTGGAACTCCCCCTCCCGGCCGGCGCGCACGAATACCTGTTCGTCGTGGATGGCCGATGGATTCCCGACCCGGAGAATCCCCGCACGGTCCCCAATCCGTTCGGAGGCAACAATTCCGTCATCGAAGTGGGCGGCACGGCCTGAGCCGTTGCGGCAGATTTTTCATCCCATGAAGTCCACCCCCAAGGCGACACGGGCCGCCAAAAGTCCTGCCCGTGAGAAATCCAAGGCCCGCGTGGTCGTGACTGACGCGGCCGGGCGTCAACGTGCCTCCGCGCCAATCATTGAACTGGCTCCTCTCCGGTTTCACATCCGGAAGATCCTCGTGCCCGTGGATTTCTCGTCGCATTCGCGACAGGCTCTCCGGTACGCCCGACAGTTTGCCGAGCAATTCGGCGCCACCCTGTGTCTGGTCCATGTCATCGAGCCCATGGTCCTGGGTGGCGACTTCGGCTACACGCCGGTTCCGCCCGGCAACCTGGACGAGGAACGCATGGCCACCGCGCGGAAAGAGTTGAAGAACATCGCCAACGAGCTCGGTGCCGGAGTTCCGGTGGAATCCACCGTGCGGTTGGGTCGCGCCTGGAAGGAAATCACCGATACAGCCCAATCCCTACCGGCCGACCTCCTGATCGTCTCCACCCACGGCTACACCGGGCTCAAATATGCGCTGCTCGGCAGTGTCGCGGAAAAGATTGTCCGGCATTCCCCCTGCCCAGTCCTCGTGGTCCGGCCCGGCGAACACGATTTCGTGTAGGAACCTGACCCGAATGCTTTCGGGTCTTCGTGAAAAAAAAGTGGAGCCGGAGCGTCATACGCCCCGGCTCCAACGAGCTGCTGAACTGCTCGCGTGAGCGTGTCACTCACGTCGCAAATCCTGAAAGTCGCGCCGGACTCACCGAGATGTTTCGGGCCGCCCGACTCATCGCCCCCAGGAATTCAGGGTTGAGGATTTCCCCGAGGCGCCTAGGGAAATCTCTTACGAAACTCCGTCGCCGGAGTCAACGTGCTGGGTAGAAATGTGGTGGAACGCGACGACCAGCCTCTCCCGTCCAATCTCCACTCCAAGGCTTTTCCCCTGCTCAATTCGACGCCACGCTCTCTCCCATGACCGCGTACTCGCTCGTCCTGGCCCTGGCCACCGGAGGCCTGCTCGTCGCCAACGGATTCGTTTCCGCCCATGCCGCCAGTCCCGTCCAATCCCCGGACGGTCGGATCTCCTTTCCCGCCGAGGCCGCCCTACTCCAGGGACCGGGTCTCCAGCGGGTGTCGCTCGCGGGATCGTCTTCGGCCCTGGTCGTTCCTGCCAGCGGCGCGGTTTCCGCCACCTGGGAGTTCAAGCCGACCCGGTGGGGACGTTATGACCTTGAGATGACGTATGCCGCCGCTACGGCGCCCGGCGACGTCCAGATCCGTGTTGCCGGCCAGACGTTCGATGTCGCCCCGGGGCCCACCGGAGGGAAAGACCGGTTCAGCCCCAGGACTGTCGCCCGGCTTTACCTGCCCAAATCCGAGCCCTTCACCGTGGACCTCCGTCCCACCGGATCGGGCGGTCATTCCGAATTTCAGCTTCAATCCCTCGCCCTGGTGCCGGCCCCCGAGGGCGGGCCCATCACGGCATCGCCCGAGGGCGGCATCACCCTGCATTCGCGCGAGGCCACGACCCACAGCGCGTCATGATGCGGTACGAACCGGCCACCAACAAAAACTGCCTGGGATACTGGGTGAATCCCGCCGATTGGGCCGACTGGACGTTCCCGGTGGACCGTCCCGGCACCTTCGACGTGGAGGTCTGGCAGGGTGCAGGAACCGGCCAGGGCGGCAGCGATGTATGGTGGAAACCGCAGG
Organism: Limisphaerales bacterium; assembly: GCA_044221235.1. Taxonomy (GTDB): domain Bacteria; phylum Verrucomicrobiota; class Verrucomicrobiia; order Limisphaerales; family UBA9464; genus UBA9464. The sequence continues at coordinate 6,698 of JBGAPN010000208.1, forward strand.
CCAAAAATTGCCCTTCGTGGTGCAGGAAACCAGTCACTTCCAAAACTTCATTCCGCGCCACATCGGACTGGTGACGTTCAAGGACGCCGGGACCCAAACGCTGTCCATCCGGCCCCAGAACAAGAAGGCGGCGGCCGTGATGGATATCCGCCAAATCCGCCTGGTGCCGTCCCCGCGGCGACTCCGGCGCCGGGAGCGCGCAGCCTCGTGGCGGCACACCGGGTCGTGGTGTTGGGCGACAGCATCACCTATTCGGGAGGATGGGTGGAGCTCGTCGAAGCGTGGCTCCACCTTCAGTTCCCGGAGGCGACCGTGGAATTCCTGAATCTCGGCCTGCCCAGCGAAACAGCCTCCGGACTGTCCGAGCCGGGCCACGCCGGCGGCAGTTTCCCCCGACCCGATGTTCATGAACGACTGGCACGGGTCATCGAAAAGACCCGGCCGGACGTCCTCCTGGCCTGCTATGGCATGAACGACGGGATCTACTACCCGTTCTCCGAGGAACGGTTCGACAAGTTCCAGAAAGGCATCCGGAAACTCCACGACCAGGCGGCGCATGCCGGGATCCCGGTGATCCACATCACCCCGCCGGTCTTTGATCCGGTCCCGCTGGGAGGCAACACGCTGCCCGCGGGACGGGAGGCTTACCCGTCCCCGTTCGAGGGGTACAACGGCGTCCTGGACCGCTACTCCGAGTGGCTGGTGGCGCAGCGGGGACAAGGCTGGGAGGTCATCGACACCCACGGACCGATGAACCAGTTCCTGGCGGCCAAGCGCCAAGCCGACCCAAAATTCCTGCTCGCGGGCGACGGCGTTCACGCCAATGCGCAGGGCCATTGGATCATCGCCCGGGAAGTCCTCCGATACCTTGGCGCCCCGGACACGCTCCTCGATGCCGACAGCCCCGACCGGCTCATCCAGTCCTTCCCACGCGGCACGGAGGTCCTGGCGCTCGTCCAGCAACGCCAGGGGGCCCTGAAAGATGCCTGGCTGACCGCAGTGGGACACCAGCGTCCGGGAATGAATGCCGGAAAACCACTGCCCCAAGCGGAACAGGAGGCCGCCGCATTGTCGGCCCGTTTGACCCCGTCCCGCTAGTATGGGACGATCCCCGCGCACGGAGTTTCCCCACCGTTGCGCTCGTTCATGGGACCCATCGTATCGCCTGCCTCCCGCTCCCGCCCGACGCTTTGGACCGCCCTCCTGCTTTTGGGTCTGTGGATGATCGGAAACCTTCCCGAATCACGCGCCGCTGAGTCCAGCCCCACGGAGACCGCCGTCCAGGCGGCGGCCGCTGAGTTTATCCGCTATTACCACGACACCCAACCGCTGGCCGGCGTTGCCGCAGGCTGGCACCAGTACGTCGGACAGTTCGTGGTGCCCACCGCGGAGTTCCTGGCCGATTCCCACCGCCCCGCTGAGACCGCCTTCCAGTCATCGGCCGCTGAGTTCATCCGCTATTACCACGACACCCAGCCGCTGGCCGGGGTCGCCGCAGGCTGGCATCAGTACGACGGACAGTTCGTGGTGCCCACCGCGGAGTTCCTGGCCGATTCCCACCGCCGGATGAGGGACTGGTGGAAGCGGTTCGACACCGTCGACCCTTCGGCGTTGTCGCCGGCAGGACGCCGGGACCGCAGCGTCCTGCTGAATCGCATCGGAAACTCCATCCTCCTGACTGAGCGACTCCGCTGGATGAACCGCAATCCGCTCGCCTACGCGGACCAGCCGGACATTTCGATTTACCTCAAACGGGACTGGAAGCCCCTGGCGGACCGCGTCCGCGACATCACGGCGATCCTGCGTCTTGCACCGGCCAACTTCGCCGCAGCCCGGACCAACCTGGACGAACGCCTGCCGCGACCCTGGGTCGAGCTGGCGATCCAGGTGGTCGAGGGAGCCGGAGATTTCTGGGAAAAGGACGTGGCCCATGAGGTGGCCCGCGTGGAAGACCCCGCCCTTCGCGGCGAATTCGGCGTGGCCAACGCCGCCGCCCTCAAAGCGGTCCGGGACTTCGCCGTCTGGCTGAAGGCCGAGAAGCTCCCGCGCTGCACGGAAGACTTTGCCCTGGGGCGTGACGGATTCCGGGATCTGCTGGAATTGGAGATGATCCGCCTCGACCCGGAGCGGGTGCTCCAGATCGCCCGGCGCGAGCTGAAGGCCGAACAGGAGCGGTTCGCCGAAGCCGCGCGCGTCGTGGACCCCACCCGCCCGGCCGCCGAAGTCTTCCTCGCCGTCCAGAAGGATCATCCCACCGAGGCGGGGCTTCTGGCGGACACCCGCCGCGAC
>JBGAPN010000209.1:0-8567 GCA_044221235.1 Limisphaerales bacterium
GCCGGAGATCGGCCGGAATATGTCCCGGTGCTCCATATCGAACCTCCGGGGCCAAACTCCCTGGCGCTTGGGTTTGACCTGGAATCGGATCCGCTCCGGCGTGGTTCCATCGACCAGGCGCGGCAGACCGGACAACCCACGGCCACTGCACCGCTTCACCTGGCCCAGGATCCAGGAGACCAATCCGGGTTGCTGGTGCTGCGGCCGGTGTTTCGGCGTCCGACCGGTGAAAGTTCTGGACCGGGCGACCTCGCGGGCTTCGCGGTCGCGGTCTTTGGGATTTCGGATCTGGTGGGCGGTGCCATCCGGGAGCTTCAGGCCGCCGGTATTCGTTGCGCCCTGTTCGAAGACACGCCGGTTCCGACGCGGCTTCACGGGGATCCCCAACTGACGTTGGAGTGGGACGGCGCCCAGCAGACGACCTTGGAGTTTGCGGGACGACGCTGGCGCCTGGTGTTTCTGCCCACTCCAGCATTTGTGGCGACCCAGACCCCGCACCAATCGGTCTGGGTCCTGGTGGGGGGAGTGGCCTTTTCCCTGTTGTTGGCGGCCTACCTGGTCGGGACCTGGCGTCGATCCCATGAAACCGCCTGCGCCAATGCCGCGCTTCAAGAGGAAGTCCGGGTGCGGCAGAGAGCCGAAGCCGCTGCCGCTGCGGCGAACCAGGCGAAGTCCGACTTTCTCGCCAGCATGAGTCACGAGATCCGGACACCGCTCAATGCCATCCTTGGATATGCCCAGTTGATGCGGCGGGATCGCCGGCTTCCACCCGAGCAGCTCGATGCGATTCAGGGTATCAGCACGAGTGGTCAGCATCTGCTGGGGTTGATCAACGAAATCCTGGATCTGTCCAAGATCGAAGCGGGCCGGATGGATTTGAACCCGGTGGAATTTGACCTCCACACCCTGGTTCGCAGTCTGGCATCCACGTTCCTGCCCCTTTGTGCGGAGAAGCAGATCGGATTCCGGATCAAGGCCGCCAGTACCGAGGCGCTTTGGGTTCGCGGAGATGAAGGCAAGCTCCGTCAGGTGCTCATCAATCTCCTGGGAAACGCCGTCAAGTTCACCGAGCGCGGGGAGGTCTATCTTCAATTCAAATCCACGGACGGAAACCGGTGGCAGTTTGAGGTGATCGATACAGGGCTTGGCATTCCGGATTTCGAACAACCGCACGTCTTCGAGCCGTTCCACCAGGGGCAGGGGGCAAAATGCCAGGGCGGTACGGGATTGGGATTGGTGATCGCGCGACGCCAGGTGGAGTTGTTAGGAGGCGCGCTGGAGTTCCAGTCGGCCCAAGGGATTGGAACGCGCTTCTTCTTCACGGTGCCGCTGATGGCGGCGTCCGGAGCGCCTGTTCCGCCCCAGCCTGATTGGCAGCGGTTGGCCCCCGGCCAACAGGTTTGCGCCCTGGTGGTCGACGACCGGGAGGAAAACCGGACCGTGCTGGGGGGACTGCTTTCCAATCTGGGATGCGACGTTCGCACCGCAGGGGACGGTCAGGCGGCACTTGAACTCATGCACCGATGGACTCCCGACATCGTGTTTCTGGACTGGCTCCTCCCCGGTTCCAGCGGTGCTGAAATTGCGGGGCGACTCCGGGTCCAGTTTCCCAAGGTCCTGGTGGTTGCCCATTCCGCGTCGGCTCTTCCGGCTCATGAATCCGAAGCCCGCGCCCGAGGATGCGTCGACTTCCTCTCCAAGCCGATCCAGAGCCAGCAGCTTGCGGGATGTCTTGCCCGACATCTCGGTGTTCGCTTCGAGGACAGCGAAGAATTGGTGGAGATGCCGGCCCCGCAGAGGTTCCGTGCGGAGCGGGTCCTGGTGCCGGAGGAGTTGCTCGCCCGGCTGACCGTGGCGGCGGAACTCCATAGCACGACGGCACTCAAGGCCGCGCTCGGAGAACTCCGGGCTCTGGGACCGGACGGTGCGGCACTCGCCGAGGAAATCCGGGAGCAGATGCGGAGTTTCGACATGAACGGGATCCTGCGGAAGCTGACGGAGAATACCCTGGCCGGCCGATCCAGCGGGCCGGTTCGCGTCTGACGCACCCATGGCTGGACTTGTCCAACCTCCGACAGGACGTCTGCTGTTGGTCGATGATGTCACTGAAAACTTGTCGGTCCTGACGGCGGCTCTTGAGCCGGAAGGTCATGAGATCCTGGTGGCGTCGGACGGAACGTCGGCTGTGCGGATCGCGACCCGTGCCCGTCCCGACCTGATCCTGCTCGATGTGATGATGCCGGGTGTGGATGGACTGGAAACCTGCCGGCGCCTCAAAGCGAATCCCGGAACGCGGGAAATTCCGGTGATCTTTGTCACCGCACGCAACGAGCTGTCCTCGGTGGTTGACGGATTTCGCGCCGGTGCGGTGGATTATGTGATCAAGCCGTTCCAGATGGAGGAAGTGCTCAGCCGCGTTTCGACCCATCTTCAGGTCCATCGTCTCACCCGTTCCCTGGTGGAGAAAAACCAGGAACTCGAACGGAGGACCGCTGAACTCACCGCGGAAATGGAGCGTCGACGTCTGGCAGAGAAGGCACTGGAACGGACCGACGAACAACTGGCGGTGCTCTCGGATCTGGAAGCCGAGCGATGGAATCTGTCGGGACTGCTGGGGGAGAGCCGTCCGATGCGCCGGGTGATGGAAGAGATTCAGCGACTCCATGCGTTCGATCGCACCAGTGTCCTGATCACCGGGGAAAGCGGTACGGGCAAGGAATTGGTGGCACGGGCAATCCACTTCAACAGCCGTCGCTCCAAGGGTCCGTTTATCCCGGTCAACTGCGTTGCCATCCCAGCCGAGCTTGCTGAATCCATGTTGTTCGGACACGTGAAGGGCGCGTTTACCGGCGCCACTGTGGATCGGAAGGGCTACTTCGAACTGGCGCATGGTGGGACGTTGTTTCTGGACGAGATCGGCGACATGCCGTCGTCGCTGCAGGTCAAGCTGCTGCGTGTCCTGGAGGACGGTCGCGTGCTGCCCGTGGGAGCTACCGAGCCGAGACGGGTGGACGTCCGAATCCTTGCCGCCACCAATGCCGACCTGGATGCCCGGATCGCGGGTGGAACCTTCCGGCAGGACCTGTTCTTCCGTCTGGCCCGGTATCGGATACTGACACCGGCCCTCCGCGATCGGCTGGAGGACGTCCCGCTCCTGGCGCGCCATTTTATGCAGCGGTTCGCGGCCGAGATGGGAATCCGCCCTCCCGTCCTGGCGGCAGAGAGCGTGGCGATGCTGGGCGCCTATCGTTATCCGGGAAATGTTCGCGAACTTCGCAACGTCATCGAACGGGCGCTGATCGACAGCGGCGGAGAGACGGTGTGTCCCGAGCATCTGGGCCTGCCCCGTATCGCCTCGCCATCGAGACCCGATACGGAACCGGTGCATCCGGGGGCTTCCGCGTCCGAGAACACGGAGGCGGTGGCGGAATCAGGTGCGGAGCTTCTGCCGCTCAATCTCGCTGCAGCCGAGGATCAGTTGATTCAGCGGGCGCTCAAGCAGACCCAGGGAAACATTGCAGATGCAGCCCGACTTCTGGGCGTCCATCGGACGCGGATTTATCGCAAGCTGGCCCAGGAAGGTTCTGTCGAACCGCCGCCAAAGTGATCGGTGTCCCGGCCCTGGGGAACTGTTTCAGATGTTCCCACCGCGACACTTGAAACAAAGGGCGGAGGGAAACGCCCGCTGGAGAAACTCGGAAACCTCAAAAAATCGGGGCCTTTTGCGCCTTCAGGCTGGTGGCACGCCAGGAGCTTTACAGGGGAGCGTTACTCTCGGCCTTTGTCCGAACTTCAACTCTCTCCTGATCATGATGGCTCCACGGAATCACTCCTCCTCCAAGACGTCTGCAGTGCGCTCCACATCGTCCCAGACTTGGCTTTCCGTCGCTTCAGTGGCTGTCCTGGCTTTGGGTGCCGGTCCCGGGCACCTGACCCTTCACGCCCAGGAAGGGGAGATAGTGGATCCCCCGCCGGCGAAGTCGCGGGTCAATGCACTGCTGAATCTGGAGTTTGCCGACGCCTACCTCACGCCGCGCGGCATGATCGTCCAGGACGATGGCCTCACGTTCCAGCCGCTCCTGCTGGGTTTTGTGAACGTCTACAAGTCGGACGGCGTCTTCAACGATCTCACCCTGGTGGGGGGCGTGTGGAATGACTTCGCGTCCGAACCCGTATCCAAACAGCCGCCGTTTGGAAGCGAGCCCAAGACCCACTGGGTGGAAATCGATCCCATCGCGGGGATCTCAATGACCTTTATGAAGCATCTCAAGGTGGATGTGACCTACACCGCCTTCAACATGCAGGTCCTGGGCATTCCTACGTCGCAGCACCTTGAGACCAAGCTGTCGTTTGACGACACGCCCTGGCTCAAGCAGTTCGCGCTCCATCCCTATTTCATCTACTGGGCGGAACTGGACGGCAAGGCAACCGCGGCACGGGTGCCGTACCAGGTCTTCCTGGGGGAGAATGGGCCGCCATCGAGCTACTACTTCGAGTTTGGCGTGACGCCGGGATACACCTTCGACAAGTGGAGTCTCCGCATCGACGCCCCGGTCCGGCTGCTCCTTCCCAATTCCAACTTCTACGGTGAATACTACGCCGACAGCTCCACGCTGGGCCTCTATGAAGTCGGGCTCAAGGCCACGCTTCCCTTGAAGTTCGTTTCAAAGAGCTACGGGAACTGGAATTTCCACCTGGGATTCCGGTTTCAGAACTTCGTCGACGAGAATCTGCAGGGAATGCAGCAGTTCAATGCCCCCGGGCACGCGGTGTCCAACATCACCCAGGTCTATGGAGGCATCGGCATCTTCTTCTGAACCCGCGCCCGGGGTCGGGCCGTTCTTCCATGTCCCAGAGCCACCTCTCCATCATCACCGCGGAGCCGTACCCCTTCGAGTTCGACCGCGAGCAGTGCGCGCTGTTGATCATCGACATGCAGAGGGATTTTCTCGAGCCGGGTGGATTCGGCGAAATGCTCGGCAACGATGTCTCCCAGCTCCGCCGGACCATCGAGCCCAACCGTCGTTTGCTCGCTGCCTGGCGAAAGGCGGGATTGGTGGTCATCCACACCCGCGAAGGACACCGTCCCGACCTCTCGGACCTTCCTCCGGCGAAACGGGTCCGTGGCCGGGGCAAGTCCTGCATTGGCGACCCCGGGCCGATGGGCCGGATCCTGGTCCGGGGCGAGGCCGGCCACGACATCATACCCGAACTGTATCCGCTTCCCACGGAGCCGGTGATCGACAAGCCGGGAAAGGGGGCCTTCCATGCCACGGACCTGCACTCGGTGCTGTTCAACCGCGGAATCACTCAATTGGTGGTGACCGGCGTGACGACCGAAGTGTGCGTCAACACGACCGTTCGCGAGGCGAACGATCGGGGATTTGACTGCCTCGTGCCCGAGGACTGTGTCGGTTCGTATTTCCCGGAGTTTCAGGAAATGGGACTCCGCATGATCAAGGCCCAGGGGGGAATCTTCGGGTGGGTGACCCACTCCGACTTCATCCTGCCCCACCTCGTCTGAGTTTCGTCCCCAGATTTGTCCCTCCTTCCGCTTCCTAATTCATCTGCCTCTGCCCATCGCCAATCGCCCATCCTCATGAATGCCACGTCCAACCTGTACAAGCCGAAGATCTGGGTTCCCGGAGACTGGAACGCGTTCTTCGGGTTCGGCACCAACATCCTGGTCAACCTTCTCACCCTGACGGCGCTGCTACGCTTCGTCCTGAAAATGCCCGATGAGCTGGTCTTTGGACGGATTCTCCCGGCCACGGGCCTCATGCTCTGTCTGTCCACCCTCTACTACGCGTGGTTGGCCTACCAGCTGGCGCAGAAGACTGGGCGGACCGACGTCTGCGCCCTGCCGTCCGGAATTAGTGTACCCCACATGTTCGTGGTGACCTTTGTCATCATGCTGCCGATCACCCTGAAGACCGGGAATCCAGTCAAGGGGTGGGAGGCGGGACTAACTTGGGTCTTCATCCAGAGTTTCGTCCTCATGGTCGGCGGATTTGTGGCGCCGTGGATCCGAAAGATCACGCCGCGGGCGGCACTGCTGGGAACGCTGGCCGGCGTGTCCGTGACCTTCATCTCGATGCGTCCTGCGCTGGAAATGTTTCTCACCCCGGTGATCGGACTGACCTGCTTCGCCATCATCCTCCTGAGTTGGTTCGGCGGCGTCCGATACCGGGGTGTTCCGGCCGGTTTGATCGCCATTGCCGTGGGGACCACGATCGCCTGGGGATCAACGGCACTGGGGTTGAACTACGGCGGGCTGAATCTCAAGGGGGTGACGGAGGCCTTCGCGAATTTCGGATTCCGGGTTCCCTTGCCCGTGGTGGGCCATGTGTTTTCAGGATTTGAATTCCTGGGAATCCTGCTGGTCACGGCCATTCCCTTCGGCATCTACGACCTGGTCGAGGCGATCGACAATGTCGAGAGCGCTGCGGTGGCGGGAGACAGTTTCCCGACCACCCGGGTGCTGACAGCCGATGGCGTGGTCAGCCTGATCGGCTGCCTGATGGGGAATCCCTTCATCAATGCCGTCTACATCGGCCATCCCGGCTGGAAGGCCATGGGTGGACGCATCGGCTACTCCGCGGCGACCGGCATCATGGTGATCTGCCTCTGCTGGTTCGGCACCATCTCGTTGATGCTGGCCATCATCCCGGCGGTGGCGATCCTGCCGATCCTGCTGTACATCGCGATGCTGATCGGTTCGCAGGCGTTCCAGGAAACACCCAAGCGCCATGCACCCGCGATCATCCTTTCCCTGGTTCCCCACCTGGCAAATTGGGCGGTCACCCTGATCAATGGCGCCCTCGCCGCGGCCGGAACCGTGATGCCCGCGCTGTCTCCCGAGCAGTTGGCCAGTCTGGAATCCAAGATGCGCAACGAGGGCGTGCTGTATCACGGTCTTCAGGTCCTCGGAGGTGGATCCATCCTTGGGGGCCTGATCCTGGGAGCCATCGGGGTCTGCATCATCGACCGCCTCTTCTTCAAGGCGGCCGGATTCGCCCTCGCGGGCGCGGGCCTGACCTACTTCGGTTTCATGCACGGCGAGCGGATTGGCATCGGCCAGACCCCGATTGTGGCGCTGAGCTACCTGATGGTTGGAGTGGTGTTCGCCGCCTGCGGCAAGTTTGCCACGGTGACAGCTCCCGTGGTGGAGGATGCCGAGGAGGCCCACGGAGCGGAGGGAATCGCCGCATGAGCCGGTTCATTGACTCCAAGCCATACCCCTGGCCTTACAACGGGGACCTGCGGCCTGAAAACACAGCGGTGGTGGTGATCGACATGCAGACGGATTTCTGCGGGCCCGGCGGCTATGTCGACCGGATGGGATATGATCTCTCGCTCACCCGGGCACCGATCGGACCCATTCAACGAGTGCTGGCCGCGGCGCGTCGGGCGGGTTTCCATGTCATCCACACCCGGGAGGGACATCGTCCGGACCTGTCCGATCTCCCCGCCAACAAGCGATGGCGCAGCCAACGGATCGGAGCGGGCATCGGCGACGCCGGGCCCTGCGGCCGGATCCTGATTCGCGGTGAGCCCGGTTGGGAGATCATCCCGGAACTGGCTCCCTTGCCGGGCGAACCCATTATCGACAAGCCGGGGAAGGGGTCCTTTTACGGAACCGACCTCGACCTCGTCCTGAGGCGGCGTGGCATCGTGAACCTCGCCCTGTCAGGCATCACCACCGACGTCTGTGTCCACACGACGATGCGCGAGGCCAACGACCGGGGTTTTGAATGCGTGATCCTGTCGGATGGCACGGGGGCCACGGATGCGGGTAATCACCAGGCGGCACTCAAGATGGTCCAGATGCAGGGCGGCGTGTTCGGGGCCGTTTCCGATTCCGCGGCACTGGTGAAGGTCCTCGATGTCTTTCCCGCCATCTCCGGTGCAGATCGAACGCCATCTGCCTGAGCGCCCGAGGAATACCGCTTCCTCACTGCGTTTGCCGCCGGCAGAATGTCGTCCGCCGTGCCTGATTCTCCTTCGTCCGCGTTTCCGGGTCGCTATCCCCGAATTGAGCTGGCCCAGATTTTCCAGATCGCTTCCCACCCGGAGTCGATCGACTGGCAGCCATTTCGGGACGGCGTGGAAATTCACCGGTTGTACGGCGACGGGGTCACTGGACCGACGGCTGCTCTGCTCCGGTTCACCCGGGATGCGGAGATTCCGCTGCATCGGCATCCTGGCTATGAACACATCCTGGTCCTGTCCGGTTCCCAGCGGGACCAGAATGGCATCTCCCGGGCCGGCACGTTGGTGGTCAACCCTCCCGGATCCGCCCATCGCGTCGAGGCGGAGGCTGGTTGCCTCGTGCTTGCGATTTACGAACAGCCCGTGGTCTTTTTGGACGGTCCAGATTCCTGAATGCCTTCAGTGACGCAATGACTCCCGCTCCTCCCGTTATCCTGGCGGTCAACGGAACGTTGATGCGCGGCTTGGAATTGAATCCCAACCTGGTCGAGGTGGGCGCCACCTTTGTCCGGGAAGCCAGGACCCGGCCCGAATACCGGATCTGGTCCATCCGCGACCGTCATCCGGCGATGATC
>JBGAPN010000210.1:0-8943 GCA_044221235.1 Limisphaerales bacterium
TACAAGATTGCGCATCGTGCTGCCTCGCTGTCCCCGTCCCTCACCCTAGCCATTGATTCCAAGGCCAAGCAGATGAAGGCGGAGGGACACGACGTGGTGGGATTTGGAGCCGGCGAGCCGGATTTCGACACGCCGCAGCACATCAAGGACGCGGCGTCCCGTGCCTTGGCGGAGGGATTCACCAAGTATACCCCCAGCTCCGGAATCCCCGAGCTGCGTCAGGCCATTGCCCAGAAGTTTGAACGCGAAAACGGGCTCCACTTCAAGCCGTCCCAGGTGATTGTCAGCAATGGCGGAAAGCACTCGTGTTACAATGTCATTCTGGCCACCTGCCAGGAGGGCGACGAAGTCATCATCCCCGCGCCGTACTGGCTGAGCTACCCGGAGATGGTGAAGCTGGCGGGTGCCACCCCGGTGATTCTGTCCACCACGGACCAGACCGAGTTCAAGGTGACGCCGGAACAACTGAAGGCGTCGTTTTCCCCGAGGACCCGCCTATTCATCCTGAATTCACCCAGCAACCCGACGGGCAGCGTTTATACGCCCGAGGAAATCCGGGTCCTGGCGGACCTCTGCATTGAGCGCGGAGTCCTCATCATGAGCGATGAGATTTACGAGCACCTCCTCTACGATGGAGCGGTGCACAAGTCGGTCGCCAGTTTCGGCCCGCGTTACCTGGAGCACACCATCATTGTTCACGGATTCGCCAAGGCCTGGTCGATGACCGGGTGGCGTCTCGGATTCCTGGCCGCCCCGGAACCGATCGCCAAAGCCATCGACGCCATTCAGTCCCACAGCACCAGCAATCCCTGCTCCTTTGCACAAAAGGGCGGTGTGGCGGCCCTGACCGGGACCCAGGACCATCTACCGAAGTGGATTGCCGAATACGCCAGGCGTCGTGCCTATGCCTGGGAACGCCTGAATGCCATGCCCGGCATCAGCTGTGTCAATGCCAAGGGCGCCTTCTATCTGTTCCCCAACATCAGTGGCACTGGCTTGCCGTCCTCCGAGTTCTGTGCACGGCTCCTGGAACAGGAGAAAGTGGCCGCTGTTCCGGGCATTGCCTTTGGCGCGGACGACTGCATTCGCCTCAGCTACGCGACCGGCATGGCCAACATTGAGAAGGGACTAGAACGGATGGACCGGTTCGTCCGGAATCTCTGATTCCACGTCCGATCGGTGCGGCACAGGGCCGGCGATCCCAGCAGGGATTCCGGCCCTGTTTTCTTGGCGGGCGATTGTATTGCGGCCCGTCTGGGCATGTCCCTGAGAGGAGACGTAGAGCGCACCGGGATGTTGGACCTTGAGCCGGAGGCTTGGAGCGTGCTGATTCCAGCCACGCGTGGTTACCCTGCCGGCAGGTCCCGGGGCCTGCTTCGCCTGATGTGTTACCTTGTGAGCCGCTAACATGACCTGTCGCTCAATCCGGGAATTCCTCACGATTGCTTTACTCCTGAACGGTGTCTCCTCGGGTCTCATCTCCCGGGCTGCCGATCCTCTGGCTTCCTGGAACGAGACGCCCGCCAAGAAGGCCATTGTTTCGTTCGTCGAACGGGTCACCCAAGACGGGTCACCCGGATTTGTGCCGGTGCCGGAGCGCATTGCCACCTTTGACAATGACGGAACGCTTTGGGGCGAGCGGCCGGTCTATTTTCAATTGCTGTTTGCCATCGACCGGGTCAAGGCCCTGGGACCCCGCCATCCGGAATGGAAGACCCAGGAACCGTTTGCCTCCATCCTGCGGGGAGACCTGCAGGGGGTTCTCGCAGGAGGCGAGAAGGCGATTGTTGCAGGATAATATACTTGCCCGGTGTGGGGGGACGCGGGTTGACGAGTTGTGCCGGGAGGAATCTTCCGTTGACCGGGCCGGGCTTCTCCGCCTTGTTTATGCACCTCGATGAATTTTCTATTCTGGATGGCCGTGGGGGTGGTCGTGGCCGTGGTTTACGCATCTCTCTTTGAGTGGGTGCTGCACCGCTACGTCATGCACCGTCCTGTCGGCCCCTTCACCTATCCTTTCCGGACCCACGCGCTGGTGCACCACAAGGTGTTCCGTGCGGATCGCACCTATCATCTGATTCGGGAGTCCGACAAGGAAACCATCCCGATGGCCTGGTGGAATGGGCCCGTCCTGGTTCTGCTGGGGGCGCTTCCGTTCGGCGTCTTCTCCTGGTGGACCGGAGCCTGGGGGCTCACCGTGGGGGCAATGCTGGCCTGCGCCGGCTATTACGGAACATACGAGTATCTCCACTGGTGCATGCACCTCCCGCGCAAGCGTTCTGTGGAGCGGTCCGGGTTGTTCTTCCGGCTCAACGGACACCACCTGCTCCATCACCGTTACATGGGGCGGAATTTCAATGTCGTGCTGCCGTTGGCCGACCTGTTGTTGGGGACATTGATTCTGAGGTCGCGGGTCCGGTTTGCCCAGGCGACCGGTCCCTCGGTTCCCAACGTTCAGCCCCGGGAACTTCGGGAAGCGGTCCCGATCCGGGTTTTGCGGTTTGTCCGCCTGTGCCTGTTCGGTGTGGGGGGCTAACAGGCTCTCGGCGTCACTTCTGCGGCTTGTACTCTTTCTCGGCCTTTGGAAGCAGCGCCTTGAGGTCCGCGATACGCTGGGCATCCGTGGGATGGGTGCTGAGAAACCAAGCGGTGGTGGTGCCGCCGGACTTCGCGTTATAGGCGGCGAAGCGCTCCCAGAACCCAACGGCGGCCTCGGGATTGTAACCCGCCCGGGCCATGTAGATCAGCCCGATTTCGTCCGCCTCGGATTCCTGGGCGCGGCTGTGGGGCAGGGCAACTCCCACTTGGGCACCGAGCCCATAGGCCTGCTCGGCCAGCGGACCCCAGTTGGCGTATTTGGTGGACCCCAGGTAGGCGCCGCCGATCTGTCCAATGGCGCTCAGGCCGGCGGCCGTGGTCATTCGTTCCCCTCCATGACGTGCCACGGCATGGGCCACTTCATGGCCGATGACGGCAGCCAGACCGGCATCATCCTGGCAGATGGGCAGAATCCCCGTGTAGACGCCGACCTTTCCTCCCGGCAGGCAGAAGGCGTTGGCTTCCTTGCTGTCAAACACCACGAATTCCCATTGGGCGTCGGGCAGTTGGGCGACTGCGGCGATACGCTTTCCCACCCGTTGAACCATTTCATTGGCCTTCGGATCCTTCGAAATCGGCACCTCCTTCTTCATCTTGTCGAATTCGGTGAGGCCCAGCTTCATTTCTTCCTGGGAGGACATGACGTTGAACTGCTTGCGTCCGGTTTCCGGGACGGTTGAGCAGCCTGCGCCGGCCAGCGCAAGGACCGCGAATGCCATCGCGGTTCTGCGGTTCCACAGTGAAAGCATCGTCATGGGTGAAAGGTGAAACAGGTGTATCTTACGGACAAGTGAGGTTTGCTAGGCCGAAGGCCCTCACCCCAATCCTCCCTTCCTCCCGGAGTCGGAAGCGAGATGGGGACACAATCCAATGAGGCTTCAGACGGTCTCAAGTTCCGCCCGGTTTGGCGCCCTGCTTCGCCCAAGTGTCCTTGAGCGTCAGGGTCCGGATGAAGACGGGTGTGCCAGGGCGGCTGTCCACCGGGTCGGGCCAGAAGTAGCCCAGGCGTTCGAACTGGTAGCGGGTTCCCGTGTCCGTCGTCCCTAGACCCGGTTCCACCCGGGCGGTGCACACGTCCAGCGAATGGGGATTCAGCACCGACTTAAAGTCACGGCCGTCCCGCTCGGGTTCCTCCTCGGTAAATAGACGGTCGTACAGGCGAACCTCGGCTTCGGTCGAATGACGGGCGCTCACCCAGTGGATGGTTCCCTTGACCTTCTTGCCGGCATTCGGACCGCCGGTCCGGGTGTCAAGGTCCGCCGTGCAGCAATTCCATGAGGAGCCGAAGCGTCCCGGACCACCCGTCGCAGCGACATGGTGCTGTCGAGGCGGACTTCTCGCCCGGGCGGAGACGGAAATATTTGCAGGATCACAGGCCCTGCTCGATGAATACCGCGGGGAGGACACTGGGACGTCCCGGTGAAGGTCCTCGGGATAAGCGGTGGCTTCGAAGACGTTCCTCGTCGGGGCCCAGATTGGTGAGGACCACCCGGATCGGCCTCAACACCGCCAGTCGCCGCAAGGCCGTGGCGTTGAGTTCCTCCCGCACGGCGTGCTCCAAGACTGCGACATCCGTGATGCCATTGTACTTGCGACGCCGACGCTGGGCGAACGACCGCAGGGCCCTGGCCGGCACACCGCGCCGACGCATTCCGGAAATGGTCGGCATGCGCGGGTCGTCCCATCCGCTGACGCGTCCCTCATTCACCAACGCCATGAGCTTGCGTTTGCTCATGATCGTGTAGCTGAGGTTTAGCCGGGCGAATTCGTACTGATGAGGCAGGGAACGGGGCAGGTCGAGTTGCGTCAGAAACCAGTCGTAGAGGGGCCGGTGCACCTCGAATTCGAGTGTGCAGATCGAGTGGGTGATCCCCTCGAGGTAGTCACTCAGGCAGTGGGCGAAGTCATAAAGGGGATAGAGGCACCACTTCGACCCGGTGTGATGGTGTTCGGCGTGGCGGATCCGGTAAATCAGGGGATCGCGCAACCAGATGTTGGGCGAGGCCATGTCGATCTTGGCCCGCAGCGTCCGGGCGCTGTCCGGAAACTCCCCGGCCCGCATCCGGGAGAACAGGTCCAGGTTCTCCTCGACGCTACGGTTTCGGAACGGACTGTTCCGGCCGGGACGATCGGGTGACCCGCGGTAGGCGTCGGTATCCTCCGGCGACAGGTCGCACACGTACGCCTTGCCTTTCTGGATCAACTGCACCGCGTAGTCGTAGAGCGCATCGAAATAGTCGGAGGCGTGGAAGGGTTCCAGATCCGCTGCAACTGCCGGTCCCGCAGTGGCCGGGAGCAGGAAGTCGGGACGTCCTCCGACCGGGGCCGCCGACGGAATCGCCCCCCGGGTCTTGAGTCCGAGACAGGCATCGGCCCATCCCTCCACCAGCCATTTAACGTCAGCGATGATGGAATCGACGTATTCCACGTCCTCCTTGGTCGGATTCGTGTCGTCCATCCGGAGGTTGCAGATGCCCCCAAACTGCCGCGCGATGCCGAAATTGAGGCAGATCGACTTGGCATGGCCGATGTGGAGATAGCCGTTGGGTTCCGGTGGGAACCGGGTGTGGATCCGGACATGGCGGCCGGCGGCGACATCAGCGGCCACGATATCGCGAATAAAGTCGCTCGGCTCGGGCGACGGCTGGGACGGCGCAATGGATGCAGGGTCCGACATAGCAGACCGGCATTCATAGGCGTCCGGCGGGTCCAAGTCGAGCAATCGACGCGAGGGAGACGCGCCAGCGCGCCGGTCTCTCAGACACCCCGGGTAAAATGGCGAATGTCGACCGCTTCCATCCCTGCCGCCCGGATGGCTTGCATTCCCAGGTCGGTGTCCTCATAGGCCCGGCACATCCGCGGGTCCACCCCGAGCCGTCGGGCCGCCTCCAGAAAAATGTCCGGAGCGGGTTTCTGGTTGACCACGTCCTCATTGGTGACGATGGCATCGAACCATTGGACGATCCGGAGGTGGGTCAGCACGCGGGTGATCGCGTGTTTGGATCCGCCGCTGGCCACACCCATGGGAAGCCGGCCATGATGTTCCCGGGCAATGGCCACCACCTCCTCCACCGGACCGATGTGCTCAAAACGGCGGAAATAGGCCTCCTCCTTTTCCCGGGCAAAGGTGCCGGGATCGATGTCGGACCGGCCCTGTTCGCGGGCGAGGCTGCGGACGATGTCCCGGGTCGGAACGCCGCCGAGCGCATAGAACTGTTCCTCGGAAAACGTCAGTCCATGGCGGGCGATCACTTCCTGCCATGCCTCCCAATGGATGGGCATGGTATGGGCAAGGGTGCCGTCGCAATCAAAGATGAGGGCCTTTGGGAAACCGGATTCTGTCACGGTGTTGGTCATGAAATCATGTCGTAATCGAAACCCTTGCGCTGTTCCCGCGCCACCCAGCGTTCCGCGTCCCGGTCGCCGGGAAAGGTCTGGCCTTTGGGATCCCATCTGACGGGCCGACCCAGTCGGAGGGAGATGGCGCCGATGTGACAGACGCTGACGCTCCGGTGTCCGACTTCGACGCTGCAGATGGGATCCTTCCGGGTTCGGATGCAGTCGAAGAAATTGCCCATGTGGTCGTCGCTCACGTAGGCCGTCCAGGTGCGCGAGGTGAGTGGTTCGTTCAGGAGGGCTGGATCGCTGGCGGTCAATGTGCCGCGACTGACAAAGATCCAGCCGTTGCTGCCTTCGAAGAGGATTCCATTGGCCATTTGGCCGGGTCCGGTGTTCGGGGTGAGGACGTTTCCGCCTGGACCTTCCGTATCGACAGTACGGCATAGGTGGGTGACGCCGTTTGCGTAGCGATAGTGGACGACGTAGGTGCTCGGAACGGTGAATCCGCCGGGCATCGGATCTCGGAGCGGCACGGCCTCGGCTTCCACGGGGCCGGTTTCACCCAAGCCCCAGAGGGCAATATCGTTGTGGTGAGCGCCCCAGTCGGTCAGGGTCCCAGCCGAGTACTCCCACCAATATCGGAAGGACCCGTGGGCCCGTTCCCGCACATAGGCCAGGGAAGGCGTCTGACCTTGCCAGAAGTTCCAGTCAAACCCGGAGGGGAGGGCGGTCGTGTTGAACGGGCCGCCATGGGCGCCCGACGGCAGGGACGTGACCACGTGCCGTAGGGTTCCGATTCGTCCATTGCGCACTAGCTCCACCGCCAGCCGGAACCGCCGGTCACTCCGTTGCTGGCTTCCGGTTTGGAACACGGTGCCGGCTTGCTGGACGGCATCGACCAGTCGTCGACCTTCGTCGAGAGTCAGGGTCAGGGGCTTCTCGGAATAGATGTCCTTGCCGGCTTGAACGGCGGCCAGGTTGACCAAAGTGTGCCAGTGATCCGGTGTGCCGTTGATGACCGCGTGGAGGCCCGGGTGCCGGACGCAATCGCGGAAATCCGTATAGCGTTTCGCGGTGGGAAAATCCTTCTGGGCTTCGTCCAGGCGGGCTTGGTCGACGTCGCAGAGGGCGACGATGTCCCCAAACCTCCGGGCGTTTCGGGCATCCGCCCTGCCCATGCCTCCGCAGCCGATCAAGGCGACGGTGGGGCGGTCGTTGGCGGCGAGGGGCACCTGTGGGCGGGGAGAGTCCGCGGCCTCCGCGAGAAACCACGCCGGCAGCATGGCCGCGCTGCTGGCAAACGCAGCGGTCTTCAGAAACCCGCGTCGGCTGTTGGAATTGGCTCTCACGAGACAACGCTTGCGAAGCGGGATGGGCCCCGCAAGCCTGCAGTCCGTCGGCCCGAGCCCTGTGTTGCGGTCCGTTGACCCCCGGTCCGTCGCGCCGTACTCCGCCTGATCAAGCTGACCACTTCGGCGGCCGACAAGGTCACGTCGCTGCTGACCAAGCAGGGGCGTCCCAGTGGCGTCCTCCGGGTTGCCGTGGTGGGCGGGGGCTGTTCGGGCCTGCAATACAAAATGGATCTTCAAGACCAGCCGCAGAACCGGGACATTCTGGTGGAGAGTTCCGGGGTCCGCGTGGTGGTGGATCCCAAGAGCGCCCTGTATGTCACCGGTTCCGAGCTCGATTATGTCGATGCACTGACTGAGGGCGGCTTCAAAGTGAAGAATCCCAACGCGGCGACCAGCTGTTCCTGCGGCGAGAGTTTCAGTGCTTGAACCGCCGTTGTTGCGGACGGTTGATTCCAATTCTGGCGGATTCCCCCAATGAGTCCCGACGCCTTCTCCCTGCTTCAACAGCCGCGACGCCCCTGGCTGGATTCGGACGATCTCAAGCAGCGGTTTCATGAGCTGTCCGCGCCCCTGCATCCGGACCGCGTCCACGGAGCCTCGGCGGAGGAGCGTCAGGAGGCCAACACGCGGTATGCTGAATTGAACGGAGCGTATCAGCTCCTCAAGGAGGCCCGGGAGCGGCTTCCGCTCCTTTATGAGCTCGAGACCGGCGAGCGGCCGCGGGACATCCAGAGAATCCCGCCGGGCACGATGGAGCTGTTTATCGAGGTGGGGCAGACCTGTCGTGACGCCGATGCCTTTCTCAAGCGCAAGTCGGAGGCGACCTCACCGATGCTCAAGTTGCAGTTGATGCAGGAGGCGCTCCAATGGATCGACCGGTTCCGCGAGCTGCAGCAGCGGGTGAATCTCCGGCGGGAGGAACTTACCCGGGAACTCCAGGAGATGAACGCCGCCTGGGATTTGGCTCCGGCCCCGGGCAATCCGGACCGGATGGGCTCGCTGCCATTGGAACGATTGGAGCAGGTGTACCGCGCCATGAGCTATGTGGAACGGTGGACGGCGCAACTTCAGGAGCGAGTGGTTCAGTTCGCGCTATGAGGCTACGGACTTGACCCCGCCTACGAGTGCGGGCGGGTTTGGCCCGGTTTGGCCCGGTTTAGACCGGATTGGGCAACATCTTGATTCTCGTCTTCAGTCTGTGGAGGGTCATCTGCCTGACACCCGGGGGAACTCTTCGGTCGCGTTTGGTTCTCAATGGAGGAACGGAGACAGAACCGTTCCGACGGGCTGTTTCCCTGTTGGAGGAAATGTTTTCCTTCTGCGGTGGAATCCAAAGCAGTTCCGGATTGACATTCCGAAGGATGTGGAAGAAGGGATTCCAAGTCGTCTGCCCCACGCAACTTGCCACTCCATGTTTAATCAACCCATTCTTTCCGCCGCCCTGATCACTGCCCTGTCGGCGGGATCGCTTCTGGCCGCAAACTCGGTATCCTTCCTGGGCACGGGAGCTCCGCCAAAGACAGCGGGTCCCTATTCCTTGGTTCCGTTTGGGCCTGATCCGACTCCCGAGTTCACGCTGGTGCCGTCCGTAGCGTCCCCACTGGGCGGGAATCTGACGTTCGGTTCCCCATTGGAGCATCTGTATGTTCCTTAC
>JBGAPN010000211.1:0-8659 GCA_044221235.1 Limisphaerales bacterium
CTTCATGTCGACGCAGACAATGTGTGCCCCCTCCTTGGACAGCCGGAGCGCCGTCTCGCGTCCGATTCCTGACCCGGCACCAATCACCACCACCACCTGACGGGCCAGTTCCTTCTCGGGTGGCATGCGCTTCAGCTTGGCCTCCTCCAACAGCCAGTACTCGATGTCGAAGGCCTCCTGCTGCGGCAATGCAATGTAGCGGTCAATGGCCTCGGCGCCGCGCATGACTTCCACGGCGCAGTTGTAGAACTCAGCGGTCACCCGGCTCTCCGACTTGTCCTTGCCCCAGGCAATCATGCCCAGGCCCGGAATCAGGACCACGGTCGGGTTCGCATCGCGCATGGCCGGCGAATTTGACCGTTTGCAGCGCTCGTAGTAGGCGGCGTAGTCCTGACGATAGCGGACCAACCCGTCGGAGAGCTTGGCCTTGAGTTCGGCCACCGTGCCGGTGGACGGGTCCCAATCGACGTAGAGCGGCTTGATCTTGGTCCGGAGGAAGTGGTCCGGGCAGCTGGTTCCCAATTCCGCAAGGCGCGGCGCTTCATTGGAATTCACAAACCGCAGGATCTTGTCGTCCTCCTGGACCGTGCCAATGAACCGCTTCTGCTGGCTCACCTGGCCCCGAAGCCAGGGAAGAATGGCGGCAAACACCTCGTGGCGCTTTTCCGGCGCCAAGGTGGCATACTTGGGTCCGCCAAACGCAGCGGCGTCCCCGCCCTTCTCCTGGTACTTCTGCTCGATGTACGCCGAGGCCCGCTCGATGTAGTCCAGCGTTCGATAATAACAATCGCGATCGTCGTCCGCCCAGGAAATGAATCCGTGCTGGCCCATCATGATGGCCCGGGCCTTCGGGTTGCGCTGACAAACCTCCTGCATGGCCAGGCCGAGCTCGAAGCCGGGACGCATCCAGGGAACGTAATCCATTTCCTCGCCGAAGAGCTCGCGGGTGATTTCCTGGCAACGCGCCGACGCCGCGATCGAAATGATCGCGTTGGGATGCATATGATCGACAAACTTCGCCGGGATGAAGCTGTGCAACGGCGTGTCGATCGAACTGGCGCGCGGATTGAGGTTGAACGTGGTGTGGGTATACATGCCCACCATGTCATCCTCCGCGGGGGCCTTTAATCCCTTGTCCGAACGCCCGGCGTAGAGGGGTTGCAAAGCCAGCAGCTTGTCCTGGTACAGGGAGGAAAAATTCTCCCGGGTACTGGTGCGCAGGTCGCCGCCGGAACCCTTGACCCAGAGTACTTCGACAGGGCGTCCAGTCAGGGGATCGGTCTCGTTCAGCTTGGACGACGTGTTGCCTCCGCCGGTGTTGGTGATGCGCTGGTCGGCTCCGAGCCGGTTTGAGCGGTACACCAGCCGGTCCACGCCCTTGAGCGCGGAGGCTTCCTGGTCCTTCCAAAGGTCTTCGACGAATCGGTATTTCGAGGCAGCCATAGAAACGTGAGAGGGAAACCTCCCCGACCTCCCGGTCACTGCGCAATGGTTTTTCCGGCGGTACCCCTCCGGCCGAGGAAGGGGCGCATCGCCACATCCTCCCTCGAGGGAGGCAAAACCGAGAGGCGGCCCCTCCGATGCCTGCTCCGCTTTCACGATTCACCCGGAGGTCGTTTCCATGCAGAGTCTCGATGCACACCCTCCATCCCAACGGACTTTTTCCCCAACGCCATGCATGCATCACTGAGAGTCCCCCAGTTCTTCCGACGACTGCTGGCCGTTTCCCTGGTCGGCCTCCTTCGCCTTACCGCTGCCGATGTCGTCCCCGCGGTCCGACTTCATCCGGACAACCCCCACTACCTGGAATGGAAGGGCAAGCCGCTGCTGTTGGTGACCTCTGGGGAGCATTACGGAGCGGTGTTGAATGCCGACTTCAACACTCGGAAGTACCTCGACGCCCTTGCCAAGGCGGGTCTGAACCACACCCGGCTCTTCATCGGAGGCATGTACGTCGAACCGTCCGGGGCCTTCAACATTGACCGGAACACGCTAGCCCCGGCGCGGGGTCGTTATCTTTCACCCTATGCCCGCAGCGACCAACCGGGCTACGCGGGTGGTGGAAACCGGTTCGACCTCGACCGCTGGGATGAAACCTATCTCAAGCGACTGCGCGACTTCATTGGCCAGGCTGCACGCCGGGGAATCGTGGTGGAGGTTAATCTCTTCTGCGTCCTTTACGAGGACGCACAATGGCGGCTCAGCCCGTACCATCCCGAAAACAATGTGAACGGACTTCCCACCATTGGCCGGGAAGATGTCCTTACCTTGGACCGCAGCGGACCGTACCTGGAACGGGAGGAACGTCTCGCCCGCAAGATCGTCGAGGAACTCAAGGATTTCGGGAATCTGTATTACGAGATCATCAACGAACCCTACATTACGAAAACCCCGGACAACTGGCAGCGTCACCTAACCGACGTGGTGGTCGACGCCCAGCGGGACCACGCACAGCCCAAGTTGATTTCGTGGAACATTGCGAACAACACCGCGACGGTGACCCACCCGCACCCGTCGGTTTCCATTCTCAACTTCCACTACGCCAGCCCTCCGGAAGCCGTGGCGGCGAATTACGGACTCAACCGTGTCATTGGTGATAATGAAACCGGATTCCAGGGCACCCACGATGCGCCGTACCGGATGGAAGGTTGGGACTTCCTGATGGCGGGTGGCGGCCTGTTCAACCACCTCGACTATTCGTTCACCGTGGGCCACGAGGACGGCACGTTCGTCTATCCCGCCACCCAACCCGGTGGCGGCAATCCGGTGCTGCGGGCGCAGTTCGGACATCTGGTGAAGTTCATGAACGGGATTCCGTTCGTCCGGATGAAACCGGACAACGCAGTCCTGGTTTCCGGCGTTCCCCTTTCCCACTCGGCCCGCGCCCTGGTGGACCCGGGGCAGTGTGTCGCCGCGTTTTTCCGTCCGTGGCCGATGAACCGCTTTTCGGCACGCTGGACCGGCTTCATCGAAGTGCCCGAGACCGCCGAGTACACGCTGTACACCGAATCCAATGATGGCGTGAGGCTCTGGATCGACGGCCGGCAAGTGATCGACAACTGGACTGAACACTCCCACAAGGAGGACACCGGGACGCTGGACCTGGAGTCCGGGCGACGGTATTCGGTGAAGCTGGAATATTTCTACAACGGCGGGGAAGCGGTGATGAAGCTCGGCTGGTCCCGCCCTGGAACGCCCCGGGCGCCGGTCCCGGCCACCGCGCTCCATCCGGCCGAAGGAGACGGTTCCGGTTTGTCGGCCGAATACTTCCAGGGGCCCGAGTTCAACCGGTCGTGGAAGCGACGGAGGGATGCCCAGGTGAATTTCGCCTGGGGCACCGTCTCACCATTTCCAGCGCCGCCAGCCGAGAGCGGCGGCCTGCTGCGGGTCGCCCTTGCCGACGGGCCTTGGCAGGCCGACTGGATGGATCCCGTCACCGGGCGGTGGATCGCCCGTCAAACCGTTCAGGCCAGTTCCGGCCAGGCCCAACTTGTTCTCCCTGCCTTCGACCAGGAAATGGCCTTGCGGATCACCCGACGAGAAACGCCGTGAGCCAGGGAGAGACCCGCAGATGTTTCAGATTCTCGCGAATGTTGGGGCGTCAGAGTGGGGCTTTGAAGACAGGATGACGGGATGGGGAGGTGGAAGAGGGAGACTTGATGGATCTGCGGAAACCGGCGACATCTACGGAAGAACCCGCTTTTTCAGGCTTCCTCGGAAGTCAGGAACGTATTCCGAACGCGTAGTACTGGATCTATGGATTTTTCTGCCCCCTTACCGCCAGCCTCTTTCCCGGCCGCCCACGGACAGCGGGCCGGACTGACGCACCAGATTGAATTTTCCCTCGGTCGCTGAGAAAACGGAACCGCAGGACTCCGCACTCCAACTTCCCGTCACGGTTTCAAATAGGCGGCCAGCCACTCGAAGATCGTCCGGTGCCAGAGGGCGCTGTTTTGCGGCTTGTTCACCCAATGGCCCTCGTCGGGGAAGTAGAGAAATTTGGAGGGAATGCCCCGACGTTGGAGGGCGGTGAACAGCTCCATGCCCTGTGAGACGGGCACGCGGAAATCGAGCTCATTGTGGATCACCAGCATCGGCGTCTTGAACTGTGCCGCGCGGCGATGCGGCGAGTACCGGTTGAAGTCGGAAGTCTCCCAAGGAATCCCGTGGTCCCACTCGTCGAACCACAGTTCCTCCGTGGTCCCGTACATGGATTCGAAATCATACACGCCGCAGTGGGTGACAAGGGTCCGGAACCGGTCGGTGTTCCCCTGAAACCAGTTCATCATGTAGCCGCCAAAGGAGGCGCCGGCGGCCGCCATCCGCCGGGAATCCACATACGGCTGCTGTTCCAGCCAATCGGCACACGCCATCAGATCCCGGTACACTTTTCCGCCCCAGTCCCGGGAGATCTCGTCGGTGAACCGCTGTCCATATCCGGTGCTGCCGCGCGGATTGGGCAGGGCCACGACGTAACCCTGGGCTGCCCACAATGCGGCGTTCCAGCGGAAGGACCACGCGTCCAGGAACGCGCTCTGCGGCCCACCATGCACCCAGAACACAAGCGGCCATTTCCGGTTGGCGTTGAACCCTGGCGGTTTGACGATCCACATCTGGACCGGTGTACCCCCGGCTCCCCGGACTCGAACCGATTCCGGTTCGGTCAATTGAATTCCCTGCAGCAAGGGCCCGTTCAGATCCGTCAGCGCTGTCGGGGTCGTTAGGGTGCCCGATTTCAAGGACGTCCGGTACACTTCTGCAGGCCCGGACAACGAGGAGCGGGTAAAGAGGACCGTCCCTCCGTCGGCCATGACCCTGGCTTCACCTGCGAGCCCGCCCTGGGTGAGCGGTTGCGGCGTCCCACCCTCGATTCCCAATCGCCAAAGGGGCTCGGCACCTCCGTCCTGTGCCTCCAACACGAGGGTCCGGCTGTCCGGAGCCCAGGCCAGTCCGCTCACGGAGCGATCCCAGCGGGAGGTCAGGGAACGCACCTCACTGGTCGACCGGTTCAAGAGCATCAATTGCCAGCGGTCCGCCTCAAATCCCGGCCGGGCCATCGCGCGATACGCGAGCCAGCGTCCATCCGGGGAGAATCGCGGACATCCATCGGCGGCCGGATTGCGGGTCACTTGATTTCGCGCCCCGCTCGAGAGGTCCACCTTCCAGAGATCATGATCGGTCTTCCACGCTTCTTCGCGGGTTGGCACCGGCGTGGCCGTGTAGACCAGTTCCTTCCCGTCGGGTGAGAACGCAAACTCATCCCCGGATGCGAAGGTGGTCGACGTGGGGACGGCATCCCGATCCCCGGGCGTGAGGTCCCGAGGGTCCCCCGCCGCACGCCCGTCCTGAATCGGAATCACGAACAGGTGCTGTCGCTGGCCGTCCACCCAGGAATCCCAGTGACGGTAGAGGAGCTGGGTCATCACGCGGGCTTTGACCTTGCCCTTGTCCCTGGACTCCAGGCGTTCCCGGTTGAGGCGATTCGCCTCGGCAAACGGGCGCTCGGAGAACTCCGGAAAGACCGAGGAAATGAACGCGACATGGCCACCATCGGGCGACCACACCGGTTGCGTGGCGCCGGTCGACAGGGCGGTCAGCACCCGGGCCTCCCCACCGTCGGCTGGGATGACATAAACCTGGAAGATCCCTTCCCGATTCGACTCAAAGGCGATCCAACGTCCGTCGGGAGACCAGGTGGGATGCCGGTCGTGTTTGGGGCCGGACGTCAGCCTTCGCGGCTCGCCACCCGTGGAAGGCATCAGCCCCAAGTCGGTGTTGACCCGGTTTTCGTCCCAATCGACGACGCCAACGGTGAAGACGATCCAGCGTCCATCGGGCGAGGGAACCGGCTCCGAAACGCGGCGCATCGCCATCAGATCATCGAACGTCATCGGGCGCCGGTCGCCTGCCTGGACTCCGGGGATGACGGCAAGGACGAGGGCGAGGAGTGTCGGGATTCTCATGTGAAGGACCGCGGAGATCAAACCGGCACAAGGCTCCGGCGGGAATCCCGGAATTGACGCCCTTGGTTTCATGGCTAGCGTCGGTTCCGACAATGAACGCCCCGTACGCCGGCGATTTTGCATTCAGCGGGTATTGGTTTACCCGGGCCGGCTGGCGCGTGGTCGTTTAAAAAACCGCACCCCGCAGCCGCCGGCCGATCGCCGGCGGCTTTTTTGTTCATTGAGCCGGCCGGCATGACGCCGCCCAAAAAATATGATCATCGTCCTCAAGCCCAATCTCACCGCCCGGGAACAATCCGCCGTGCTCAAGGAAATCAAACGCCTCGGTTACAAACCCCACGTCATGCGCGGCGTCGCCCGCACGGTCATCGGAGCCATCGGCGACGAAACCGCCCACCAGTCCCTCGACAGTCTTCGGGCCTGGCCGCAGGTGGAAAGCGTCACGCCCGTCCAGAAGCGATACAAGCTGGTCAGCCGTGAGGCCCACCCACAGAACTCCACCATCCAGGTGCGGGATGTGGTCATTGGGGGACCGGAGTTTGTGGTGATGGCCGGCCCCTGCTCCGTCGAAAGCGAGCGCCAGGTCATGGAAACCGCTCTGGCGGTCAAGGCGGCGGGAGCCCGCATCCTGCGCGGTGGCGCCTTCAAACCCCGCACCTCACCCTACGAATTCCAGGGGCTCGGCGAGAAGGGACTCAAGATCCTGGCAAAGGCCCGTCGGGAAACGGGAATGCCGGTGATCACCGAGCTGCTTTCCGAGGATCATGCCGAACTCGTCGCCGAGTATGCCGACATTCTCCAGATCGGCGCCCGCAATGCGCAGAACTTCCAACTGCTCATCGCCGCCGCCAAGACCGGCAAGCCCGTCCTGCTCAAGCGTGGGTTGTCGATGAAGATCGAGGAATGGCTCCTGGCGGGTGAATACGTGCTGTCCAACAACAACCCGAACCTCCTGTTCTGCGAGCGCGGGATCCGCACCTTCGAAACCTACACGCGCAACACCCTCGACCTGGCCGCCGTTCCCATCATCAAGCAGGAATCCCACTGCCCGGTGGTGATCGATCCCAGCCAGGGGGGCGGGACGCGCCGACCTGGTCAATGGCGGCCGCAAGGGCGCTGGCCATGGGTGCCGACGCACGCTCGTCGAGGTCCATCCGGCATCCGAAAGGAGGTCCTGCGGCGACGCCGCCCAGCCAGCTTTCGCTCGAAGGGTTCACCCACCTGATGGCCGAACTGAAGCCGTTCATCGAGGCCGCCGGACGCCGTTGACGGACGCCCACGCGGGAGCCAGCCGGAGGGGACGCTCCCCAAACCAAAGAGGCCCTTACCGTTCGTCCCATCCAGGGCGGACGGACTTGGCGCTTTCCCATTGGCACATTCCCCCGTTGAATCCGCCAATGCATTCCGGCTTGGGAGAGTTCAAACCACAAGTGCCGTCCCCGCGTTGCCACTGGGTCTGGTCGGCTCGAGTCCTCCCGTTGGCGAGTGCGGCCATCGCCTTCGCCCTTGGCGTCCGTGCCGCAGCCGCCCCGTTCACGGCCACAGACCGCCAGCCCACACCGGAGGAATTGAAATCCATTCCCCCGGTGGCGTCTGCGGATAAGGCCGCCCAGTTGCTCAAGGACGTCACCTTCCCACCGGAGTTTGACGTCAGCATCTTCGCCACCCCTCCGGCAGTGAACTATCCGGTGTTCGTGGCGGCTGCGCCCGACGGAACCGTCTACGTTTCCAGCGATGGAAATGGTTCCCTGGACCGGAAGCCGCACCTGGGACGCGTCCTGAGGGTGCGGGATCTCAACGGTGACGGACAGGCCGATGAAGTCCGCGCGTTTGTGCCCGACGTGGATTCACCGCGCGGTCTGGTTTGGGATCATGACCGTCTGTATCTGCTGCATCCGCCCGACATCAGCGTGTACATCGACCACGATGGCGACGGCGTCGCGGACGAATCGAAGACTCTCATCTCGGGAATCGCCTTCACGTTCAAAGACCGACCGGCCGATCATTCTTCAAACGGCCTGGAGATGGGCATCGACGGATGGATCTATGCCGCCATTGGCGACTTTGGATTCATGGAGGCGACCGGCACGGACGGACGCAAGCTGCAGCTCCGGGGTGGAGGCGTTGTGCGGTTCCGTCCCGACGGGAGCGACATGGAACTCTTCGCCAACGGCACCCGGAACATCCTGGAGGTCGCCGTCAGTCCGTTGCTGGACGGTTTCTCCCGGGACAACACCAACGACGGCGGCGGCTGGGACATCCGGCTCCACCATTTCAGCGGACGGACCCAGCACGGATATCCCCGCCTGTTCAAGAATTTCCCGGACGAGATCATCCAGCCGCTGGCCGACTATGGTGGCGGATCGGGTTGTGGTGCCGCCTGGATCGACGAACCGGGCATTCCCGCCCAGTGGAACAACGCCCCCTTCACCGCCGACTGGGGCACCGAATGGATCTACCACCACGGCCTGACGCCGAAGGGGGCCACCTTCGCCGCCACCCAGGAGACGTTCGCCCGGCTCCCCCGGGTGACCGATTTGGATGTGGATGCGAACTCCGCCATTTACGCCACCAGCTGGAAGGGCGCCTCCTTCACCTGGGTCGGCCCCGAGGTCGGTTTCCTGGTCCGGGCCACGCCGAAGGGGTTCCGCCCGGAACCTCTCCCGGATTTCGAAAGGTCCTCCAACGCCGACCTG
>JBGAPN010000212.1:0-8760 GCA_044221235.1 Limisphaerales bacterium
CGGCGGAACGGGTCCTCAAACTTCTCGAGCAACTGGGCTTTGAGCTGTTTGCGCCGGAACTGGTGAATGAGGATGAGACGGGGCAATTGCGGGTGGTTTCGGGATTGGAGGAATTCCGGGAACACCTCGGAGGCGAACTGACCATCACGCTCCTGTCCGAGATCGGAAAGGGCTTGGAAATCCATGAGATGGACCTGCCCTTGGTGGTCAGGGCCATTTCGGAATTGCGACAACGCCACGGCCAGCGGCCCGGAACCGTCCTTCGCGCGCACGCGTAGGCTGCGACTGGGAAATCTCTAACGGGCGATCCATCCGCCGCCCAGCACCCGGTCGCCAGCGTAGAGGACACAGGCCTGACCCGGCGTAACGGCACGGGCGGGTGACTTCAATTGGACGTCCGCACTACCGTCTTCCCGGGGAGTGACGTTGGCCTCGGCGCCCGTGTGGTTGTACCGGATTTTTGCTGTGCACTCAAACGTGTTGCCCGGAGTGCTGATCCGCTCCGCGGCAATCCAGTTACAGTTGAGGATACGAAATTCGCTCCGCTCCAGCAGGGAATCCTCGCCGACGACAACTTCGTTCCTCTCGGGGTCCAGTTCGATGACGTAAAGGGGCTGGGAGGAAGAAATGCCCAGGCCCCGACGCTGGCCGATGGTGTAGAACTCGATGCCTTCGTGTCGCCCCAACCTGTGCCCGTGGATGTCGACGACATCCCCGGGATGGGAGGCCGCCAGGCGTGAGTCGCGAAGGAACTTCCCGTAATCGCGGTCCGGAACGAAGCAGATCTCCATGGACTCCTCCTTGTCCGCGGTGCGAAGCGAGCAGGAGCGCGCGAGTTCCCGTGTCTCGGACTTGGTCCGTTCCCCCAGGGGAAACATGGAGCGGGCCAATTGGTCCTGCCGAAGACTGAACAGAAAGTAGCTCTGATCCTTCCTGGAATCTCGTCCCCGATAGAGCTGCACGTGGCCGGTCGCGGCGTCACGTTCCAGACGCGCGAAGTGGCCGGTGGCGATCAGATCGCACCCGAGTTGACGCGCCCGATCCAGCAGGACGCCGAATTTGAGATGTTGGTTGCACATCACGCACGGATTCGGAGTCTGACCGGCCCGGTATTCATCAGCGAAATACTGGATGACCTTCTTCTGAAAGAGATCCGATTCGTCGACCAGGTAATAGGGAATACCCAGCCGTGCACATACGCTGCGGGCATCCATGACGGCCTGCGGGCCGCAGCATTTGTCCTCGGCCCGATTGACGCAGTCCTGCGGCCAGAGCTTGAGGGTGACTCCGACGACGTCGTATCCCTGTTCCAAAAGCAGCGCCGCGGTGGCCGAGGAATCGACCCCGCCACTCATTCCCACCAGCACCCGCTGTTTGCGCTGCGTCACCATCAGGCGCCGAGTATGGCAGGGGATGTCGCTGAGGGAAGTCCCAAGGAATCGGGTCCGAGCCCGGAGCGGCGGTGCGCTGTTGCTGCCCGCCCCAGCGCCAACGGGTCAGCTCAGCGGCTTGAGCTTGGGACCTTTGGGCGTGTCCTCGACCAGCCATCCGCGCGCCTTGAGGTCGTTGCGAATGGCGTCGGCGCGGGCGAAATCGCGCGCCTTCTTGGCGGCCACCCGTTCCTCCGCCAGTGCCATTACTTCCGGGGGAACGGCGGAGAGTTCCTTGCCGCCGAGTCCGAGGACCTGGTCCATTCTTCGCCAGGCAGCCAGTGCCGCTGCGGCCTGGGCGGCGGACAGCTGGCCCGCGGCCATCGCCCGGTTCAGGTCCCGGATCCAATCGAAGATGGCCGCCCAGGCGCCGGAGACATTGAGGTCATCATCCAAGGCTGCGACAAAGGCTGCTTCCACCGGGTCGGGGCTGGTTTCACGGATGGCGTCCGCAGCTGGGGCAGCCTGTTCCGTCAGCTTGGCGATGCACTCATCAATTCGGGCCAGGGCGCTCCGGGCTCCTTCGAGGCCGTCGAGGGTGAAGTTGAAGGTTTCCCGGTAACTGGCGCTGAGCAGCAGTTGGCGGATTTCCCGCCCGCCGAAACCTTTCGCCTGAAGATCCCGGACGGTGAAGAAGTTCCCCAGGGATTTGCTCATCTTCTTTCCTTCAACCAGCAGATGGGCGACGTGCACCCAGTGTTTCACGAACGGCCGGCCGGCGGACTGCAGTCCGGCGCCTTCGCTTTGGGCAATCTCATCCTCGTGGTGCGGAAAGGCGAGGTCCTCGCCTCCCAGGTGAAAATCAAAGCTGGGTCCCAACAGCGCCATGCTCATGGCGCTGCACTCGATGTGCCAGCCGGGTCGTCCCTGACCCCAAGGACTGTCCCAGAATACTTCGCCGTCCTCCGGCGCGCGGGCCTTCCACAGGGCGAAATCCGCCACGGATTCCTTGTCGTATTCGTCGCTTGCGACCCGGTCGCCGACCCGCATCGCTTCAAAGTTTAGATTCACCAGCTGTCCGTAACGGCATCCGCAGCCGCGATGCTTCTCGATGCTGAAGTACACCGAGCCGTCCGCCGCCCGGTAGGCGATACCTCGTTCCTCCAGCTTTAGGATCAGGCCGATGATCTCCGCAATGTGTTCTGTCGCGCGAGGAGTGTGATGCGGGGTCAGGCAGTTCAGCGTTTTCAGATCCTTGAAAAACTCCTGCTCAAAACGTCCGGTGAATTCCCGCAACGGCGTGCCCGTCTCCCGGACCCGCCGGATGATCTTGTCCTCGACGTCGGTGAGGTTCATGACGTGATTGATGGCGAATCCCCGGAACTCGAGATACCGCCGGACCAGGTCGGCATTCACGAAGGTGCGGAAATTGCCGATATGCCCGAAGTCGTAGACCGTGGGGCCGCAGCAGTACAGGCCCAGGACGGGCCGGCCGTTCTGCCGGTTTTCCGGGAACAGGGGTTCCACCGGCTCCACGCGCCGGGTGAGTGTGTTGTACAGCTGGGGTCGGGACGGTGCCTCGCTCATGCGTTCCCCCGCAGGCTACGAGGAGTAGACGTCAGCGCAAAGACTGAACCGGCCGTCCTCCCTGCCGAGTCACTGGCAATCGACTTGACCCGCCTGCGGGTCCGCGTATCACCCCAGATAACGGCGAAAAGTCGCCGATGGAGGAGCCTATGAACGCAATCCCGAACCGTCGCGAGTTTCTGGCCCAGGTTGGCCGCGGCATGCTGGTCACCACCCTGGGGTTCGATGTGGCCACCGGACTCGGTCTGGCCTCGGAGGCGGAGACCGCAGCGGCCGCACCACTGTCCTTTGGTTCCCTGGAATCGTTGGTGTGCCTCATGCAGGAAACACCGGCTGACCGCCTGCTGCCGTTGCTGGCAGGCCGCCTTCGGACGGGAACCGAATTGCGCCAGCTGGTGGCTGCCGCGGCGTTGGCCAATGCCCGGACATTCGGAGGCGAGGATTACGTGGGCTTCCATACCCTGATGGCGATCGCGCCGTCCTTTCACATGGCCCAGGAGCTGCCCTCCGAATCCCAGGCTCTTCCCGTGTTCAAGGTGCTTTACCGAAACACCAACCGAATCCAGGAACACGGCGGCCGACAGGGAGAGGTGTTGCGGTCCGTGAAACCAGGACCCGTCCCGGACGGGCGCGGCGGCGAAGTGCTGCGCGAGGCCATTCGGCGACAAGATGTCGAGGCCTCGGAGCGGACGTTTGCATCCCTGACCCAGGCTTCGACCGATGCTGCTTTCAACGATCTTCTGATGGCGGTCCAGGATCAAACCGAAGTCCACCGGGTCGTGCTGCCATACCGGGCCTGGGACCTTATGGGACTGATCGGTGCAGAGCAGGCGCAGACCCTGCTTCGGCAGTCCGTCCGCTACTGCGTGAAGGCCGGTTCGCGGGCTGGTGGAGCGGATGACCCGAGGTCGCTGCTGCCCCGCCTCATGGAGGAGCACGGTCTGATGGGGCGCGATGCCGGAGCTCGGTCGCCGGACGACGGCTGGGTTGAGGAATTCAGCCAGACATTGTTCAAGTCGACCCCTCCGCAGGCCGCTGCTGCCGCAGCCGCAGCGCTCGCCGAAGGCCTGGCACCGGCGGCGGTGGGCGAGGCGCTGACACTGGCAGCCAATCAATTGGTTCTTCGCGATTTCGGTCGTCCTCCCCGCGAGGAGAGTCCGGGCAAGCCGGTGGGCAGCGTCCACGGCGATTCAATAGGCGTCCACGCGAGCGACTCGGCCAACGCCTGGCGAAATCTATCCCGGATCAGCAATGCCCGGAACCGCTTTGCGTGTCTGATTCTGGGCGCCTACCAGGTGGCTCTCGACCGTGCAGGTCGCGGCGGAGATTTTCTCAACTGGCAGCCGCTGCCTTACGGATGGCAATACGAGCAGCAGATCCGGAAATTGTCGGATCCGGCCGTGCTGCTTCGGGAAACCGATGAAGCGATCCGGGGAAACCTGCAGGCGCGGGCCAGCGGCCTGGTTCATCGCTACGGCGAGTTGGGGCATCCGCCGCGTCCCGTGTTTGACCTCTTGATCCGATACGCCATCAGCGAGGACGGCGCACTCCACGCAGAAAAATTTTACCGCACCGTTTCTGAAGAATTTGTTTCTACCCGCCCGGCCTATCGCTGGCGTCATCTGGTGGCTTTGGCTCGTGTCACGGCCAGCGAGTATGGCCGGCCCGCCCCGGGCATGGCCGAGGCCCGGGCACTGCTCAAACTCGGGTGATTGGCCACAGCAGTTCTATCTGCACACTTCGGAGTCGATGGAAAGCCTGCGATTCTTGCCTCTCCTAGCCTTGCTCCACCTCCTTGGAAACGGGAGCAGTCTGGAATGGATGAGACGGTATTGTGAAACGATTCCGACCTCGGGAGTCCGCTGTTTTCCACTGACGGCGACTTGTTGAGAATCCTACTGTCTTCGGGAGTCCCAATATGTCGGTTCGCTCCTCAACCTCGCGTCGAAGTTTTCTCCTGCTGGCCGTGGGCGTTGCAGGAGTTACGGGTTGCAGGGAATCAGGCGGTTCCATGGATCGGCGGCCTGAAGTCGGTGCGGATGTCATCCGGATCGGGGAGTATGTTCCGCTGACTGGAGGTGAGGCGAATTATGGAGAAAGCGTCCAACGTGGGGCGCTCCTGGCGATCGAAGAGGCCAATCAATCGGGCGGAGCGCTCGGCCGACCGCTGGTGATCGTCTCAGAGGACAACCAATCCAAAGCCGGGGAGTCGGCGACCATTGTCAAACGACTGATCCATCGTGAGCATGTCGTCGCGGTGTTGGGCGAGGTGACCTCGGGTCGTTCCCTTGAGGCGGCGCCCATCTGCCAGGCGGCGCGGATCCCGATGATTTCCCCGACGGCTACCAGCCCCAAAGTTACAGAGGTCGGAGACTGCATTTTCCGGACCTGCTTCATTGACCCGTTCCAGGGGAGGATTCTGGCCGAATTTGCGTTGCGCACACTGCGTGCGCGCCGGGCAGCAATCCTGTCCGACGTCGCTTCACCTTACAGCGTTGGTCTTGCCGATTTTTTCCGTTCTCATTTCGCCTCTGACGGCGGACAGGTCGTCGCCGATCAGAGGTTCTCCACCCGGGACAAGGATTTTCGGGCCCAACTGACGGCCATCAAGGCGGCTGGCCCGGACGTGCTTGTTGTTCCGGCCTATTACACGGAGGCTGGTTTAGTGGTGGTTCAGGCTCGCCAACTCGGTCTTGCGATCCCGCTGTTGGGAGGCGACGGCTGGGAAGCGCCCGAACTGATCCAGATCGCCGGCTCCGCATTAGAGAACGCCTATTATTCGACCAACTTTTCTGCCGAAGTGGCCGAGGAACGCGTCCGGTCCTTTGTGAGGGCTTATCAGGCGCGTTTCGACGGTGTGACGCCCGATTCGACTGCGGCCGCGGGCTACGACAACGCCTGGATCCTAATCGACGCCATCCGGCGTGCGGGTGTTGCCGAACCGGCGCGGATCAGGGATGCGCTCGCCGCCACCCGAGATTTTGCCGGGGTGACCGGGTTGACGACCTTGGATGCACAGCGGAACGCCAGCAAGAGCGCGGTGATCATGACGGTGAAAGAGGGCCGGTTCAGATACGTCGAGACCGTGCGTCCCTGAATTTACTTGGCCCGTACGTCCAGACAGACCAGATCGCCGCGACCGTTGCGGCAGTAAATCCGTCCGTTGGCGAGTACCGGAGCGGTCCAGGTCTTTCCGCCGAGAACCTGACAGTGAGTGACCGGATTGAACCCGGACGGCGATGCGTCGCCGATGAACAGTTCGCCGCTGCCTCCCAAGGCGATGAGGCGTCCGGCGCAGACGATGACGGCGCCTGAACCGAAATCCGGCCGGGCCCATTTCTCAGTTCCCGTGGCCAGGTCGACACATTTCAGCACCGCCTTTTCGGTGGTGTCGCCGTCGACTCCATATAGGTGGCCGTCGTGGAGCACTGCGGCGTTCATCTGGGTGCGCAGCACCTTGGATTTCCAGAGCTCTTTGGGCCCGCCGGCGCCTAGTTCGAACAAGGCGCAGCCTTTGCCGTAGCCAGACGAGAGGAACAGACGGCTGCCCACGATGATCGGATCGGCGGCATTGACCCCGTACTGGGTCAACCAGCGAATGCGCCAGGCTTCCTTGCCGGACTGGGAATGAATCGCGGTGTAGCCCTGTCCGGAGCTCGTCACCAACAGTTCCGGCGAGTCTGGAATGGGTAAGGGCGTGGAGTAGCCGGCGTTCTTGTCGGCGGAATGCCACTTCAGTTCACCCGTATTCCGGTCCAAAGCCACACCGGCCTCGCAGATGTTCATGACGACGAGGCCCCCGAGAACCAGGGGCGCGCCGCCGAAGCCCCAGTCAGGAATTCGAATTCCGGTCTCCTGCTGAATGTTTTTCGACCAAATGACCTTTCCTGAGGCCGCGTCGAAGCAGAAGACATCGCCCCACCGGCTCAAGGTGAACACCTGGCTGTCCGCCACCGTGGGCGTCCCTGGTCGTGCCGCCTTCGAAGTATTTGTCCCCCAGGTCGGCGGGATATTCATGACGCCAGAGTTCCCGCCCGCTGGCCTCGTCCAGGCAGAACACCCGATCCTTTCCACCGTCGGGGCCCATGGAAAGGACGCGCGCCTGGGCGACCACCACCGACGAGAAACCCAGTCCGAGCTTGGCACGCCAGGCGACAGGGGGGCCATCGCCGGGCCACTGGGATTGCCAGCCGGTCTCCAGCGAAACCCCGTTGCGCCTGGGACCGCGCCACTGCGGCCAGTCATCAGCCCCGAGCGGGACGCCAGCCAGCCCCAGCCAGGCGGCCACCATCCAGCCCAACGACGTGTGGACGCGGTCCCGGGTCCGGAATGCGATGCGCTTCATGCAGCCAATTCTCAAAGGATACCGGACCGAATCCAATCTTGGATTCCAATCAACGCGCGCTTCAAAGAAGATCGATGATCTCTCCGGCTTGGAACGTCGGGGAAGGCTGCGAGACCGATGAATACCGTCACCTCCCTGAATCGCCGGCGTTTCATGAAGAACACCCTGGCGGCCGGAACCGCGCTGGCTTCCATTTCGCTCCTTCGGGCGGCGGACCCCGGCCGGAAGTTTCGCGCCGCGCTGATCGGCTCGGGCTGGTGGGGGATAAACATCCTGCGCGAAGCGGTGGCCAGCGGCCGGATCCAAGTCGTCGCCCTGTGCGATGTGGATCCAAATGTCTCGGAAGTGGCGGCGGACCAGGTCTCGGATCTCAACGGGGACAAACCCAAGCGATACCCGGATTTCCGGGAGATGCTGGACCGGGAAAAGCCGGAGATTGTGATCATCGCCACCCCGGACCACTGGCATGCCCTGCAAACCATCGCTGCGGTCAAGGCGGGAGCCCATGTGTTTGTCGAGAAGCCGACGGGTCACTGCGTCAACGAAAGCCGGGCGATGCTCCGGGCCGCCCGGGAGTCGGGCCGCGTGGTCCAGGTTGGGCTGCATCGACGGATTGGGCCGCATCATGTCAGTGCGATGAAGTTCCTCAAGTCGGGGACGGTTGGCGACGTGGGCATGGTGAGGTTGTTCGCCCATGGCGGCGGCGGACAGGAGAAGCCGTCCCTGAATAGCAAGCCTCCCGAAGGAATGGATTGGGACCTGTGGTGCGGCCCGGCTCCGCTGCGTCCGTTCAATTCCCGAATTCATCCCGGCGGCTGGCGCAACTTTCTGGATTACGGCAACGGCCAGCTGGGAGACTGGGGCGTGCACTGGCTGGATCAGGTGCTCTGGTGGAGTGGCGAGACCGCGCCGCGGCGGGTGTATTCGACCGGTGGGCGCCCCATCGCCGGCCCGCCGGTTTTGAATGAAAGGGAACAAACGTCCGACGCCCCAGACCATCAGGTCGCGGTTTACGAATTCCCCTCCTTCACCTGCGTCTGGGAACATCGGCGATTTGCAGAGAATGAGGCGGAGAAGCACCGGATCGGCGCGTATTTTTACGGGACGAAGGGCACCATGCATATCGGGTGGCAGGATGGGTGGACCTTTTACCCGGCGGACAGGGCGGCGAAGACCGTCCATGAGGATTCCCAGCTCCAGCAGCCGGATGGACATAACCTGAAACTGCTGTGGGCCGATTTTATTTCCGCGATTGAGGGAGGCCGGCCGGCTGTCGCCAACATCGAGGTCGCCCATCGGGCTTCCGTGCTGCCGATGTTGGGCATGATTTCCCTGAAAGTGGGGCGGAGCCTGCAATGGGATGGAACCCGCGAGGAAATCCTCGGAGATCCGGAGGCGTCCAAGCTCCTGAGCCGACCTTATCGCGGAAGCTGGCAGTTTCCGACGACCTGACCCGAG
>JBGAPN010000213.1:0-8470 GCA_044221235.1 Limisphaerales bacterium
TGACGGGGGCACCCTCCCTACACCCAGGGCACCCAGTCACCCCGAAGCGCCCTGAAGGGCGCGGTCCGGCTTGAGTCCTCCGTTTCGTGTGGTTCGTGACGTTCGTGGTTCCCTTCCCATCCCGAACCCAGCCGTGCTGCGTCCTATTGCGCGGTAGGTCCGGCACCCGGAAACCATTCGGTGTGAAGATCGCCCTGCCGACCGAAATAGGTGACACGTTGACCGCGCAGGAACGCGTAATAGCCCAGGACTCCCGCCGCCATCGCCCGACGCGAAAATGCACGGAAGGATTGTCCGTGTTGCTGGCTGTCGACGATGTCCGCTTTCAGCGCGGCGACGTCAAGGTCATCGGCCACGGCAGGCAGATCCTCGAAGGGAATTGGGGTGACCACGGCGTCCCCAGTGGCTCCGTAGAAGGTTTTGCGACGACCGACATAGTCCACGTGGTAGTATTCCACCCCGGTTGACAGGAGCAGACCGACGATTTCGGGAAAGGCCAAGGTTCCGTCCAGGGTGGCCCGGGCGGCCTTGCTGATGATATCCGTGTTCATTTGGAAATGGGGATCCGTCACCGAAAACGGGTGTCGTTGGGACCCGACAGAGTCTCACGCCGTTTGCGGGTTGACCCAAGCCTCCGTCAGATTTTCTCAAAAAACGACACCGGACGCTGTCCAATTTCGTCCGTTCGCCGGAAGTATTGCTGCAGCCTGCCGCATGTCATCCGATTCCACGAAACGTTCCGAGGACCCCAGCGAGGCACAGCAGCGTTTTCTCTCGCTGTTCCTTCGCAGTGAGCGGGAAATCTTCCGGTACGTCGCCACCCTGGTGCCGAACGTGCCGGACGCCGAGGACATTGTGCAGCAGACGGCCCTGGCCCTCTGGGAGAAATTCGACGCCTACGACCCGAAACAGCCGTTCACGCCCTGGGCCTGCCGGTTCGCGCTGAACAAGGCCCGTCAATGGATGGAGCGGCGCCAGCGCTGGCAGGCACTATTGGATGCCGGCCTGATGGAGGAACTCGCGCAACGCCGCGACGAGCTGCGTCCGGAATTGGAAATCCGCCTGAAACACCTGGAGGCCTGCCTGCGCAAGCTTCCGGAGGAGCAGCGCGAACTGGTTGAAGGCTATTATTACCGGCGGGATTCCATCACCTCCCTCGCGACCCGCTCCCGGCGATCGGTGGACGCCACCTACAAGACGCTGCAGCGGGTCCGACAGAGCCTCCAAGGCTGCGTCGAGGCGTCCGCCGGGATTGGAAACATCGCGGGATGACACTCAATTTCCCATCGCGCGAGTTCGACGAGGCCGTGGCCGGGGTCTGTCATGGCACGGCATCCGAGGATCAACAACGGGCGCTGAACGAACTCCTGCGCTCCCACCCCGCCGCCCGCGACGAGTACCTGATCCGCGTCGAACTGCACGTCCGCCTCGCCTCCTCCCCGGACCTGTTCGCGTCCACCGCGGATTCCCCCGAACCGCCCGTGGCGATCCCGCGGCCCCCACGGTCCGCATCGCCCGTTCAATGGGGCTTCGGAATCCTCGCCCTGGCCGCCAGCGCCGCGTTGCTAGCGATGGGATGGTGGACGTTCCGTCCTGCGTCCGCTCCGGCACGCAACGATGAAACCAGCAAGGCCGTGGCCCTGCTGAACCGCGTGGTGGACGCCCAGTGGGCCCCACCGCAGGAATCCCCGCGGTCGGGCGCCCCGCTCGAACCGGGACGCTTGAAGCTCGTCTCCGGACTCGCCCAAATCGTTTTCTACAGTGGTGCACGGGTCGTAATCGAGGGTCCTGCCGAGCTCGAGCTGATTTCACCGGCGGAGGCGGTGTGCACCAACGGACGGCTCCTCGCCGAAGTGCCACCCCAGGCGAGAGGGTTCCGCATTCGCACGCCGCGGCTCGATATCACTGACTTGGGCACGGTATTCGGCACGATGGTCAGAACGAACCTCACCGAACTGCATGTGTTCCAGGGACAGGTGGAGATTCAGTCGCCTTCGGGGAGGGAACGGAGGACGCTCTCCGAGTCGCAGGCGATCGTGGCGCACAACGTCGAACCGCCCCGA
Organism: Limisphaerales bacterium; assembly: GCA_044221235.1. Classification (GTDB taxonomy): domain Bacteria; phylum Verrucomicrobiota; class Verrucomicrobiia; order Limisphaerales; family UBA9464; genus UBA9464. The sequence continues at coordinate 2,064 of JBGAPN010000213.1, forward strand.
CTCATTCCGCCCAGCCGGTCGGATTTTGCCCCGCTGTTTGACCTCCGGCTCCGTTCGTCCGAGGCCGACATCCTCCGACACGAGCAGTGGAGGGCTGCCAGCGGCCGTCTGGACGAGGACCCGTCGTTGCTGGTGCATCTGGATTTCGAATCGGCGGGGTCCTCGGAGTGGCGGTTGGTGAATGCGACCCGGCGGCGCGACGCCCCGTTGGACGCCACCCTCGTGGGATGCCAGTGGGCCGAGGGACGCTGGCCGGACAAACGGGCACTGGAGCTTCGCGGCGTCAGCGACCGCGTTCGACTGGACATTCCCGGGGAATTTGACGCCCTGACCCTGGCCATCTGGCTTCGGGTGCAGGGCCTGGACCGCCAGATCAATTCCCTCTTCATGAGCGACGGCTTCGCGCCCCGAACCCTCCATTGGTCGATTCGCAACGATGGCGTGCTGGCACTGACGGCCATCGGACCCGAGGAGGGCGAGTACCAGATTTGCGCCACTCCGCCGGTCCTCACTCTCACCCAGTTCGGACTTTGGGTCCATCTGGCCGTGGTCATCGACGGCAGCTCGGGCCGGGTCGTCCACTATCTCAACGGAACCCCGGTGGGTGAAGAGCTCCTCCGAATTCAGCCTCCCTTCCGCGTCGGCGCGGCGGAGTTGGGCAACTGGAACGCCCTCGGATTTCCCCGCAACGATCCCTTCATGATCCGCAATTTCAGCGGCGCGATGGATGAATTCTTCCTGTTCAGCCGTCCGCTCAGCGGCCCGGAACTCCATGCCCTGTATCTGGCCGGCAAACCGCAATCCGACCCGTCCGCCTCCGACCCGAAATGAACTCACCCCGTAGCCGCGGAGGGCACGACGCGCCATCTCCTCTCCCTTCGCCCCAGCCGCGAACCCAGCCCGTGTGGTCTGCCGGGAAAGAAGTCAGCGTCTCGTTCCCTCGTCGGCCACTCCCCCGTAGCCGCGGAGGGCACGACGCGCCATCTCACCTCCCTTCGCCCCAACCGCGAACCCAGCCCGTGGGGTCTGCTGGAAACGAAGTCAGCGTCTCGTTCCCTCGTCGGCTACTTTTGGCGGCCCCCATTTCCCATCTTCCTGCCACATCGCTCCTCTCTTCATGAACTCCCCTCGAATCACCCTGGTTCTTGCCGCCACGCTGTCCTGGCACATCGGTGCTGCCGAAGACGCCACCCCGGTCGACGACTGGAAGCCCGCACCTTCCAACCAGACCGGCAAGACGTATCCGATGGTCAATTCGGAGGGCCGCGTGAAGTTCCGGATCATGGCCCCCACGGCCCAGGGCGTGGGGGTCAGCTTCCGCGACAGCAGTCCGTTCGTGAAGGGCGACGACGGTGCGTGGACCGGTTACACCCGGCCTCTCGACGAGGGCTTCCATTATTACACCATCACCATCGACGGAGCCGAGGTGCCCGATCCGAACAGCCAGTACTTCTTCGGTGCGAGCCGTTGGGGCAGCGCCGTGGAAATACCGGCGAAGGATGCGGAGATCTACGCCCTGCGAAACGTGCCGCACGGCCAGCTCCGCGAAATCCATTACTGGGCGAAGTCCAGCAACACCAACCGTCACGCGTTCATTTACACCCCGCCCGGGTACGATCAGGACCCCACCCGCCGCTACCCGGTGCTCTACCTGCAGCATGGCGCCGGCGAGGATGAAACCGGTTGGGGCCGCCAGGGACACGCCGGACTGATCCTCGACAACCTCCTCGCCAACGGAAAAGCCCGGCCATTCATCATCGCGATGGAGTTCGGCGGGAATCCCTTCGCCGGAGGCCCACGTCCCACCAACGCCACCCCGGCCGCGCCTGGATCCACCAACCGCGCCATCACCGGTCCCGGCGGCCGGCCATTTGATTTCAGCACCTTCGAGAAGGCCCTGATCGAGGATTTCATCCCCTACGTCGATGCGAATTTTCGCACGCTCGCCGACCCACCGCATCGGGCGATGGCCGGTCTCTCGATGGGCGGCATGCAAACCCGCGGCATCTCCCTGGCGCATCTCGACACGTTCTCCCACATCGGCGTGTTCAGCGGCGGCAGCATTGCAGTGACGAACATCGCGGACCTGCCGGCGTTTAAGGAGAAGGTCAGGCTGGTGTTCGTCAGCTACGGCAGCCGCGAACTCGGCGGGGACCGTCCCAACCGCGGCGGTGATCCCCGGGCCAGCACGGCCGCACTGAAGGACGCCGGCATCAACGCTGTGTTTTACGAATCCCCCAACACCGGCCACGAATGGCAGTCGTGGCGGCGCAGTCTGTACCAGTTCGCCCCCCTGCTCTTTAAAGACTGACCTCTCAATCCCCTCCTCACGCCACCCCATGAACACCCACCTCTCGTTTCTCACTCTCGCCTGGGTTTCGATCTCCGCCTTCGCCGCGGACGTGACCGGCACCTGGAAGGCCGACTTCGAGACCCAGCGCGGCCTCCAGAAATACACCTTCAACCTCAAACAGGACGGCACCAACGTGACCGGACGAGCCACGGTGCTTCGGGACGGGGAAACCCGGGAAGCCGAGTTCAAGGAAGGGCGGATCGAGGGAGACACTTTGAACTTCGTGGAGCCGCTCAAGATCCAGGACAACGAGCTGCGGATCGTCTTCACTGGAAAGGTCGCGGGGGATGAGATCCGGTTCACTCGCAAGGTGGGGGACTTCGGCAGTTCGGAGGCCACCGCCAAGAGGGACGGCGCGGCGCGCGCATCGGGCCCCCGGCGGGGATTTGGTGGACCCATTGAATTGACACCGGATGACAAGCCCGCGTTTCCCCCGGTACCCGCCGGATTCGACACGGCGCGGGAGAACATCCCGCACGGCAAACTCGAGATGGTGGAGTACGATTCCAAGTCGGTGGGCACCCGCCGAAAAGCCCTGATCTACACGCCGCCCGGCTACACCTCCACGGTGAAGTATCCGGTGCTCTATCTTCTGCACGGAATCGGCGGCGACGAGGAGGAATGGCGCCGCGGAGGACAGCCCAATGTGATCCTCGACAACCTCATCGCCGACCGGAAGGCGGTTCCCATGATCATTGTGATGCCCAATGGCCGGGCCCAACCGGACGATCGCCCCGGCCCCAACGCCATGGCCACCGCGCCGGCCTTCGGCAAGTTCGACCAGGACCTGCTCGGCAGCCTCATCCCGTTCATCGAGTCCAAATATTCCGTCGTCCCGAATCGCGAAAGCCGCGCCCTGGCCGGCCTTTCGATGGGGGGCGGTCAGTCCCTGAACTTCGGCCTGGCCCACCTCGACACCTTCGCCTGGGTGGGCGGCTTCTCGTCGGCACCCAATACCCGGCCGGCCTCGGAGCTGGTGCCGGATCCCGAGATGGCGACCCGCCAGTTGAAACTCCTCTACCTTTCCTGCGGCAACCAGGACGGCCTGATCCGCATCAGCCAGAATGTCCACGCGTACCTGAAGGAGAAGAACGTGCCGCACACCTGGCACGTGGATGGATACGCGCACGACTTCAAGCACTGGAAGGAGGCGCTCTACAACTTCTCCCAGCTGGTCTTCCAGCCCGCCTCCAAGTAGGGATGGGGGACGCCACCCCGCACGGGAATCCAAAACCATGACTTCAACTCGAACTGCCCTGGCCGCCTGGATGGGAGGGATGCTGACGCGTCTCGCCACCGCCGCCGACGGGCCGGACCGCCCTTTGCATGTCCTGTATCTGGGTCCGGTGGCCACCAGCGGAGCCACCGGTTCCCGGACCAACTACGTGTATCTGCCCGGGCAAACGTTGGCTCCGGAGGCCATTTATTTCGACCACCTCAGCGATCCCGCAGTACTCACAGACCCGTACCTCCGCCACTTTGACGCCGTGGTGCAGACGGTTCCCGACGCCAACCTCGGACCGGCGCAGCAGCGTTGGCTCGCCACCTTCCGGAACGCCGGCCACGGATGGATCCAATACCCGGAGGGACGCCAACCATCCGACTCGGAAATGCGCGAGGCCGTCCTCGCCGCGATCCGTCCCGAGGCGAAATCCGCGTGGCAGACCTTCCTCGCATCACGCCCACCCCTGCAGCGCCTTCCCGGTGAGGTTCCCAACTACGAGCGCCGTCCACAGCCGGTCCAGCTCCAGGCGCCGCTGTCGCCCCGGGACAGCATGCGGTACACTCAGACTCCCGCGGATTTCGATCTTCAGCTCTTCGCTGCGGAGCCGGACGTGGTGAAACCCATTTATATGGCCTGGGACGAACGCGGCCGGGCCTGGGTGGTGGAGGCGCGCGATTACCCCCACGGACTGCTTCCGGAAGGACAGCCCGGTCACGACACCATCAAGATATGTGAGGATACCGACGGCGACGGCCGGGCGGACCGGTTCACTGTTTTCGCCGACCAACTGAACCTCGCCACCTCGCTGGTGTTCGTGAACGGCGGCATCCTGGTTTCGGAAGCGCGCCACATGCTGTTCCTCAAGGATACCGATGGCGATGGGAAGGCCGACGTCCGGCAGGTGCTGCTGCCTGGATGGGGGGTCGGCGACTCCCACGCCATGCAGAGCAATCTCGGCCGGGGTTTCGACAACTGGCTCTATGGCGCGGTCGGCTATTCGAACTTCCGGTCTCTCGTGGGAGGCCAGGATCTCCAATTCGGCCAGGGCATCTTCCGGTTCAAGCCGGACGGCTCGGCGCTGCAATTCCTCCACCAATTCAACAACAACACCTGGGGCTTCGGACTCAATGCCGACGGGGATGTCTTCGGTTCCACCGCCAATGGCAACCCGAGCTTCTACGGTTATCTGCCTGCCTACATCCTGAACCCGACCCAACCTGGCTTCGGCGGCCGCCGCGGCGGAGGCGGATTTCGCCCTGGCTACCGGCTCGGTCCCGACACGGCGTCCGACGGTCCCACGGCCAACGTGCGCCGCCTGCCGTCCGCCAAGTCGCTGGCTCCCGGTCTGCGCATGCATCCCAACACGCCGAATGTCCGCATGGTGGACAACTTCGGCGGGTACACCGCCGCGGCAGGCCACGCCTTCATGGTCAGCGACGCCCTGCCGACACGCCTGCAGGGGAAGGCGCTGGTGACCGAGCCAACCGCCAAGCTCATCGGCATCATGGACGTTCAGCGGGATGGCGCTGGCTACCGGGTCACCGATGGCGGGAACCTTCTTGCCAGCACCGACGAATGGATGTCCCCGATTTTCGCGGATGTGGGACCGGACGGCGCGGTCTGGGTCATTGATTTCTATAGCTTCATCATCCAGCACAATCCGACGCCGAATCCACAGTCCGCGGGCATCCAGGCCACCACCGGACCCGGCGGCGCATACCAAACCGAGAAGGATCTGCGGGACCGGTCCCACGGCCGCATCTATCGGGTGGTTTGGAAGGATGGCCCGAGGAGCTCCCTCCGGTCACTCGCCAATGCACCATCGCCCGAATTGGTGGCCGCCCTCGACAGCGGCAGCGCGTTTTGGCGGCTGACCGCCCAGCGGGAACTCATTGACAGCCGAAAGTCCGACGCCGCTCCGTCTCTGCGGAAACGGGTGCGTTCCGGGACTGCCGGCCAAGGCGCCATCCATGCTCTCTGGGCTCTCGAAGGGCTTGGCGCCCTGGATCGCGAGACGCACCAGTCGGCACTGTTGTCCAAGGATCCTGCCCTGCGCCGGAATGCCATCCGCGCCCTGCCCGCCAACGACATCGGGCGCCAGTTGTTCTTCAGCAGCTCGGTCATCCAGGACCCCGACCTGCTCACACGACAGGCAGCCCTGGTGAAACTGCTGGAGTTCCCCACCCTTCCGGAGATCCAGACCGTCGTCGCCCAACTTCCCCGCGTCGCCGCCAACACCAACGACGCCTTCCTGAACGACACTCTCACGCTGCTGGGACGGGTCCACAAGGTGGCGGCAGTCGGACAGAACGAGGTCCAGGTCACCGCCGGTGATCCAAGGCGCGGGGAGGATCTGTTTCGCAACAGCCCAGTGGCCGCCTGTGCCTCCTGCCATACGGTCAACGGCAAGGGAGGCGATGTCGGCCCCATCCTGGACGGCATCGCGGTGCGCTCCGATAAGGCCTACATTCTGGAGAGCCTGATGGATCCGAACGCGAAGCTGGCCAAGGGATACGAGAACATGCCGATCTCGCCCATGCCTCCCCTGGGAGTGCTGTTGAAAGAGCAGGAACTTGCGGACATCCTTGCCTTCCTCGCCACCCTGAAAACGCCCCCGAAGGACGGCATCACCGTTCCAGCCAAGAAGCCGGAGCAGTACGAATGAAGCCCATCCCCTGGTTGCGTCGCCGCGGAGGGCACGACGCGCCATCTCTCCTCTCTTCGCCCCAACCGCAAATCCAGCCCGTGGGGTCCGCAGGAAACGAAGTCAGCGTCTCGTTCCCTCGTCGGCCACTCCCCAGTAGCCGCGGAGGGCACGACGCGCCATCT
>JBGAPN010000214.1:0-8452 GCA_044221235.1 Limisphaerales bacterium
GTCGTTGATTTCCCTCGGGGCTGAGCGGGTGGCAATGGTGCGCTCCCGAAAAACGGCGGCTTTGGTGGCTTTGCCCGTCTGTCGATCAAAGTGTTCGGCGGACAGCAGGAGCGGAAGGTCCGGGTCGCCGCGGAAGGCGGTGACGTTGCGACGTTCGGAAAGAGCGCCCCATTTCTGAACGAAACTGTCGTAAGTCTGGTTCAGTGCCGTCCGGGAGCTCAGTTGGTCTTCCTCGCCGTGATCCTGCCATTGCGTACGCAGACAGTGACGCAACGCGTCGCGCACCCGAATCAATCCGCGCAGGCGTTGGGCCGTCGTCTCAGCGAGGTTGGAGAGAACCACCAACTGCCCGCCTTCGCGGCGGGCGACCTGGCCTTGATAAAGCGTGAAGGCGTTCGGCTTTACTTCGTCAGGGGCCGGGACGGTAAGGGTGGAGCCCGGGACGTTCGTTGCGGTCGAAACCGACTGGTAAATGCCCGTCGGCAACCGTTGGAGCGCGGACTGAAGCTGTTCACCGAGGTCACGTCCATTGCCGACCAGAGTCGGCTCGCTCTGCCGATACATGCGGCCCGCGAGGCGCATCTCACCGAGCATTCTTCCCGGCTCGGCGGCGAAGTATTCGTTTACCGAAATGTGCTCGCCGAGTGAGTTGGTGATGGTGACCAGTTCCTTCCAAGCCGGCCCAACCCGGACCTCACCTGGCAGCCGTTTCCGCAGGAACACGATGTCCGTAGTGACCTCCGTGTTGGCATTGCGCTTGAAGGCGTCGTTCGGTAGCCGGATGGCCCCGATGAGATCGGCCTTCCCCGCAACGAACTCACGCAGCCCTGAGTCCTGTTTATCCAGTGTTCCTCGCGAGGTAACGAAGGCGACGAGACCGCCCGGGCGGACCTTCGTGAGGGTGGCGGCGAAGAAGTAATCGTGAATCAGGAACCGCCACGACTGGAGGCGCGGGTCGAAGGGGCGGTAATCGCCGAACGGGACATTTGAAATCGCCACATCGTAGAACTCATCGGCCAGCTTCGCCGTCTCGAAGGACGAATGGCGGAGATCGGCTTCCGGATAGAGCCCCTTGGTCAAGCGGGCGGTGAGCGAATCAATCTCAATCCCAGTAAACGTGGAACGAAGACGCATTTCCTCGGGCATCAGACCGAGGAAATGGCCGAGCCCGCAGGCTGGTTCCAAAATCCGGCCGCCCGTGAAGCCGAACCGTTCCAAAACGGCGTACATCGCGCGGATAATAGTGGCCGAGGTGTAGTGGGCGTTCAGGGTGGTCGCGCGAGCGGAGGCGAGTTCTTCGGGCGTGAGCAACGACTCGAGACGATCCCGCGGGCTCTTCCATTCGTCGTTGTAGGGATCGAAGACCTGCGGGAGCCCACCCCACCCGACATAACGCACCAAGGTTCTTTGCTCTGTCTCCGCGGCGGGACGGCCTTCGGCTTCGAGTCTCTTGAGCAGCTCGATGGCGGCGAGATTGTCCCCGCACTTCTGGCGCAGGGAACCTTCGCCCAGACGATCTGCGTCGGAGATGTGGAAGCGGCGGGGTTGAGGAACTTGGAGTTCCGGCGGAGGAATTGATTCCGGCTCCAACCGGATCTCGGGTAACTCAACGGCGGGCGCCAAGGGAGACGACTCGACGCTCCATGGCACAGCCTTGGCCTCTGCTGCCGGACTGGAGTCCGAGGGGCGGGCCACTGGGACAAAGGAAAATAAATCTAGCTGATGAGAATCGCGGGGACGGCAAACGGCATTTCGGTTCATGGCATAACTCCTTCGGATCGAAACTCCGATCCGTTCTCAGAGTTATGCGAAGTAAGGGTTTCCGTGTGCGGTTCACTGTGAAGAAGAAGTCGGATGGCGGAAATCAGCCTACCTTGGGCAGCCTTCGCTCAGGGGGAGTCACGCCACCGCGCTTGGTGGGGCCCTGTCGGGTGATCCACGAATGAGCTTCGTCGGCAACCTTGGCCAGCGTGAGCAGATCTTCAGGGCCAAACGAGGTCGCAGTGTTCCACTCCTCGCCATGCCGATATCGGCGCTCAAAAGTAACAACGTAACGAATCGCGTCCTTGCCTCGATTGGCCCAGATGGCCGCCCTGACGAGGCCGATTCGGACTTCATGGACGGGCGGACAAAACTTTGGCTGAAAGGCTTCTTGAGACATGAGTTTTCCTCCGAAATTGGTGTAATCGTCCCGTATCCGTTCGCACCTCATGAGTGCTTCACGGAGATTTCCCTCAATGTGACAGATCTGCGCACCTCAGGCGTAGAAGTGACCCATCTCCCGCAAAGAACAGTAATCCCGCGGACGTTCAGTCGTCCTGGAGCCGAGAATGATGTGATCGAGCACATCGATTTTGAGCAATTGACCCGCGCGAATGAGGTCCCGGGTTACTCTCAAATCCGCTTCGCTGGGCGAGGGGTCACCCGAAGGATGGTTGTGGACGAGGATTACGGCCGAGGCTCGCCTGGTGATGGCAGGGGCGAAGACTTCCCTAGCATGAACCTGAACCGAGTCGAGCGTTCCTTTGGCCACATGCTCCACGGCGATCAGGCGCCGACGAGTGTTCAACAATGCCACATGGAAATGCTCCACCGTGAACGCCCGGTTTTCGTCTCGCAGCAAATCCGCCACTCGCTCCGGCGTATCCAGCAGCGGGAGCTCCAGAGAGGCCTCCCGACTCAGGCGCTGGGCCAATTCGAACGCCGCGCGAATGGCGACCGCCTTGGATTTGCCGATGCCCTTGAGCTGCTGAAGCTCCTCGCACGAGGCGCGGGCCAATGACGACAAGCCACCAAATCGCTCGACAAGCAATTGGGCCGGCTTCGGTCCGGCAAGGGATGACAAAAGTTCGGCGTTCGACGCCTGTTCAAAATACTGCATAAAGAACCTCCGAAAGAGGACCAGCCGGATTGCCCACTGGTCTTTTCCTTTCGTTATGCAATTCCGGGTGAGGGTGTGCGCTGAACTTTTCCAACCCGTTGAAGCGCGTCCGAAGCAAACCACCAACTGTCAGCAAAACTGTCAGCAAAAGGCTACGAACGGGTTATCCCGGGTTACCGTAGAGTTGGCTTGAGTTCGGTCCGGAACCGGGTCTATCTTCTTTCTCAGCTTTGGCCGATAAACCATTGCTTGAGAACGACGTATCCGTTTGCGGAATCGTGAGTTGGACCAGGGATTTTGCGGCCCGAACTGGCGAAGACCCAGACCGGGTTGATGCGCGAGTCCTACCTCTGGAGCCAATTCTGCGGGGATTCGGGGAGGATAGGGTCGGATTCGGGTGATCGATGGGAGTGTGGCACGGAAATCGCCGTGGGTATTCGGGAATTCAAGCGTTCCTCATCAAGGGTTGGCGTGTTTTTCAATGTCTGCTTCGGACCCCAGAAAGACTGACGAGGCTGCGCGGCCTGGAAGGTCACCGGTTCCATTGGCTTCCTACTTCGAGCTAAACCCGAGGGCGGGATCGATACTCAGGGCACCCTCGTGGCTCAATTCGTTGACTGCAGCCAGTGTGTCGACTCTCGCGTGGCTTCGCAGAATCTGAATCGGTCCGCTTCGACCAGGGATTGGTCTTCTGCGACCTCGATTGTCCGTCCGCAGCGACAAATCAATCAACCGACGGGCACAACGAATCGTGATCGCCCCCTCATGAACTCAAGGCCGCGCAGAGGTGCCCCCCGAAGGTCACCACGGGATTCCATACCGTTCGAGTTCGGCACGAACCTGGTCGAGTCGGCACGCATGGAGGGTTCCGTCACGATGCGGCCACACGGCGATTGATCCGTCCCGACTGAGGATCGGGACACCGGTGGTATTCAGACTTGGGTCAAGGACCAGCTGCGGCACATTCCCTTCGAAGAGCGCGAGACCGAATTGCGAGTTGATCCACAACTGCCCTTGCCGGAGGGCCCGCTGCCCATCGAGAGCGTAGGCAGCCGCAAATGTCAGCTCTCGCCGCTTCTGGCCATTTTTAAGGTCGAGAACCGCATCGCAATCAGATTCTCCGTCGGCATAAAAGTTGACCGCCACAACTTTCCCAGAAGTGTCCATTGTCAGTTGGGCGCCGGTCGCCGCGGTTTGAAATGGCATGACAACGCGCCAAAGCATTTCCCCCTCAGTCGTGTCAAACGTCATAACTGAACCAGCTCGCGAGGCGGCGGAACCTCCCTCCGGACCGCATACCGTCAGGATTCTTCCATCGGCAGATAAGACCGCGTCATGGAGGCCTTCGGGGAACTCGTACACCTCGAGGATCAGCCGAGGACTTCCCGGTGCCAGTAGGTTTCTGAGGCGTCCTGCCCTACGTCGGGTATTACCTGGTTGCTCCCCGTCGTGATCTGCCTCAACGGCATCTTCGACCCGGAACGAGAGGAGGCGTCCCTTCGCATCAAAAGCCAGCGCCTCTGCGATTCCCGCTGGGAGATTCCACATTTGGAGTTGCCGCCCGGTATCGCTGTCGCAAATCCCGCCGGTCCGACCGGTTACAAACGCGATCTGATGCTTCTCCGGGGAAAACACCAGGCCGACGTTGTCGGCGGAGATGCCTGTGGGAATCTCTCGTGCCCATAGCAGCCGACCTGTCGCCATCTCCCAAACCCCGAGTTCCCAATCACTGGAGACGGCAGCGACGAGTCGGTTATCGGGCGACAGTGCCGGCCGATGGACACCGCTGGCCAAACCCCGGAACGACTGGAAGCCACGTCCTGAATCGATGGACCACACCGTGACTTCGCCGGGACCGAATTCTTTTCGAGTTGCAGTAGCCAGGCGCTTCCCGTCCTGGGCGAAGACAAGATCTTCATGGTAATCGCCAGTCAGCCCGGAAAGCGCCACCTCTCCGGTTGCGAGGTCCCAAAGGCGGGCCTCACCCCGTCCGCCAGAGGCCAGCACGGTGGAGTCGGGACTGAAAGCGATGGCTAACACATCGTAATGCGAACCCCGCAGGTGGGTGCGGATCATTCGTTTCGTAAGGTCCCAGACGGTCACCACGCCTGCTGAGTTTCCCACGGCCAGCAACCCTCCAGCCTGACTCTTGCCTTGACGCAGCACCGTGTCGCGACCGAAGGCCAGGCTTTTCACCGATGTCCGATTGGCGGCCGGGAGACGGAACTCTCCGCCGCCCTCGGTATCGCAAATCAGAATCTCCCCGGATCCCAGCAGAAGCGCCATGGTTCGTCCTTCCAGGTCCGATGCGTACAGCGGCGTCTCGGCCGAGTGAGTCCAGTGGATATCCCCCGAGGGAAGATTCCAGACCACGAGTTGCCCATTCCGGACTCCGGCGACCAGGGACCCGTTCCGGAAGAAATGAAATCGACCGACTCCGGGACTATTTCCGGCGCCATGAGTGCTGGGCATTTTGGAGTCGGGCCAGACCAAGTGAGCGATAGGCTCGGAGTGGTCCACCGTTTGGACCACGAGGCTGTTCGCCGCACCTGTGGGGTCTGCACGCAGTTCGAGAGCACGTCCCTGCACGTCGAACGTCACTGCCAGGGCGCCCGGCTCAGTGGACGCAAGAATCCGTTCCGGTGCCAGGGCGACTCGTTGTGTCGGCAGCGTCGGCCCTCCCACCACGATCTGATTGCCTTCGGCGTTGAAGGCGATGGACTGGGCAGGATGCGCCTTCCAATACAGCTCCAGCGGCGCATCCAGCCCCTGGAGGGCGGCAACGGCCTGACTTCGCCACAAAAGGTCTCCCGGTCCCGGAATTGACTTGCGGATGGATTCCAACAGGGACTTCCGCCAACCGGCTGCCCGTTCCTGCTGTCGCTGAGTGACGAGCTCATGAAGGGCCAACGTCCGGCGATACTGGATCTGTTGCCACCAGAACCCCGCCACTCCCAAAGCGGTCGCCAACCCCAAGAACGCCGAGACCACGCCCAACAGACGAAGCCGTCGTCGTAGGTTCCTCAACTGCCGAACGGAGCCTCCATTTTGAAGGCGTTCGAGATCCGTCCGCATTGCCGCTGCGGACGGATAACGCCCTTTCGGATCATTCGCGCAGGCTTTGAGCAGGACACTGTTCAGTTCGGCCCACGCTTCACGTTCCTCGGCGTCGGGTAACTCGCTGGGCGGTTCCGGAAACTCCTCACTTCCTTTGCCCGTGCTCGCCGAATACAGCAACCGACCCAGGCTGTAGAGATCCGCCACTGGTTTTCCGGGTCCTTCCGGCGCCACGTAGCCGGTTGTGCCGACAAAGGAGGGCGCATCAACGGAACCCGCCACCAATCCCGGGTCGGACAATTTCGGCACTCCGCCAACATAGATGACATTGGACGGCTTCAGATCCCGGTGAACCAGACCCAAACCGTGGAGATGCTCCAGCGCCCGACACAGCGCCAGTCCCAGTTGAATGCACTCCTGAACGGGCAAGCGCCCCCGTCGCTGCAATTCCTGATGCAGAGTCCTGGGTGTGTAGGACTGCGGAGTTCGGAGTTCGGAATGCGGAGACTCCGAACTCCCAATTCCGCGCTCCGCATTTGGTTCCCTACTCGCATCGTCCGCCAGTTCCATCACGTAATAGAACCAGTCCACCGGATGCTCCGGTCCCACTTGGAGCACATCCATCAATCCTTCGTGGGTACGGGACACGGGCTCGTAGTTCCGGATCCCGGCGTATTCGCGTTCATACGGACGGGGCTCTTTGAACCGGTCTCGCCGGACAATTTTGACCGCGCGGAGTTGGCCCAAGGCGTTTCGTGCCAGCCACACTTCGCCATAGGCCCCCGCGGCGATGGGATTCAACAAGGTATGATCGGGGATATGCGGAGGTGACGCGGGCGTGGACGTCCCGGGACGTCCCGGCGTGGTGGGGTACCCGGTCTGACATGGTCTCGGAGTAGCAGACGGGCGAGACCTTCGGCAATCGTGAAGGAGTGGAGCCGGAGCGGCCCGCTCCGCGCGTTGTTCCCCTGAACCGTAGTCGTCGAGGGAACGAGACGCTGACATCCCCCAGCGGACCCCACGGGCTTGGCGCGTGGTTGAGCGTGTGGGGGGAGAATGGCGCGTCGTGCCCTCCGCGGCTACAGGTCCGTCGAGGGAACGAGACGCTGACTTTCCCCCAGAAAACCCCACGAGCGGAGTCGGCAAACCGACCGAAAGGAAGGCAGACTGCGTGTCCTCCCGTCCGCGACTACAGCAAAACTTCAAGAGTGGAGCCGGAGCCGCCTGCTCCCCAAAATCGGCTTCCTCTCAACTCTCAACTTTCATCTCTCAGCTCCTTCACAGCGAGGGTTGACAGGCATCCCGTGTGCTACAGAGTGTCGCACATGAGAACGACCACGGTGCGGGATCTACGCAACCACTATTCCCGGGTCCTCAAATGGGTTTCCATGGGAGAGGAAGTGGAAGTAACGCGTCGGGGGAAAGTGGTGGCGCGAGTTGTTCCTGCCTCGGCGGCTAAGAAATCGCCCGTCGACTGGGCGCAAAGTGCGGCACTGAATCGCCGCCCGTGGTCCAGGGAGCTCACGGCTGCAGAGAGTTCCTCAATCCTGGCGGAGAGCCAGGGCCACTGAGATGGCGACCACTGTGGCGGATACGAGCTTCCTGTTCTCGTTGTACGGCAATGACGCCCACACAGCGGGGGCGCAAAACTGGGTCCGTCAGAGTCGGCTGCCCCTTTCGGTCAGTGTCCTCGGACGCTACGAGCTGCAGAACGCCATTCGTTTTGCGGCCTTCCGCCAGGCCATCTCTTCCACCGATGCCTTGGCATCCCTGGCCGCATTCGAATCAGATTTGAGGGATGGTCATTTGCATTTGGCCCACTGCGATCTCGCAGCCGTCGTGACCGAGGCGGCGCGCCTTTCCGAACGGCACACCCTGAGCAGTGGGCATCGCTCCTTCGATGTTCTGCATGTGGCGACCGCCAGACTGCTTAAGGCGACCACGTTTCTTTCCTTCGACGCCAATCAACGAAAGCTGGCCACAGCGGTACGTTTGAACGTCGGGCCATAGCCGAAGCCCAAGGTTGAAATGGACCGAACGGCCGCCCCGGTCGCTGCGGACGGAGCCTCATCTTCCCCGTGGATCGGAGGCAGAAGTCCCCGTTTAGACTCCCACCTCATCCGTGCCATCCGTGAAATCCGTGGTTCAAACTCCCCTCCCCGATTCGTTCTCCCCGCCTCAACGCCTCTGCGGTTCAATTCCCTTCCTCCGCCTGGCGCACCGTTTCGAGGATGTTCCCGTACAACTTCCGCAATCGGTGACCCACCAAGTACACCTGGCCGATGCCCACCCCCAGAGTCTGTGCCACTTCCCGTTTCGGAAGCTCCTTGACCACGCTGAGGTGAAAGATCTGAAAATGAAGCGGTTGGACCGATCGCTTGAGCCGTTCTCTGGCGGTGTTGAGAAGGTGTTGATGCCATTCCTGATCCCAGAGGGCCTCGAAATCGGCAAACCCCTTACCCGGGAGACCCTCCAATAGGGACCGTTCTGTGTCTTCGGAGCGGCTGGCCTCAG
>JBGAPN010000215.1:0-8321 GCA_044221235.1 Limisphaerales bacterium
GGCATCTTCTCCCTTCCGCCGCTTTGCTCTGGAAGGGAGAAGAGGGCGGGCTGGGCCGGTGGGGTCAGGGGCCGTTGGGGTCAGGGCTCACCCACAGTCTCAGCTTCTCCGCCAGGCCTCCCTCGCCCTTCCGACTCGGGGAAGAAGGGAGAGGGTCGGGGTGAGGGACTCGGGGCGGTAGGAGGTAAGTGGCCGACTCTCCATCCGCATTCACACCTGCGGTCTTCTTTCTGCCTTTCCATTTTTCTCCCGCTCCGCGTGCACCACGCGCCGGCGCTACCCCAGAATCGGTCTGGTCTCACGGCTTCGCCGATGAAATCGTTCCGCACCTGTGATGCCGACGCTTCCGACTCATCTGTTCATCGACGGTCGCTCTGAACCCACGCAGAACCGCCGTCGCACGCCCCTGATCAACCCCGCCACCGAGGAGATCTTCACCGAGGTGGATGCCGCCGAAGTCTCGGATGTCGAACGCGCGATCGCCGGCGCACAGACGGCGTGGGAATCCGGCTGGCGCGATCTGGCCCCCGGGAAACGCACCGAAATCCTGTTCAACGTGGCCCGGAAACTCCGCGAGCACGTCGAGGAACTGGGTACACTGGAGCGCCTGCAAATTGGAAAGCCGGCCGCCGACGCCCGCGATGAAGCCGGACTCGGCGCCCGCGTGTTCGAATACTATGCCGGTGCCATTACCAAGTTCGGGGGACAGACCCTGCCGGTCAGCCGCGGTGGATTCGACTTCACCCTGCGCCAGTCCATGGGCGTCGTGGCCGCCATCGTGCCCTGGAATTTCCCATTCCCCATCGCCTGCTGGAAGGTCGCACCCGCCCTCGCCGCCGGGAACTGCGTCATCCTCAAGCCCGCCTCCCTGTCGCCGCTGACCGCCCTCCGGCTCGGGGAACTCGCCGCCGAGGCGGGCCTGCCCGCCGGGGTCCTGCAAGTTCTCCCGGGTTCGGGTGCCGTGGTCGGTGATGCGCTGGTCCTCCACCCGCAGGTTCGCAAGGTCTCCTTCACCGGGTCCACCGAAGTCGGACGCCGGATCATGGAACTTGCCTCCCGCGGACTGAAACGCCTGTCCCTGGAGCTCGGCGGCAAATCCCCCAACATCGTCTTTGCCGATGCCGACTGGCAGCGGGCCGCCGACACCTCACCCATGAGCGTGTTCGCCAATACCGGACAGGACTGCTGTGCCCGCAGCCGTATGTTCGTGGAACGTTCGGTCTACGAGCCGTTCGTCGAGCGATTCGTGGCTGCCACCGGGAAGCTCAAGGTCGGCGACCCGGCCCTGGAGGATACCCAGTTGGGACCGCTGGTCAGCGCCGGACAACGCGACTCCGTCGAGGAGTATCTCGCCGATGCCCGCAAACAGGGCACCGTGTTCGCCTGCGGAGGTGGCCGACCCCACCCCAAGGGTTGGTATCTGGACCCGACCGTCCTGCTTCAGGTGCGCGCGTCCGACCGCTGCTGGCGCGAGGAAATCTTCGGTCCGGTCGTGGCCATCACGCCCTTTGACGACGAGGCGGCGATGCTGCGAGAGGTCAACAACTCCCCCTACGGACTCAGCGGATCCGTCTGGACCACCAACCTCTCGCGCGCCTTGCGCGTGGCCCGCAAGGTGGAAAGTGGTGTTCTCAGCATCAACAGCCACAGCAGCGTTCACGTCGAGGCCCCGTTCGGCGGATTCAAGCAAAGCGGACTGGGACGGGATCTCGGCATGGCCGCGCTGGAAGGCTACACGGAGTTGAAGAACGTTTATGTGGCCGATTAGGCGGTGCAACGTCGACGCGGAATCTCGGGCCTGATCGACCACCGTCCCGAACCTCGCTGAATCCGGGGAAGTCGGACGCCGTCCAGAGGACCGTTGGGTTTGATCGACGGCAATGCGATATCGAGTTCCCGGCCTGGGTCTGGCCATGACCCTTCTGCTTCTCCTCCGCCTGGCGGCGGAGGAGGACGTTTTCTCTCGGGATGTTAGGCCGGCGCTTCGGGACTATTGTTTCGAATGCCACCGGGGCGAACGGGCCAAGGCCGGGGTGGACCTGACCGGGGCCACCAATGCGGCCTCGTTCTACGCCAATCCCAAATTGTGGGAAACCGTCCTGCGGCTGGTCGAGGAACGGCAGATGCCGCCCAAGGACAGCGACCAACCGTCCGAGGAGGCCAGGGTCCAGCTGCGGGAACGGCTCAATCACCTGCTGGACGAACCGGATCCCCAGTTCGTGAAGCGGGATCCGGGCACCAAGGTCATCCACCGGCTCAACCGGAACGAGTACAACAACACCATCCGGGATCTGCTCGGCGTCGACAACCGGCCGGCGGACGCCTTTCCTGCGGATGGCGGCGGCGGCGGCGGATTCGACAACAACGCCGACACACTGTTCGTGCCGCCTGTCCTGATGGAACGGTACCTCGCGGCGGCCGACGACATTCTGGCCGCAGCATCTCCGGATCGACTGTTCGCGGCCCAACCCGTCTGGTACCGCCCCGATCGCCAGACCGCCCGGCTGAATCTGGAGTGGTTCGCCCGCCGGGCATTCCGACGTCCGGCGGACTCCGACGAAATCGACCGGTTGCTGGGCCTGTATTCACGGGAGCGTGCCCAGGGCAGGTCATGGAGCCATTCCCTCAAAGCCGCCTACAAGGCCGTGCTGGTGTCGCCGCGCTTCCTCTTCCGCATTGAGCGGAACCAGTCGGGGCAGGAGCCCTGGCGGATCGACACGTACGAACTGGCCTCACGGCTCAGCTATTTCCTGTGGTCGTCCATGCCCGACGACGTCCTGATGGCTGCCGCGGCCGATGGCAGCCTGGAACGCCCGGAAGTTTTGGAATCCCAGGTGCGGCGGATGCTCCAGGATCCGAAGTCCCGCTCCCTCGCCGAACAATTCACCAGCCAGTGGTTGGGCACCAAATCGCTCCACACCACGGCCCAGCCGGATCGCGGCCGCTTCCCCCAATTCACTGACACCCTGCGGGACGCCATGGCCGCCGAGCCCGTGGAGTTTCTGGCCTCGCTCCTCGCGGACAATTCCAGCGCCCTGCGGCTGCTCGATGCCGATTACACCTTTGCCAACGCCGAACTCGCCCAGCTCTACGGCCTGACCAATGTCACCGCCACCAACCTCGTCCGGGTCTCGCTTCCGGACCGGCGGCGCGGTGGCATCACAGGCATGGCGGCCGTGCTCACCCAGACCAGCTATCCGCTCCGCACCAGTCCCGTGCTTCGTGGAAAATGGATCCTGGAGGAGGTGCTGGGAACGCCGCCACCGCCACCGCCGCCGCTGGTCGCAACCCTCCCGCCCGACGACAAGGTCACCGAGGGGCTCACCTTCCGCCAGCGTCTCGAAAAGCACCGCACTAATCCCAATTGTGCCGCCTGCCATTCCCGCCTGGATCCGCTCGGGTTCGCCTTGGAGAACTTCGACCCAATCGGACGCTGGCGCGAATCGGTGGACAAGGAGCCTGTGGACGCCCGGGGAACGTTGACCAACGGCGAGGACGTCAATGGACCCGTCCAGCTCAAGGAAGCGCTGCTCAACCGCAAGAATCTGTTCGCGCGGCACCTCGCCGAAAAGATGCTCGCCTACGCCCTGGGCCGGGGTCTCGAGCATTACGACGTTTCCGCGGTCAAGGAGATCGCCCGTCGCACCGCGGCCGACGATTACCGCCTTTCAACCCTCATTCTCGAGATCGCCAGGAGCTATCCCTTCCAGTGGCGGCGCGGGGAACCGACCGGAAGCTGAGGGGTTCCCCGATGAATATTTGACCGATCCGTTCCCGGATCACGGTGGAATGGCGAACCTCGACACTGTTTCGGATGCCCCTGCGGGCCCTCATCTGCCCTTCGGGCATCTTCTCCCTTCCGCCGCTTCGCTCTGGAAAGGAGGAGGGGATGGCTAGGCCATCGGGGTCAAACTCCACCCTACGGTCCCGGCTCCGCCGCCAGGTCCCCCTCGCCCTGCTGACTCCGGGAGGAAAGGAGGGCCGGGGTGAGGGCTCAGGGCAGACCCCGAACCGACCCGTCCGTCACTTGGCCGCAGGTACCATCTCAAAGACCACTTCGGCGCCCTTGCCGGCACCGACTTCGACCTCCTGCTTCACCACACCCGCCTTCAAGTGGTTGACCTCGAGTTCGTATTTGCCGGGGGGAAGCCCCTCGGGCAACTCGAATCCACCCTTGTCATCCGTCACCGCAAAGAACGGGTTTTCGACGACATGCAGATAGGCAACCATCCACGGATGCACCTGGCAGGCAAACTTCACTGCCAACTCGGGCTTGTCGAAGGACTTCTCGTTCACCTGCCCCTGACTGGCCTGGGCGAAATTGAACCCCTTGTTGATCTTCGGGGTGGCATTGACGTTATGCATGAACGGGTCGGAGTTTTTGACCTTGAAGGTCTCGCCCACCATGACGGCTGAAACGTACGGCTCGTACATGCAGCCCGCCTGATCGATCAGCGGGGACTCCGGCATCTTGCCGGCGCCCGAGGGCGCCTTGATGATGCGGACGAGGGCGTAGCGAAGCCCGCCATCGGCACCGACCACATAACTGCGAGTCTTGGCCGGATGGGTGGACACCTTGCCGCAGTTGGCGTCGGCCTTGACCGCGGCGATGGTGGATTCGGGAGGAGGAGTGCCCTTGAGGACCACGCGGCCCCGGACGCGACCATCCGTGGTGGCGCTGACCTGGGGCGGATTCACGGTGACCGGGCCGGCGGCCGGCTTTTCCGCAGGTTTGGCCTCGGGCGCGGGCGTGGTTGCGGCCGGAGCCGCCTCCGCCTTGGCTGTCGGAGCGGTATGACCACCGCCATGACCGCCACCGGTTCCTTCAACCACCACTTCCTGGACATTCACCACGACAATCTGGTTGGTGATGATGGGCCGGGGACGCGCGCCGGGTTCATGGGCGTATTCCTTGCCGTTGCCCTTGAGGGCAAAAACAACGGCGGCGGCGGCCCCGAGGAGCAGCAGCAACGCGATCAGAATCAACAGCGGATCAGTAAGAGCGGACTTGCGGTCGGCTTCGGACGACATGGCGGCACGGAGCATCCGGGTCCCCGGATTCGGCGCAAGTCCTGACTCGCGGGGTCATTCAAACGGCTCCCACCGCAGCTCGGGGTGGTCCCGTCGACCGTGGCCGGCCTTGAAGTCCCAGTAGGCCACGTTGGGATACCGCTGGACATGGCCGTCGAGGAACAGGAACTGGGCGCCCTTCCGGTGCAGGTTGGTGTGGACGTTGTTGGGACCCGCCACAGCAGCCCTTCCTCCGTTGTCGAACAGCCAGATGGTCCGGACCGGGGCCCGGATCATGTCGAAAGGGATCTGAACGCCGGAACCGGAACCGTTGACGTGCTGGTTGAGGCAGTAATGGAACAGGTTGTTGGAATTGCTCCGACGGGTATTGGCCGGGCAAATCCACAGGGACCGTCCCGTGGGAATGGACGGATTGGTTCTCCAGGGTTGATCGGAATAGGGCGGAATGCCAATGGCCCGGGGCAGATCCACGTACCACCCCTCATTGGTGGATCGACCGTTGGGCGTGCCATCCTTCGGCAGCATGTCCCCGTTGTCCGCCACCCAGATCCGGGTCGCGATGCCCCATTGACGCAAATTGTTGAGGCAGTGGGTCGCCAGAACGTTGGCGCGGGCCCGGGCCAGGGCAGGAAGAAGGAGGCCCGTCAGGACCAGAATGACGGCGAGCGACAGCAGCAGTTCGAGCAACGAGAAGGCCCGGGTGGGTGGGGGAGAGGAAGGATGCGGCTTCATGTCCCTCCGCCTTTAGCAGGGGGCGGAGGGTCCGGGGTATCGCCAGATGTGACGACCGCGTTACTTGGTTCCCGGACGCGGCGGCGGCGGAGTCGTCGTCTTGACCGCTTCCGTGGCAGGTGCGGAGCGGGTTTGCGGCGGCGGGCTGGTCTCCGGCTTGTAGCCGCGGGTCGGCGTACAGCCGGCCAACGCGAGAACCAGCAGGGCCGGTCCCAGGAGACGGGGCGTGCTCATGGGAACGAGAGGAAGCGCGGGAGGGGCAAAGGGCAAGCGGGAAGCGGCAAGCGGGAAGTTCTTTCGAGGATCCTCTTTTCCCGTTGCCCTTCCTTCTCAAAGCACCTTCAACCCCTGGGAATCGGCCCCCAGGACACGGACGATGGAATCCGGAAGCTGACGTTGCATGGCGCCTCCCACCTGCTCGGCGTGGTCCAGGGTCAGGCAGATGATGGTGCTGCCGCTGCCACTCAGCCAGCCGCCGATGGCCCCGGCCTTTTCTCCGGCGCGGATGACGCGCGTCAGCTGCGGAATGAGTTGCTCGCGGTAAGGCTGGTGAATGCGGTCGTCAAAGCACCCGCGCAGCGCCTCAAGGTTGCCGCTCGCAAAGGCCGCGGTGATCAGGGCGACCCGGGTGAGACAATGCACCGTGTCCGCCTTGGAGAACTCCTGGGGTACCAGCTTCCGGGCCATGGGCGTGCTGACTTCGAAGTTCGGAATCAACGTGACAAACCGGGCCCGTGGACTGACAGGAAACCGGACCGTGCGCGCCTCGCCGTCCACCAGGGTCGATGCAGTGAACCCGCCGAAGACCGCCGGTGCCGCGTTGTCCGGATGTCCCTCGAGATCGGACACGATCTGGAACAGCGCTTTCCGGTCGAGCGGCTCCCCGCAGATCTGGTTGAGCGCCGCCACGCAGCCCAGCCGTGCCGTGACGCTCGATCCGAGTCCGCGGGCCAGCGGGACATCTCCCTCGATGGACACCGCCATCCCGAAGCTCGACGTCGACGCCGCCCGGAAGAAGGCCTTCGCCGCTTCGGTCAGCATGGCGGTCGCGGGTCCCCGTGATTCCTCGGAGATGGGTGACGCGATGACCACACCGCGTCCGGTCCGTTGCTCGACCCGCACGCGGTTGTACAGGCGCAAGGCCAATCCTAGGGTGTCAAAACCGGGTCCCAGGTTGGCGGTCGTGCCCGGAACGCGGACCGTGGCGGAATTTGATGCAGAACGGGAGGCCATGATACGAAGGGATCCTGTCGGACCCCGTCGGCAAATCGGAACCGAGGACCGGGGCGGGCTCAAGGGACAATCACGGTGAACGGGGAACGGGGAAGGCCGAGGGAAAAGCGGGGACCGCTATGCCACAGGGTCAGATCCGACCCCAAGGTCCACTCACGCCCAGCCTCGTCTGCGTCAGTCAAACAACCGATCCCGATGCGGCTCATGGTCGATATTCCAACGTCTCAATGCTGTATCCGGGGCCGTGAAGGGGCCACGTAGATCTTCCGATTCGAGGTGCCCGTCAACGAAGACCCGGTTGGCGCGACCCTGATGGGCCTTGAAGCCTGGTTGTCGTTTCGGAGGAGTTCGGGAGGGATAGACGCCCACGTTGTCGTAGAAGGTCGCCGGGGCGATCGTTCCATCGCGGCTCAGGGCCGCGTCCAGGTAGGAGTTGCGGGAACGCAGAAACTCATCACCGAGGGCGATCATGTCGCTCGGCACGCGTATCGTGGATTCCAACGTGGGTTTGATCACGCCCGACATCCACCGGAGACCGCCCGGGCCTGTGGGGCCGGGTGGCTGTCCCCGGGATCGGAGGGGCTGAATAACCGCCGAGCCCAAGTCCCGGAAGCAGATCCCGAGCCGATGCCCGAGGCATTGTAACCGTAGGCAGTCCAGGACGGGAAAAGCATCTCAGGGAGCGCAATCTCCCGCCCGGAAGCGTCGATGTAACCCGAACGCAGGATCTGGCCCTTGTTCAGGGGACATCGAAAAACGCCTCCCAGAACCGGGTAGCGGGATACCCCAAGCGGCGAGGAATGGGTCACCTCGTGGTAGGTGATCGGGAGTTCGAGCTGCGCCCACCAGCCGCTCCCACCCCCGAACTCCATTGGTTGGGAACCTGCAAACGTCGGAAAGCAACCGTGCGCAGTGGTGTACAGGGACAGGCCCAGACTGAGCTGCCGGAGGTTGCTTTTGCACGTCGTGTTTCCCGCCGAATACTTCGCACGGGAAAGCGCCGGCAGCAGTAGGCTCACCAGGATCGCAACCACGGCGATCACCACCAGCAATTCGACGAGCGTAAAGCCCCGCCCTCCGAAGCGGGACACCTTGCGGCCTCGCCGAAGCCACTCGGGCCTGGTGGGATTTCTCATGGCGGGTCTGAAGAGGCATTACAAACGCCCCGTTGCGTCAAAGTCGAGCCCGACGGTAGCCTTCCGAACACGGTACGCCGGCAGGCCGGAGACCGTCACGGGCCCATAGCTCAATGGTTAGAGCAGGGGACTCATAATCCCTTGGTTACAGGTTCGAGTCCTGTTGGGCCCACCATACCTGGTCGTGGC
>JBGAPN010000216.1:0-8608 GCA_044221235.1 Limisphaerales bacterium
CCACGCGGTGTGGTGCGCCCGCGACTTCACCGGGCGGGCGCCATTCCTGTTGCTGGTGGGTGATCATTTGTATGTCAGCACCAGCGGTTCGGGATGCGCCCGTCAACTGGTCGAGGTGGCGACGCAGGCGGACTCGGCGGTGTCTGCCGTCCAGGCCACCCATGAAAGCAAGCTTCCCTACTATGGAGCCGTGGGAGGCCGCCGGGTCACCTCGCACCAGAATCTTTACGAGATCACCGACGTTCTGGAGAAACCGACGCCGACGGAAGCCGAACAGCGTCTAGTCGTGCCCGGGTTGAGGGCGGGTCACTATCTCTGTTTTTTTGGAATGCATGTCCTGACCCCGACGGTCATGGATCTGCTGGGCGATCTGGTGGCGGAAAAGGGATCGCGGGGTGGCATCCATCTGTCGGCAGCGCTGGCGCGGCTTTCACGCAAGGAGCGGTATCTGGCCTTCGAAGCGAGCGGTCGTCGTTATGATATTGGGGCACGATACGGATTGCTGACGGCCCAGCTCGCCCTGGCCCTGGAAGGCAAGGACCGCGAGGAGATCCTCAGCGGCCTGGTGGAACTGCTGGCCCAGCGTTCGAAGTGAGTTTCGATTCCACCGTCCGGGAATCGGCCCCGCGTTTTCAGTCAGCCGCGCTGTGCCCGCGGAGGAAATAGGTGGTCAGCAGCCCCTTGCCCTTGATGGCCACGGCGTCCCGTCGTTCGAGAACGAAGGGGCCGTCCAGCAGCGAGGCCGTTGCCGTGGTGATCTGGATGGTTCCCGGCTCGGCGTGCGATTCCATCCGGCTCGCCGTATTCACGGTGTCGCCCCAGAGATCGTACGCGAACTTGTGCCGCCCGATGATTCCGGCGATGACGGGGCCGGTGTTGATCCCGATGCGCATCGCGATGCCGGTTTGGTTGTCCGCGTTGAACCGTTGGAGCGCCTGCTGCATCTGGAGCGCCATGTGGGCGGCGACCCTGGCGTGGTCCGGACGGTGCTCCGGCAGCCCGGCCACGGCCATGTAGGCGTCCCCGATGGTCTTGATCTTCTCGAGACCGTGCTGGGCGGCGAGGCCGTCGAAGGTGCTGAAGATCTCGTCGAGCCGTTTTACGACGGTGCTGGGGGGCAGTTCGGCCGCCATGACCGTGAAGCCCACCAGATCTGCGAAGAGGACGGTGACCTCAGGGAAGCTGTCGACGATCAGGCATTCGCCGTTCTTGAGCCGGCTCGCGATGGGGCGAGGAAGCACGTTGAGCAGGAGCCACTCCGATTTTGCCCGCTCGGATTCGATTTCCCGGAGGTAGACCTGCTCGGCATCCCGGAGGCGCTTTTTCTCCAGGGCGGCTCCCACCCGGGCCTGGAGGAACACCGGGTCGAACGGCTTGGCGAGGTAATCTTCCGCGCCCAGCTCGATGCAGTGGACGATGCCCTCGATCTGGTCGAGGGCGGAAATCATGATCACCGGGATGTGCCGGAGCGTGGCGTCCGCCTTGAGCAGGGAAAGCACCTCGGCCCCGTTCAGGCCCGGCATCAGCATGTCCAGCAGGATCAGGTCGAACGACTCCGCCCGCGCCCGTTCGAGAACGGCATTGCCATCCACGCAGGTGACAACCTCGCATCCCAGACGGACAAGTCTGCGACGCAATAGCTCGCGATTGCCCTCGTCATCGTCCGCCAGCAGCAGCCGTCCCTGCAGCCGCCGGACCGCGCTGGGAGCGGGTCCCGGGAGCGGAGGATTTGACGGAATGCCGGGAGGGGTCGACGTGTCCGCCACCGGAACGTGTTCCTCCACCAATTCCTTCTCCATCCGGGACAGCCAGGTCCGGGCGGCCTGGTTGATGCGGCCCAGGTCCGGCCGGAGTTCCTGCAGCAACGGGTCACTGCATTGTTCGGTGAGAAGCTCGCTGTACCCGATGATGTGATTCACCGGCGTGCGAAGCTCATGGTAGAGGAGTTGCAGGTTCCGGGGGGCGGTGCCGGCGGACTCCTCTCCCAGATACTTGCTGATCAACTGAAGCAGGTTGTCGCCGCCGGCGCGGATTTTCCGCAGATCCTCCAGGAATGCCGGCGGCACTCGGCCTGCCGCCTCTTCCAACAGCATTTCGCTGTAGCCAATGATGTGATTGATCGGCGTCCGAAGCTCATGCCGGATGATGGCAAGCCGATCCCGTCCCGACGATTTCGGGGAATTGACGTCCGAAGGTTCCTGGCCGGATTCGGGAGTCGATGTCGACGGGGAACTCATCGGAATTTCATTCGGCTTGCGGGCCTAGCGCTTCAGGAGCGCGTCAATCTTGCCCAGGAGGCGCGGCAGTTCGATGGGCTTGGTGTCGAACTCGTCACAGCCGGCCTCCCGCGCCTTCTGCTCGTCACTGGCCATCGCATGCGCGGTGAGTGCGATCACGGGGATGTGTGCCAGCCTGGCGTCGGCTTTCAATTGACGGGTGGCTTCCCAGCCATCGAGGACCGGCAGGCTCATGTCCATCAGGATGAGGTCCGGCAGTTCGCTCCGGGCCTTGTCCACACCTTCGGCGCCGTCGAGAGCCAGCACGACCTGGAAGCCACGACGTTCGAGCCGTCGGGACAGCATGTCGCGATTCATCTCGTTGTCCTCAACCAGAAGTATCTTTGGCATGGAAGGGTCGGGTCAGATCAGTGCGGGGATTGCTAAATGTCACGGCCGATGTCGGTGGCGGCGGCGATGGCCTTGCGAATTTCCTCGGTGAGTTCGCTGGTGGAGAAGCCGCCTTTCTGGAGGATTTCAATCACCTGACCGTTGAGCCGGCTGCGGTCCTCGGGCGTGAGATCCTTGGCGGTCACGACGATGACCGGGACCCGCCGACATTCCGGCCGGCGTCGCAGGGCCTCCATAAAGGTGAAGCCGTCCATTTCCGTCATCATCAAATCCAACAGGATCACTCCGGGCACCCGGGCCGCCACGCACTCGAGGCCGATGCGTCCGTTTGCCGCCTCGGCGACCTGCCAGCCCTGCTTTTCCGCGGCGCGACGAAGGACATCCCGGGTGGAGGGATCATCTTCTACGATGAGCACCTCCGGATTGGAAAGGTTCCGACAGTGCTTCTCCAGCACCTGCATCAGCCGGTTCCAATCGATGGGTTTGATGAGATAATCGGCGGCCCCCAGGGTGAACCCCAGGTTCCGGTCGTCGACCACCGACATCATAATCACCGGAATGTCCGCCGTGGCCGGATCCGCCTTGAGCCGCGAAAGGACGGCCCAGCCATCCATGCCGGGCATCATGACATCGAGCGTGATGGCGGCGGGCTTAATCTGGGCGGCCAGGGCCAGTCCCTCCGCGCCGGTGGCCGCCGTCTGAACATGGTATCCGGCACGGCCCAGGGTGCGCTGGACCAGGTCGCGCGCCGCCGCCTCGTCATCGATGACCAAGATGGCGTCCGCCTTCCGTTCGGTGCTGGACGGTGCGGTGCGGATTTCCGTTTCCGGAGTGGCTTTGGGCTCGGTGGCTGGGTCCCGGACGTCGACGGGAAGGCGGACCGTGAACGTTGAGCCTTTTCCCGCCTCACTGACCACCGTGAGCTGGCCTCCCATCATCTCGCAGAAGCTGCGGCTGATGGAGAGGCCGAGTCCCGTTCCGCCGTACCGCCGCGTGGTGGAAGCCTCCGCCTGGGTGAACGGACGGAACAGGCGGCCCAGTTGTTCCGGGGTCATGCCGATGCCGCGGTCGGTCACCCGGAAGAGAAGATTACGCGGGGCTTCGGGGTCCTGGCCGACCTCGAGTCGAATGAGGTTCGACTGGGTGAACTTGTTCGCGTTGCTCAGCAGGTTGAAAAGGATCTGGCGGACCTTGGTCTGGTCGGCCCGCATGGTGCCGATGTCGGTCGGGCAGGAGACCTCTAACCGATTCCCGCTCTTGGCGGTCATCGGTCGAATGGTGGACACCACCTCGTCGACCATGCGCCCGATGTCGAAGGTCTCCAGGAAGAGGGCCATCTTGCCCGCTTCGATCTTCGACAGGTCGAGGATGTCATTGATCAGGCCGAGTTGGTGACGGGCAGCGGCATGAATTTTCCGGAGGTCCTCAGCGAACTGGGTCTGGCCGTCGTCGTCGAGTTCCTCCAGGAGCAGTTCGGAGTAGCCGATGATGGCGTTGAGGGGGGTGCGTAGCTCGTGGCTCATGTTGGCCAGGAACTGGCTTTTGGCCTGGGTGGCGGCCATGGCCTTGTGCTGAGAATCGGCCAGCTGCTGGTTGACCTCCCTCAGGACCCGCTCGTGCTTCTCGATCTGACCGAGCATTCCGTTGAAAGAATCGATCAACTCGCCTACTTCGTCCTCCGATCGCTTCACTGCCCGCACCGAGTAGTCACGCTTTTCCGAGATGGCCCGCGCGACCTGGGCGAGGTCGAGCAGAGGTTTGGAAATGACCTGCTGGAGCCGGGAGGTGATCAGGAGCGCGATGGCGGCGGAGACCAGGAGCATGACCGTCACCACACCGATGTTCTGCCAGGTGCGACGTGCCAGCTCCGAAAGGTCGAACCTGAGGAAAATGCTGCCCACCGGGTCGTCGCCATGAAGGATCGGCTGGCTGATGACGAGTTCGCCCGGCAGAAACTGATGGCCGGCTGCGGGGGCGTAATCGGGCACCGCCGTGTCATTGACGGCTCCCGCCGGATAGGTGGCAAAGCGCTTGCCATCGGGAGTGTACAACGCCGCGACGACCACCTGGGGCTTGGCCTTCAGGGCAGCCAGGGTGCGGGAGGCCTCCCGGGCATCCCCGAACTCCAGGGCGGACGTGCAGTTCTGCCCGAGGATGGTCGCCAGGATCGAAAGGTCATTGAGGACGGTCCGGCGGTAGGTCCAGG
Source organism: Limisphaerales bacterium (assembly GCA_044221235.1). GTDB lineage: Bacteria > Verrucomicrobiota > Verrucomicrobiia > Limisphaerales > UBA9464 > UBA9464. The sequence continues at coordinate 4,834 of JBGAPN010000216.1, forward strand.
CGTCGTTCAGGACAAACTGAATGGCTGCCGTCAACAGGGCGACGGACGTGGTCACCAGGACCAGAATCGTCAGCTTGCGCCGGATTGAGGTCGCTCGGAGCCAAATCATCGGAAGGTCACTTACCGGGGCACGAGCCAGGCTTGTTTCAACAGCTGGGAGCTGAACCCAGCTGGTAATGTTTGGCCGCTTCGCGATTGATCTCCATGACGATGCGGTTGGGGCCGGTCAGAAGGTTGACCATCCCGCCGGCCTCCGCGAATCCGTCCACTTCACTCACCGTGAGGATGGGACGGTCCTTGAAGGCGGCGGTGATTTCCGGCAACTGGGCCTTCTCAGAGGCCCCGATGTAGAGGACCCGGCAGGTTCCGGCATCGGCGACGGAATGGATCCGCCGCACGGATAGCTTTCTTCCCTGGACTGTTTTTCCGTTGAGGACCTCCAGGGCGTTGGCGAAGGGAATATCACCCAGCAGTCCAATCTCCAGGGTGTCCGACGGGCCTCCGTTGGCCGCGCTGGGCCAATCGACGTATTTGATGATGTTGAACAGGACGCCGGCCTTGAGTTCGTACTCGTGCAGGGTCGGGGTGTCGGCAGCCGCAGGAAGGAAGGCCCGCAGCATTCCAACACACGCCAGAAAGACAGCCGCGCAACGGGCCCGCGCCGACCGGATGGACCACAGGAAATCCCGGTTCGGCATCGTGATCGGTTCAGGATTCGTTCGCACGTGGGGACTCCGTTGGGGATCAGTGGAACGAAAGACTCCAGCTGGCGGTGATCAGCCACGTCACGCCGAGGTTGGGGCCGTCGATGCTTTGGTACACCGGGACACCTCCTTCAATGGAAAACCGGTTTCCTTTGAGAGAGCCGTGCCCCACGTAGAAATTGAGCCCGCCGATGAAATCGAGGCGCCGTCCGGCCAGCATCTGGGCGTTGAAGGCCGGATTGCGGGCGGGATTCAGTTCGGGATCCGCCCCATGATAGTCGAACCACTGGCGCCAATTGAGACGCAGGGACGGTGCGAACCAGTTGGTGACCTTGTATTCCGTCCACGCATCCACGAAGTACTGGCTGCCCACACGATAGTCATTCGCGTTCACGCCCACGGGCAACAACCCCAGGCCATGAACACCCCACGCCCAGTGGTCCGATTCCCCCAGATAACTCAGGCCTGGCTCGAAGGCGACCGTGCCGGCGCCCATTTGCATCCAGTATTCCAGGCGCTTGGGCTGGCCCGAATGGGAATCCGTCTCGTTAATGGATCCCGTTGGGACTGTGAGCCCCGCGTTGGCCACCAATCGGTTTCCCTTTTGGCGCGGGTTTCCCCAGATATTGATCAATGCCATCAGGTTGAGATCTCCAATGCCCGAGGACTTGGCGGTAAACTCCTCTCCATGCTCATCCAGGTGGTCCATCGTCATCTGGCGGAAGGGCACCATCGCCATCAGAGTCAGGTCATCGGTCGGGGCGTACATCAGATCGACCATCTCCATCTGCATGGACATGCGGGTATGGACCAGCGGGTATTCCTGCAAAACCTCCTGAGGCGACACCTTGCGGGTCCCCACGTAGTTTTGCGACATGTCCATGTACATGTAGCTGAACCCCACCATCCACACCCCTTCGAGATGGGTGTGGCTTCCCAGCACGTTGATGGGCGTGATCTCGGATTCCAAAAGGTTCTCCAGGCTCATGTCGGTGAGGTCCTGGGGTTTGACCGCGGACACCTCCGGCGATTCGGAGGCGGCTACTCCGGTCAGGATGCCACACAGGGCGGATGCCAAGGCAACAGCCCTGACCGCATGATGGAGGGGAATGGAGCGTGGGGAATCCACCGGCATCCGTGTCGACCACTGGGTGGGCACCCTGCAGAGTGCGTCCGAAGTCCTGCGGCCGACGGCAGGATCCGGTTCTTGGAACGTCTCCTTCATGGATGTGGGTCTAGCCGGTGCACGCCCTCGGCGGACGAACACCACAGGTCGGTTCCCGAAGCGTGTCGGAGGCACGGGTGGCGGGGAATCGACTATGCAGATAGAACACTGGAACGGGCAGGGGGTGCAAGCGTCCTCCGTATCGGGCCCCGAATCCGAACGGCCTCCGTTCCGCCCGGGTTTTCTGGGCTGAGCTTCACGCGATGAGGCCTTGGACGACATTGCCGGCAATGCCGGTCAGCCGTGCGTCCAGCCCCTGATACTTGACTGACAGCCGCTTGTGATCGACGCCGAGCAGAGCCAGCAGGGTGGCGTGGAGATCGTGGACACTCACGACATCGTCCACCGCCCGGTACCCCAGTTCGTCTGTGGCGCCGTACGACTGCCCTCCCTTGATTCCGCCACCGGCGAGGAAAACCGAAAATGCGAGGATGTGATGATCCCGGCCGGAGCCCTGGCCCATGGGCGTCCGGCCAAATTCGCCCCCCCAAAGCAGGAGTGTGTCCTCCAGCATGCCGCGTTGTTTGAGGTCCTGAATCAGGGCGGCCGAGGCCTGGTCCACGTCACCGGCGGCGCTGGGCATGGCCTTCTCGATATCTCCATGGTGATCCCAGGCCCGATGATAGAGCTGGATCATGCGGACACCCCGTTCGGCCAGCCGCCGCGCGAGAAGGCAATTGGAAGCGAAACTGCCGTCCCCGGGCTGTTTCACGCCGTAGAGTTCCAACATCTCCTTCGACTCCTTGCTGAAATCCGTGAGGTCCGGCACGGATGCCTGCATGCGGAACGCCATTTCATACTGGGCGATCCGGGTTTGGATCTCGGGATCAATCCGGTCTTCGGCCAGCAGTCCGTTGAGGCGGTTGACCTCCTCGATGACCTGACGTTGGGTGCTCTGGCAGACGCCTTCCGGGTTGCCGATGTAATGGACCGCCTCGCCGCGTGACTGGAATTGGATGCCCTGAAATTTGCTGGGCAGGAATCCAGCAGACCATTGGCGCGCGGACACCGGCTGCTGTCCGTATTTGCCGGCGGAGGTGAGGACGATGAATCCGGGCAGGTCCTCGGTCTCGGCTCCGAGTCCGTACAGCAGCCAGGAACCCATGCTCGGGCGTCCCTTGATGATCGAGCCGGTGTTCATGAAGGCGTGGGCTGGATCGTGATTGATCTGCTCCGTCTGCATGGAACGCACGATGCAAAGCTCGTCGGCCACCGTTTGCAGGTGGGGAAAGAGGTCGGAGATCTCGACTCCGGATTTGCCGCTGCGACTAAAACTGCAGAAGGCGCCACGGGCCTTGAGGACCTTGTTCTGGAGCTGGGCCAGCTGCTGGCCCTTGGTGAAGGATTCAGGGAACGGCTGGTCGTTCAGTTCCTTCAACCGGGGTTTCCAGTCAAACGTCTCCAGGTGGGACGGGCCGCCGGCCATGCACAGGTGGATGACCCGTTTCGCCCGGACCGGGAGGTGGGGTTCGGCCAGGGCGCCGTGCCATCCGGTTGGGCGTGTGCCTGCGATCAGCGATCGGTCCATTAGCGAGGCCAGGGCCATCGCCCCGAGCCCGTACGCGGACTGGTGGAGAAAGGTGCGTCGGTTGAGGTGGAGGGGAGACATGGGAAGATTCCAATCTTAGCGCTCAATGCGTCGTGTTTGATGACGCGGGTCGCCTACGGATGGCGCCACCGGCCATTCGGGAAGGGGTGTCACGGCACATTCGCCGAGGAACGCGATCCGATTCCAATGCCGCGCGCCGCAACCGAGGAGGCATGAGAGTGGGTGAGATGGCATTTGGAGGATTGAACGTTGCTTCAGTACCTCGTGACCGTTTCCTGCAGATTGAGAATGACCCGG
>JBGAPN010000217.1:0-8377 GCA_044221235.1 Limisphaerales bacterium
CCGGGTCTAGTTCGGCCTTGCGCATTCTGTAGAACCGAGAAATGCACGGATCGCTCCCGGGTGAAAGGGGAAACTCAAACACCCTCAAACACCCACCCGGAGCGCCCGAAGCAACACCGACGGTGGAAGCGAGCGGAGGTCCCAATCGGACCGCGACACGCGGCGGTGATGCCCAAACCCACATTCAGTGGGGACCGAGCTCCGGTAGCCACGCGGCAAAGGAGACGTCGTCGGATTCATTGTCCAGGTGGGTTCGAATGGGGGCTTCTCCTTTCAAAAAAATGAACCGCGGGCCGCTCCGTCCGAAGCGGCCCGCGGGTGTTCACGAACGCATGGGCTTATTCCATGGCTTTGACCTGAGGAACCCGCCAGCTGCCATCCAGGATGGACGGCGGCGTTTCCTTCGGCCAGTAGAGACGCATCATGAGGATGAATTTGTCCTTGGGCGCGGGAAGCCAGTTCGACTCCTTGTCTGCTCCGGGGCTTTCATTCTGGATGTATAGGTCCACCGAACCGTCGGCGTTGGTCTTCAGGTTCTGGCGCGCACTGATGCTGTAGCGGTTGAGCGGATTTGCCACAAAGAAGTAGTCCTTGTCGTACATCGTCAGCGACCAGAACCCGTTCACCGGCGGAAGCTGTCCCTTGGGAAAACGCATCACATACTTCTTCGCGCCGGAGTAGGAGCCCAACAGGCTGGGTCCTTCGGACGTCGGATAGGTGGCGTCTTTTTCGCGATTGGCACCGAGGCCGATGGCCGTGACGAAGGCACGCTGGAGATATTGTGTCCCATAGACTCCAGTGTCGGGCAGGTACATCCAGCCCTCATGGAACTTCAAGTCGCCGGTCAGGAGACCTTCCTTCATGTGGCGCATGATCCGGTCCACGGCCATTTTGGGTACGACCGAGAAGGCGTCCTTGGCCAGAGGCCCGAGCTTGTCGCTGCTGAAGGGCTGGCCGGGAATGATTCCCAGCTTTGCCATCTTGGCCACCATCGGCTTGTCGGCAGCGGCGGGGGGATTGTCCTTCATCAGCTTGGCGAGAAGGGTGAAATATTCGTCCACACCGAGTGCGTTCACCTGTTCCCGAACGGCGGTCTTCATGTCCACAGAGGGGTCCACCATGCCGGGCGGCGGGTTGTACGGCTTCCCGTAGGAACTGAGCGGAACAAGGGTGATCTGGTCCTGAAGCAGGTGAACAGCGGCATAATCATCGGGCGTGCCGGTGCAATAGATGCGGCCCAGCAGCCAAACGATCGCCGTCGGTGATTTGTACTCCTTCACCCCCGCGGGGAGCTTGCCCTTCCAATTGGGACCCGTGATCGCGTACGTCTGCGGCCCGGTTCCGGTTGTTCGCTTGCCAGGGACCTGAAACACGTCGGTCCAGCCGTCCAGCATGGGGAACAGATAATACCGGTCCTTTGCGTCTGGCAGGCTCAAGACCCACGGTTCGTTGCCCACGTCGACCCAGGCAGTGGTGTAAAGCGTGTCGGCGTTGGGCGCAGTAACATCGCGGTAGCTGGCATCGGGATAATGCCGCATGCGGACGAACTGTCCCATGGGCGCCCTCGTCCCTTCCGGCCCGCGAACGTTGGTCATGACGCGTCGGGTCATTTCCATCGTGACCAGGGGATAGCCGTAGATATAGGCATCAATGCCGTCGGGGACCGCCTCGAAGACTTTTTCCTTGGCCTGGGCCGGGATGAGAGCGGCTCCGAGCGCCAGGCAGAGCAAGCCTGATACGAGGCCGCGCCTAAAATGTTGTCGTTTGATCATTGAGTTGTCGTAGCGTTGATGTTTTGGGGAAGGAACATAGAGCTCCATTTGGGAAAACTTCGCTAAGTGTTGACGCGGCTCGAATCGATTGCTGAAGAGGCGCTGCGGTGGAAGGCGGCATTCCGCGAGGCCAGGAATCGGTCGGCCGTGGTTGGGCTGAGATTCAGCGGCGGACCGGACCGCCACCCATCGAATCGGGAAGGCTGGGCCTCGCATGGAAACTCTACGACCCTGGTGGAAGCAACGGTGCGCCTCCGGCGGAGACTGGGCATCACCCGCAATCGCGCCCCGGAGCGACACCGACGGGAACGTTTGCCCACGACCCCGGCCTGAACCATTCGAGTTGAAGATCCCAATCCCTGCACACCGACAGAATGTCACCAGAGGCCGAATACCGACCACTGCCCTTTAGGGAAGGTTTGGGAGGCCGCGCGCCGGAGGGGACCTACTGAAACTCCAGTCGACGGCGCCATTCCCCGCTTACTCCTCACATCCATCGTAGGCGTGACGTTGGTTCCGTGCCCCGGCCAACCAGCGTCGACCTCGGGAAGGGCCATCTGCTCGGAAACAGGCGTTCCGCATTGGGCGCGTTCCCCAGAAAGTAGACGCCCAGCAGGTTTGTCGCACCCGCGAACGCATCGGACCCGATCCCGGTGACCGAAGCCGGTAGGGTTAGCGTGGTCAGGTGGGTGCAGTTTCCAAACGCACCTTGCCCGATCTCCACCAGGGTCCCGGGAAGGAGCAGATGGTCCAGGCCCGAGGTTGAAAAGGATCCCTCGCCGAGTGTCGCGACCCCTTCCGGGACCATGTAGGTGCCACACCGGGCTGTCGGATACTGGATCAGGGTCTGAAGGGAGCGGTCGAAGAGGACGCCATCCAGACTTTGGTACGAGGCATTCAATGGACTGACCGTAATGCTCGCGAGCTGTGGGCAACCCGCAAAGGCTCCGGTGCCGATGGACTCCACTTTCGGCGGAATCGCCACGCTGGCCAGTCCGGCGCCGAAGAAGGCATCAGAACCAATGCGAGTCACCGGGTCGGGGATCGAGATCTGGGTGAGTGACGTACAACCGGAAAACACGCCCCACTCGATTGCAGTCAAGCCGGACGGAAGCCGGACGGAAGCGAGGGCACGACACCCTTGGAAGGCGCCGTCCCCAATCTCCAATACCGAACTCGGTGACTCCGTCGGGAAGCGTCATCCTGCCGAGGCGCACGCAGGAGCGAAACGCGTCCACGGGAATCCGGGTGATTCCCGTGGGGAGCTGGACTTCAGCCAATTGCACGCAGCCTGTGAACACCTGTCGGCCCAGCGTGGTAACCCCCGTCGGAACCGTGACGCCGACAAGGGAGGTGCAGCCGGCGAACGCCATCGGCGCAAGCGTGAAACGACAAGTAGCGTGGACAGCCAGAACCGGGCAGTTAGGAGGCCGACGAGAGTGGGAACTAAACAGTGCATGTAGGGTTGGCAGAATGAGGATCACTGAGCGGCAGTGATTTAGCAGTCGCAGTGCCAAGCCGCATTCCGACGAAGGGCCACGTCGCTTCCACTGGATCGCGATCCCGGAAGGAAGTGACCCGCGAAGAATTTCGACGGAGCGCGACGGCCGTATTGGAAGCCTCACGACATCGCGCATGGTACCAGGGCCTCACCCGCGGCCACCCGCAGGCGGGGGCAAGCCCTCACGGCCGTTCATCGAAGATCAATCCCGAGAACGGACGAATTGGATTTCGGTCCTGGCAATGGCCGGTGTCCCCATCAACGAACCCTGCGTCTCCAAGTCCAAGAAGCTCCCGCTGGCGCTGGCCTGTGTCGTCTCGGACGATTTGGGCCGCGCAGTCCTGGCCGTCGGAGCCCGTGCCGACCAGCTCGATGCCGAGGGATTGGGTGCCCTCCACGATGCCGCTCACGAAGGGCGTCGGGAAACACTCCGGATACTGCTCGACGCAGGTGCCAACGTGAATCTCCGCACCCGGAAGGGCCGGACTCCGCTCAATCTCGCCAAGGACGACACCGTGGCGACGCTGATCCGCAACCGCGGTGGACGCGCAGGTGAAAGTCGGCCGTGATTCCCACCTCGGCCGCCGCGGATCCCCGGGTGAACCGGACCCCGATGGGGCGGCATTCCAGGGGACTCAAAACCGGAACGTCATCCAGGTGGAGACGTAGTTCACATCCTCCCCGGAGGGACCCTGTTGAAGAAACGTTCCCGCAAAGAAGTGATCGTAGGCCACGCTGAAGGTGAAATGGCGGGATACCGCCCACTGGAGCCACACCTGCCCCTGGCGCCCGAGATCACTCGAGGTTCCACTGCGCGCGGTTCGAACTAACTTCAACGCGTTGTTGTAAAGACCGTCCTGCAGGCTCGCGCGCCAGAAGAAGTCGATGTCGGCCGTCAGACTCAAGTTGGGGGTCAGGTGGAGCTCCACACCCGGATGCAGGTCCAGAATGTTTGCCGGTCCCACCAAACCGGTCTCGGCAAAATAGGCACCCTTCGGATACAGCGCGTTGAAGGTGTTTAAAACGCCATCTGACGGATCGCGGTCACCGCTGGCCATATCTGCTCTGAGGAACAGCCGGGGCTGAAAGGGCGCGGATTCCCAGGTCCAGCCTGTGTCCGACGCCACGGTCCAGGCGGAGATGCTTCCGTCACCGAATCGCCCCAATTGGTAGACCCCTTCGAAATTGTAATCCCAGCCCGCCCGTTCTCCCCAGAGTCGCAGTCCCAGCGAGTGTCTTCGTTCCGAGCCGGTTCCCTGGTTGTAGACCGAGGAATCGTTCTGGAATCCCAGGTAATAGAAGTCCAGGTGGGCCCCAGTCCCCCCACGTGACTGGGGTCACCCCATAGAGTCCCCAGAACGTTGAATCCGGGTTGGGTTCGTTGTTGAAGTATCCTTCTTGGATCGAGACCGGCTTGACCGCAAAGGCGCTGAGATTCATTGAGGCGGCCTGGTAGACGAGTCGGGCCCCATCGAAACTCAGCCGGATGTTGGGAGTCTCGCGCACGGACACCAGCCGCTGGGATCCGTAATACATTTCCTGGCGTCCCACACGAAGCACCAGGCTTTCGGAATCCACCCCATCCACGCCGACCAGGCGGCTCTCCATTTGGGTTCGGTCATGGCCCGGGCTTTCCAGCCACCCACCGGCATCCGCACTTAGAACGCGAAGCAGTCGCACCCGCGCCCGAAGAATTCGATGTAACGCTGGCTGGCCGCCGCGGCACCCGCCAGCAGCTGGTGCGCCGCATGAGCGCATCCGTGCTGGTGACACTCTGCATGGTGCCGGTGCTCCGGCATCGGGACCCCGGCCTTCGCCGCCCTCCGGACGTCCAACGGCGCACCGTATCCGCCGAACACGCCCACCGGTGACCATTCCGGGAGCACCGGAAGCGACGGCGGGGAGAGCGGGGTGAACTCGTCCGTCGCGTAGACCACCTTTCCCCCCATTACGGTCAGGACGGACTCAATACCTTTGATCTGTTCGTCCGGGACCGAGAAGTAATCTTCGGAAAGGCACGGCGAGGTCCGCCAGTTGTCCCGGAGCCAGTGCCTTCTTTCCAGCCTCCCCGGAAAACCAGCTGCTGCCCTGCGTGTAGAGGCGCAAGGCTTCCTCACGCGTCAGGCAGTTGGTGTCCGAATACATCGACACGCCCCCAACGGTCCGTCCCGTCGTCAGCCAGTAGAGCGATACCCACGGATTGTAGCTGGCCACGCGGGTGGCATCCGTTCCGGCCCCAACGGGAAGGCCCAGCTCCAGCATCTTCCGGACGGGCGGGGTCCGTTCGGCGGCGCGGCGTCCATAACGTTCCATGAAGTATTCCCCCTGGAAGGCCATGCGATGCTGGATGGCAACGCCGCCCCCCAGCGCCCGAATGCGTTCCAGGTTCCGATCCCGGACCGTCTCACAATGGTCGAAGAACCAGTTCAATCCCCGGAACGGCACATCCCGGTTCACCTCCTCGAACACGTTCAGGAAGCGGCTGATGCTTTCGTCGTAGGTGGCGTGTAATCGAAACGGCCATCGGTTGGCCACCAACAGCGTGACCACCTCCCGCAATTCGTCCTCGAGTGAGGACGACAATTCCGGGCGCGGTTCCAGGAAGTCCTCAAAATCCGCCGCACTGAACACCAGCATCTCGCCCGCCCCATTGCAGCGGAGGAAGTCGTCGCCCTGTCCCGGCCCGGTCATCCGGATCCAGCGCGCGAAGTCCTCCTTCTCCTGTTTCGGCCGCTGAGTGAACAGGTTGTAGGCGATTCGCAGTGTCATCTCACCCCGACGGTGGAGCTCCTGGATGACCGCGTAGTCGTCGGGGAAATTCTGATATCCACCGCCTGCATCGATGATGCTGGTAAGACCCAGCCGGTTGAGTTCCCGCATGAAGTGGCGGGTGGAATTCATTTGGTGCTCAGGCGGCAACTTGGGCCCCTTCGCCAGGGTGGCATACAGGATCGTGGCGTTGGGTCGCGCGAGGAGAAGTCCGGTCGGCCTTCCGGTGGCGTCACGCTGGATCTCCCCGCCGGGCGGATTGGGGGTATCCCGCGTGTAACCGCAGGCCCTCAGCGCCGCCTGGTTCAGCAAGGCGCGGCAATACAGGTGCAGAATGAACACCGGCGTGTCGGGAGCGGCGGCATTGATCTCCTCCAGGGTCGGCATCCGGCGTTCCGCAAATTGGAACTCGCTCCAGCCTCCCACCACCCGGACCCATTGTCCCGTAGGCGTGCGCTGCGCCTGTTCCTTCAACAGTCGCAAGGCGTCGGCCAGCGACGGGACGCCGTCCCACCGGAGTTCCAGATTGTAGTTCAGCCCGCCGCGAATGACATGCAGGTGGGAGTCATTCAGACCCGGAATCACCCGGCGCCCACGGAGGTCAATCGACACCGTCTGTGGTCCGGGTTCGTAGTCGTCGGCGTCGTCGACGGCCAGGATGCGCCCGTCCCGGATGGCCAGGTTCCGGGCCTCCGGATGGCTCGCATCGAGGGTGGTGATGCGGCCGTTGTAGAGGATCAGGTCAGGAGGTTGGGAAACGTTCATGGCGCGTTCTTCGGGTGTTCCAGTTGGGGTTGGAGCCAGCGATGCAGGAAGCGGGTGACGACGGGCATGATGACCCAGGCCAGGGTCGCCACCATGGCGGCGGCGAACGCGGCATTGCTGAGAATGAACGGCCACTCCCGGATCCAGGGACCGAGCGTCTTCTGCAGGAACATGGACAGGGGAAAGACCCCGAGAAACGTGGCGAAGGCCATCTTCCACCGCGGCGGAGGACCCTGCGGTGAGCGGAACCAGGCCTCGAAGCCATGCAGCGGACGCAGGCGCCAGGAGTCAGGCTCGATCAGGGATTCACACCGCCGCTCCCAATCCCGGAACAACGGGGACGCATAGAAGGCGTCCCGCTCCCGTTCGTCGGCAAAGGTCCGCAGGATGCCGAATTCCCGCGAGTTGGAACCAGGAGGCGGCACCAGCATGGTGGCTCCCAGGACGCCGTCATGCTGGAAGGAGGCCTTGAAGAACTCCCGCAGCGCATCCTGAAAAGCGGGTTCACATCCGGGACGCACCCGTCGGGTGATGGCAACGTGGAGGGGCATGGCATTCTCCAGAACTCCGCATCACGGCCGCCCTTCAGCGCCGCATCAGTGGGCTCCACCCTTCGGAACCACCTGCGGGACGCGGGCTGATTGGGGCGCCTTGTGAACCATCGTGTAGGCGTATTCGACGCCAACGCCGTAGGCGCCGCCCTGTCCCTTGATCAGCCCCATGAGCGGATTGTAGTGCTCCCGGTTCTTCCAATCCCGCTGCCATTCCAGCAGCGCTGCAATGGTGGTGGTCCGGACCGCCCCTGCCTGGACCATCCGGGACAGGGCCGCTTCATGGGCCGCCGTCGACGTGGCCCCGCAGCAGTCCTCGACGACGTAGATGTTGTAGCCCGCCCCGAGCATTTCAATGGTAGGCCAGGTCACGCAGACCTCGGTCCAAAGGCCAGTCATCAGGATGTTCTTCCGACCGGTGGCTTCGATGGCCTTGCGGAATCCGGCATCGTCCCAGGAGTTCATGCTCGACCGTTCAATCACGGACTGCCCGGGAAACACGTCGAGCAACTGGGGCCAGATGTAGCCACTGAACGACTCCGTCTCCACAGCGGTGAGGACGGCCGGCACGGCGAACTCCTTCGCGGCCTTGGCCAGGAGGGTGACGTTGTTGATGAGGCTGGCGCGGTCGACATTGGCGACCCCAAAGGTCATTTGGGGCTGGTGGTCGATGAAGACGACGGCACTGTCCTGTGCGGTGTAGAGCTTATGGTAGGGAGACATGGTGGGATCAAGGAGGTGTTCGAATGGGAAAACTGCCGTCAGGGATTCGGGGCGACTAGGGTCGTATCCAAGCCCGGCCCGACCGTCGGAGGTAGGCCACCTGCAGGGCCGCCCCCACGAGGAACGCCAGAAACAGGAGCCCGGTCACCACCTGCAGCTCCGGACCTTCCCGGTCCCGGATCCAGGGATGGGTTGGAGGAATCCGGGTCGTCGTCTCGACCACCCCGGGAATCAGGTGAAACAGAAACGTGGCGGAATAGCTGACGACCTCCACCAGTCGACGGACCCGTCCGAAC
>JBGAPN010000218.1:0-8311 GCA_044221235.1 Limisphaerales bacterium
TGCGAATACGGTTAGTCTCACCGAGACCCCACTGACCGGAGAGCCGGATGCGGGAAATCCGCCTGTCCGGTTCGGAGGGAGGGGTGGCGCTAACCACGCCATCCCTACCTCTATCCCTTTTCTACTGCATGGATACGGCTCAGCAGGTACTTCCGCGGAGGGTCGCCACCGGAAAGCCTGGTCACGGATTGGCTGCAGCCTTCGCCAGGGCATCCGCGAGTTCCTCCGCCGTCCACTGATTCCCAATCAGGATCTGCTCGAGCCGGCCCTGTGGACCGATGACGAGGGTTCGCAGGTTGTGATTCTGCTCCGCAATGCCCACGCCCCGGCCAAAGTAGAGTCCGCTGCTCGTGGCCATGGGTTCAATCTGATCGAACGAACCGGTGGCAAGAGTCCAGTGGGCGGGATTGGCTCCCCATCGTCCTCCATAGGCCTTCATGGTCTCGGGAGTGTCGTACTCCGGATCGAAGCTGAGCGAGATGAGATGCCAGTTGGTGGGGCCTCCGGCCCGGTTCATCAGCAGCTTCTGGGTGGTGGAGAAGTTGTCGGACATGCGGGGGCAAAAGAGCGGATACGGGCACCGGGTGAAGATGAACGTCACCGCCAGGGCGTCCCCGCGGAAACGGGACAGCTTGAACGGCTCTCCCAACTGGTTGGTGAAGGCGTAATCCGGAACCACGTCGCCCACCTTGAGTTCGGGGACGCTGGGCAGGACGCGGAAGGCGGGGGGCGGATTGGTGGGAGAGGCAGCCACCGGCGTCGGTGTCGGCGTGGCATGGGTGGAGGCCACCACCCGAAGCTGGTCGATCCATGCATCCTTCTCGGTCACCCGCATCCGGAATTCGACGGCATCGCCCGGATGGATGCCTTGAAGCTCGTTGGCGTCCCGGACGTTGAACGGCATGGTCATGGCGATCATGTAGCCGGGAATCTCCTCGTGGCGGATGACCACCTCCTTTTCGGCGGGCTTGAGAGACTTGACGATGCCGCGCACGGCGTAGTTCGTGATGGCCCCACTCACCGCGGCGTCCGCCGGCCCATGTCCTGGGCGTTCCGGCTCTGGTTTGCATCCGGCGATGAGTAATAGGGCGGCTGCAATGGCGGCCACTGGATGGAGACGCACGAACTTCATCCCCACAAGGATGGTCACCCTTATGAACCGGGGCAAGCGGCGGTGAATGAAGGTAGTCGACGAGGGAACGAGACGCTGACTTCTCCCCGGTGGACCCCAGAGGCCGGGTTCGAGGGTTGGGCGAAGAGAGACGAGATGGCGCGTCGTGCCCTCCGCGACTACGAGTAGCCGACGAGGGAACGAGACGCTGACCTCTCCTCGGTGGACCCCAGAGGCGGAATTCGCGAGTTGGCACGAAGGGAGATCGGATGGCGCGTCGTGCCCTCCGCGACGACCCAAATACAAACGCCGCGCCGGAATCGGCGCGGCGTTGTGCTAGGCCCGGAGTTCGGGCGAATTGGTCATCCCACCAACGCGGGTTGTGCCGCGGGGAGTGGGAGCAGACCGGCGTTATCGAAGACATAGCGACCGCGGGGGCGCGGCGGGCGGTCTTTCTTTTCGGCCTTCGGAGGCTTCGGGGCTGCAGGAGCAGGCTCGGGCCGCGGTGCCGGCTTCTTGGCGGTCTCCAGGGGTCCGTTGGCGAATTCGATGACATGGCCCTGATGAATGAGCCAGTGGAGGTTCCCCAGAATTTCCTGTTGCTCCGCACTCGGACCTGATGGCACGGGGGCAGGGGTCGCTTCTGCCGTTGCCGCGGCGGGAGCCGCCGACGGCTCACCAGCCGGTGCGGCCGGAGCAGATTCAGCCGCCGGTGCTGGCGCCGGTGCGGGTGTGGCAGCGGGGGCCGGAGCCGGTGCCAGGGCCTCCAGGAGCTTCTTCCGGGTCGTGCCTGGATTGGCGTTGATGAACTCGATGATTCGACGCAGCCCGGGCTGAACCGCCGACGTCTCGAGGTCGAGATAATGGGGGCGGGCGACGGAAACGTGGACCACGGTCTTGTCCCGCTTGAAGAACTGCAGGCCAGCCTGGGCAAAGGCACTGCTCAGGGCCGTCATGGTCCGGATCGGGAAACGTCGTTCCCGGTCGAGCGTCACCCGAAGCAGTCGTAGGAGCGGTTCGGGCAGGCGGGGAGCATTCGGAGCCCGCTTAAGGGTCCAGGAATTGACCTCCTTGACCAAATTGGTGGCATGGACCGCCTGGAAGTGGTCTTCCACTTCCGTCAACGAGACCAGCGTCTGCGCCTCCGGCACGTTGAGCGTGGTGTACTCCAGGCGGTTGCTCTGGCTATCCACCCATTCCTTGACGGCCGCCTCGTCCTTGACGATGCGGACACGGCTCTTGAAGAAATCGAACGGCATCCGTGCCGCCCGGGTGGCGTGGACTTCGCGGAGTCGCTCCTGATACCCGTGGTAATTCGGCGGACCCAGGACGATGTCGTCGAACATGGCCACCAGCGTCCAGACCCCCTTGGGCGGATCGCAGGGCCTTTTCTCCGTGGCGTAGAAGGTATCGAAGTGGGCCTTGAGGGCGTGATTCCGAGCCTCGGATTCGCTGAGCCAGATGCTGTCGTCGAGCGAGCAGACAAACAGGCGCTCGAAGGGCTGCCCGTCCTTGCCCCGGATGACCCGGAAGGTGACCTCGTAGCGATCGGGCTTCTGGATGACCAGACTGGCCACCTCCAGCAGCGGGTAGGCGCGACCCCCCAACTTGATCTGCCGCGCGAGCGACGCAACGCCGGCGGGATCCGGTGCGAGATCGACCTCCACCTGGGGAAGGGGTTCGGGCGGGGCATCCCGACGGTCGCCGCGACGGAAGTCACGACGGGGTCCGCCCTGGCCCTGCTGGCTGGGATCCCACTTCAATCCGGGACCGCCACCTGGACCGCCCGGACGCGGGCCAAAATCGCGCCGGGGACCCCGGGGGCCGTCTCGGCGGGGGCCGCGATCACCGCCAGGTCCTCCCGGACCACCGGGCCGCCGCGGCGGACGGTCGCCCCGCTGGCCGCGGAAATCGCCCCGGCCGGCACCTTCGGTGCCGTCGTATTTGGCGTACTTATTGGTCGGTTCATTGGTAGACGACTGGGCCCAGGCCGGTAGAAAGGCCTTCTCCAAATCCAGCGCGAGATCGAGCGGTTCACTCATGTTTAGAAAGGCCCCACCACGGTGAGAGGGGCTTGAATCGAGTCAGAGCCCGCGGACGATGCGGACCAGTCCCCTGAATTGCAAGCGTTCGGATGGGAAAGTCCAGAGACATGCGGGGACCGTCCAGAGCCGTGAATTGGACGCTCCTCCCGCAGACGTCTGTCGGCGGAGGAAAGTTTCGCGGCAGGCCGATTCCGGTGCATTTTTCCCAGGTGGAAGTATCCGAGCGAATCTCCTGTCCGTACTGCGGCCAGACCATGGAGCTGGTCGTCGATACCTCCGTGCCCGAACAGCGGTTTACCACGGACTGTGAAGTCTGCTGCCGCCCGTTCGAAGTGTTTGCCGAGTGCGAGCCCGGGGAGATTCTGGCATTGGACGTCCAAGCGGGGTGACCCCGGCTCAGGCTCACCAGAGGGAGGCGAACCGACGGGAGGGGCGAAGCGCGGGTTCAGCAGAATCGATGATTTCCGCCGACTGAGGTGGCGTCGCCGGGGATTCCATTTGCCGGAGGACGCTTTCGCGCCACTTCTGGCGCTTGATCTCCCGCAGCATTTCGAGGTCCTTGAGTTTCTCGACATAATCCAAGTTCATGCCCAGCGGGGGGGAGGGGTAACTCTTCCGAAACTCCGCTTCCTGGCCGGCAATCAGTTCGTCCAGGGAATGGTTGTGCCTCTCGGCCATTGCTTCGGCGACGGATCGTTGATCGGCCCGACGCCTCGATTCACGCGAAACGAACTGTTCCGCGACGGCGTTTGCCAGCAGGGCGGCCTCCTCCCGACTGGGGCTGCTGGCGGAAATCTCGATGAGGTCGGTATTCCGGTACTGTCGTGCCTGAACCTGCGCCCGCAGGCGGCGGACCGCCTCCTCCGGCGTCACCGACCACTGTTTGGGAAGGTCTAACTGTTGGGACACGCCGGACAGGACATCCGCGGACCGAATGATTTCGATCGAGGTCAGGACGGAATAGGGGTCATACGGCGCGCCCTCTCCGGTTCTTTGGAAGGGAGCGATCCGGACCCGGGCGGTGGATTGGTACACCGGGGACGAACCCGACCACCGGACTGCGAGGAATCCCAGGACGATCGCGATGGCCAGGGGAAATACCCGTCGCCAACGATGGGGCTTCCCGGCGGATTCCGACGGACTTGCTCCCACGAGGCGCCGGATTCGCTCGGCCAAGGATCCGCCGCCCGCGGCAAGGGCCAGCGGGGTGTCGGTCACGCCCCGCTCCGTCAGAGTGAGCAGGGCGTTGGCGAGGGAGGTTCCGTTCCCTTGGATGGAGGCTACCCAGTCGTCGCAACGGAGTTCCCGCTCCTGGCGGATCTGGTCGGAGACCCACCACACGGCCGGATGATAGAACAACAGGGTTTCGACCAGGCGTTGCGCCAGGTTGATCAGGAAATCGTGGTGCCGGATGTGGGCCAGTTCGTGCAGCAGCAGGGCCTCCACCTGGGATGCGGGAAGTCCCACCCACAACCCGGCCGGAAACAGGATGACCGGTTTGAGGCAGCCAATGACCAGCGGACCTTCGGCGCGGAGGGATTCCAGCAGTCGAACAGTTCGACCGGGACAAACCTGGAACTTCTCCTGCAGGGCCCGGATCCGTTCCTGCCATTCGGTCGGAGCCGGTGTGGCCCTGCCGCTAAGGCGCAGGACCGTATACCCCCAGCCGCCGAGCAATCGCAGGAAGAGGACTCCGACACCCGCGAGCCAGGCGAATGTGACCACGGGCAGCCATGAAAACCCTCCCAGGGAGGCATCACCTGTCGAGGCCGGTCCGGCGCCTGTGAAGTGATTCGTTGGGACTGCGTTGGGCGAGGCAGGCTGAAGGAAACCGGTCTCAGGATTGAACTGAATCAACCACGCTGCCGTGAACAGCGGGGACACGGCCATCAGGACCAATGCGAGGCACGCCAGGTGGTGGCGCACGGTGGAGGATTGTTTCCGGGTGGCCCCGAGGCCGAGTGCCAACAACCCGGCGATCAGGGCACCCTGCCAGAGGAAGTGGACCAGGACCTGGCCCAGGAGGGTGATGATGGGAAACACGGGGGCTGGAAGGGAAATATTCATGAGCGGCTGGATTCGAGGTTGTTGAGCAACGTGCGAAGTTCACGGAGTTCGGCGGCAGAGGGACGCCTGCCGGCAAGGGCCTGGAGCACCAGTTTTTGCGACGAACCCCCAAAGGCGCGGTCCAGGAGGTCGTCGACCAACTGGCGTTGGGTGGTCTCCTCGGGTTGGGCAGGGGAGAACACATGGCTCCGGTCGGTGTCATCCCGGGTGACCAAGCCCTTCTCCGTCATGATCTGGAGCAGTTTCAGGATGGTGGTGTAGCCCGTTCCGGGTTCAGACAGGTCCACAACCTGACGAACCGTGCAGGGTCCCTGGCGCCATAAAATCCGGAGAATGGCCAATTCGGACTCCGTCGGACGGGGAAGCTCGCGCGGCATGGCGATGATGTATACGAAACGGTTCGTACTAATCAACGAAAATGTTCGTAGATCGATCGCTGCAGTTTGGGTCTGTTGAAAGATGTAGTTGGGAGAAGTGGGGTTGAACCACGAACGGCACGAACCACACGAAACAAAAAAAACAGGGAGCTGGGACTCGGCCGAAAGTGGCAGCGGGGTCATGGGTCCCCTGCGGCGGCGCACCCCAAAACGTCGAAGAGCACCCGAAGCAGTCCGGCGCCTGCGGGGAGTGAAACTCCACGCAGGCATCCATCATCTGGAAACTGGAGTTCCAGGAACGGAAGAGCGGCACCAACAAGGGGAATGTCGCTCCGCACTTCCATCTCATCCTCTACGGCGTTCCCATGGACTTCCTCCCCCGCGAGGAGATCCGGGCGGCCTATCGATTCGAACCCTTCGCACCATCGACACCCGGGGCGGAAGGCCACTGGATCCGAACCGTCTTCTTCAACGACGACTCGGAATCCGAGCCCAGGAAGCACATCGGCCAATTTCTGTGGGCGCAGTACTCGGACGACGGAACCCTTCAGGAGACGATGGATTCCCTGAAGAACTGGGTATCCCGGAACGGGTACCACATCGTGGCCAGCAGTGATCTCCGCCGCTTCAAGGCCGGGACCCGGGTCGAGGCAATCCGCAGCTTCAAGCAGCTCTGCGGCTACGCTGCGGCGCAGTAAATGGGGAAACGGGAAGTCCTGCCGCATCTCGATCACAAGCCCGGCCGTTTCTGGGGCGTGATCGGTCGGAAGCACGTCCCGTTCGCCCCGCAGGAAGAGGTTCAAATCACCGAGAAGCAGGCCTACCAACTTTGCCGCCTCTTCCGCCGCTACCGCCGGTCCATTACGCCGCCCGAGACGCGGAAGCGAAACCGGTTCGGTATGGCGGCCAGTTGCGAATTCTCCGTGAGCCTGTTCGCCAACGCTGACTTCTGGCGAGATCGGCTTTGGGCACTGGTGGGCGACTAGCCGGATGCCTACGAACCGCCGGAACACAAGTCAGCGCTTGCGACGTAGCTGCACCACCGGTCGAAATCCGGCCGGGCACTCAATTCCTCCACTCGATTCCAACTAGTCTGTGGGTCCATCGTTAATGGGGTTGAACCTGATTTACTGCCCTTGCAATTGAAGCCGATTGAACGCTGAGTATCGCCCCAAGAAGCATTGTGACGCTTTTGAAAATCGATCGCTCCTGGGCCGTCCGCTTGCGCGGCGTTATTGCCTCACTCAGATTTCTCGAGCTGCTGCTGGCTCTGCCGGCAGTGGTGCTGGCGCAGTCGGATTATGATTACAGGATCAATGACGGTACTGTGACCATCACTCAATACAAAGGTGTGGGCGGTGCGGTGACGATTCCGGATAAAATCGAGGGTCTGCCGGTCACGTGGATAGGAGACCGGGCATTTAGGAACAACGAGGTTGTCACTGCGGTCATGATCCCCGACAGCGTCATTTTCATCTCGTATGACGCGTTTGCAGAATGCGACGCCCTAGCCTTTTTAAGAATTGGCAGAGGTGTCACCACCATATTGCCGTACGCGTTTTATGGCTGTACGGCCCTGACCAGCGTGACAATCCCCAACAGCGTCACCACCATCGGGGACAGAGCGTTCTTTGGCTGCACTGGCCTGACCGGTGTCATGATCGGCAACAGCGTCACCAACATTGGCGACAAGGCATTCCTTGGCTGCAGCGGACTGAAGACTCTTGAGGTAGATTCGCTGAATCCTGCCTATAGCAGCTTGGACAACGTGCTGTTCAACAAGGACAGGTCCACGCTCCTTCAGTTTCCGGGAGCACAAGCCGGAAACTACACCATTCCCAACAGCGTCACGACCATCGGGGCGCTGGCGTTCGGTGCCTGCAGAGGCCTGACGGGCATCACGATTCCCAACAGCGTCACTACCATCGGCGAACAAGCGTTCGTTGGTTGCCTTAGTATGACTAGCGTCACCATTCCCAATAGCGTTACCACTATCGGGGAAAGTGCGTTCAACGGCTGCAGTGGCCTGACCAACGTCTCGATCGGTAAAGGTGTTACTGCCATGGGAAGGCTGGCGTTCGCTTACTGCAGGGGGCTGACTAGCGTCGCCATTTCCAATGGTGTCACCACCATCGGAGAAAGTGCGTTCGATAAATGCTCTAGCATCACGAGCGTCACGGTTCCCAACAGTGTCACCACTATCAGAGGTAGTGCGTTCGCTGGCTGTGCCGGCCTGACCTACGTGACTATTCCCAACAGCGTCACGACCATTGGGGCCGGGGCGTTCTCCGGCTGCACCAGCCTGACAAGCATCACGATCCCTGACAGCGTCAACATTATCTGGGACTATGTATTCGCTGGCTGCACCAGCCTGACCAACGTGACCATTCCCAACAGCGTCACCACCATTGGGGCCGGGGCGTTCTCTCGCTGCACCGGCCTGAACGGCGTTCTGATATCCAATAGCGTCACAACTGTCGCGGATTTTGCCTTCTTTGAATGCACCGGTCTGACCAACGTGGCCATTCCCAACAGTGTCACCACCATTGGGGCCGGGGCGTTCCAGAACTGTACCGGCCTGATCAACCTTTCGATCCCTAAAAACGTTACCGTGATTGGCGGCCAGGCGTTCGCTTGGTGCACCGGGCTGAAGGCGATTGAGGTGGATATGCTGAATCCTGCCTATAGCAGCTTGGACAACGTGCTGTTCA
>JBGAPN010000219.1:0-8308 GCA_044221235.1 Limisphaerales bacterium
TCATCAGCCCGTTTCGATCGACGGCGCAGTCGCAGTTCCACCGGTCGCCCATCGAGTGGTTTCGGCGGTGGCTGGTTTCCCAGACGCTTCCCCACCCGGAACGGTTCGAGATCGCCGCCCGGTTGGGCGGAATCGCTCGGCATGGGGCGCGTTGGATGCCCCAGGCGCTACGACCGCTGATGGAGATGCTCCCGGCCAAACTGCCGCCTCGCACACTCTGTCCTCCAGTGACACCAGCCCGCGGCCAACGGCGCGCCCGCGTGGCACTGCTCACCGGCTGCGCCCAGCAGGTGCTGGATCCCGACATCAATACCGCCACCCTCGAAGTGCTGTCTCTCCAAGGCGTGGAAGGGGTGGTGCCCCTGGCGCAGGGTTGTTGTGGCGGACTCTCCTGGCATGTCGGGGATCACGAAGCCGCCCGGGATTTCGCCCGACGCAATCTCGACGCATTTCCCGACGACGTGGATGCCATCCTCACCAACGCCGCTGGCTGCGGCTCCGCATTGCACGAATACCCGCTCATTCTGCGCGGCACCGCCGACGAGGATCGCGCCCGCCGGTTGGCATCCCGCACCGAGGACGTTTCCGCGTTCCTGGCCCGAATAGGTTTCCAGCCGCCGTCCCAACCCGTCCGGTGGAAAGTGGCCTACCACGACGCCTGTCACCTCTCCAACGCCCAAGGCATCCGCCGTCAACCCCGCGACCTGCTGCGGTCCATCCCCGGACTTGAACTCCTCGAAGTGGACGACGCCGACCAATGTTGCGGCAGCGCCGGAACGTACAATGTGGACCAGCCCGCATTGGCCGCCGCGCTAGGGGAACGCAAGGCCCGAGCCGTGATGGCCACCGGAGCCGACCAGGTCGTCTCGGGGAACATTGGATGCCTCAACCAGCTCCGATATCACCTGCAACGCATGGGATCCCGGATGAAGGTCCGGCACACCGTGCAATGTCTGCGGGATGCCTTCGACGACACCCGCCGCTGACACCTGCCCCATGCCCTGGTCTCAAAACTACGCACCCCTCGGCAGCGTTGCCCTTTCGGCACTGGTCGCCGCCCTCCCGGTGGTGGTGTTGCTGGGGTTGCTGGCATTCTGGCACGTGCGGGCCCAAATCGCGGCCCTGGCGGGACTGCTTGTTTCCCTGGCTGTGGCCGTTGGGGTGTACCACATGCCCCCAACTCTCGCAGCGGCAGCCGCCGCCTTTGGGGCCGCCTTCGGACTGTTCCCCATCGGCTGGATCATTCTGAATGCCATCTTCATCTACAACTTGTCCGTCGAGACCGGTCAGTTCCGCGCCCTCCAGGTCCAGATTACCGGAGTTTCCGGAGACCGACGGATCCAGGCCCTGCTGATCGCCTACAGCTTCGGAGCCTTCATCGAGGGTGCCGCCGGCTTCGGGGCGCCGGTCGCCATCTCCGGCGCCCTGCTCATCGGGCTGGGATTCCGTCCGCTGGAAGCCGCGAAGCTGGCCCTGATCGGCAACACCGCGCCCGTGGCTTTCGGCGCCCTGGGCACTCCGCTGCTGACCCTCGCCAAGGTGACGGGACTCGACCTGCAGGCGCTCAGCGCCATGGTTGGCCGTCAGCTTCCCCTGTTTTCACTGCTGGTTCCGTTCTGGCTGGTCACGGCCCAGAGCGGCTGGCGTGGCATGCTCGGGGTCTGGCCCGCCTGTCTGGTCACCGGACTCACCTTTGGATCCCTCCAATTCCTTGTCTCCAACTTCCACGGTCCCTTGCTGGTCGACATTGTGGCGGCCGCCGGTTCGATCGGGGCTCTGGTGCTCCTCATGAAAGTCTGGCAGCCGTCCGACACCCAATCTAACGCGGCCGACCCGGCCTCCCGGACCTCGGAAGGGAACGCCCATCCATCCACCTGGCGGGCCTGGACCCCGTGGATGTTCCTCACGGTCCTCGTCTTTCTGTGGGGACTGCCCCAGGTCAAGGCGGCTCTTAATGGCCTGTTCGCCCCAAGCATCGCGGTTCCCTGGCTGAACGGACAGGTCCAACGGGTCCCGCCCGTCGTCCCCAGGCCCGAGATCGAAGCGGCCCTGTTTACCTTCAACATCCTGTCCGCCACCGGAACCGCGTTGTTCTTTGCGGGAATCCTGGCCGGGTTCGCCCTCGGACTGGGACCGCGCGCCCTGGTCGCCGCTTACGTTCGTACCCTGTGGAACGTCCGCGTCTCGCTGCTCACCATTGCGCTGATGCTCGCCCTGGGATTCACCACCCGCTACAGCGGAACCGACACCACCCTCGGACTCAGCATGGCGGCATCCGGATTCCTGTTCCCATTCTTCTCCCCGCTGATTGGCTGGCTTGGGGTGGCGCTGACCGGAAGCGATACTTCCTCCAACGTGCTGTTTGGGAACCTTCAACAGGTCACCGCCCAACAGCTCAATCTGCCACCCGTGCTCATGGCCGCCTCCAACAGCTCCGGGGGGGTCATGGGCAAAATGATCGACGCCCAGAGCATCGTGGTGGCGAGCGTGGCCACCGGGGGCCATCCGGAGAGTCCCGACGCCGGAACTGTGTTGCGTTCGGTGTTCTGGCACAGTGTGGCGCTGGCGTTCCTGATGGGACTCCTGGTGATGGTCCAGACCTACTGGATACCAGGAATTGTCCCGGGACAGCGGACCGTCTCGACCGAATTGGAGACCTCCGGACGTCCTCGCTGACCGGGAATCGCGTTGACCCGGAACGCAATTTATCCTATCGCACCTCTGCTTCTTCGTACAGAAGCGCCCTGGCACCAACCCGCCGTGGTACGATAACCAAACTGCACTCGCAGCGGCATGATGTCCTCACAAAGGTTCTGCCTCGCGGCGGCGGGAACCTTCTGCATTCTTGCGGCGGGCTCCGCCTTCGCTTCCACCGTATACGATGCGTCGTATGGCGGTTCAGGTCTCCCGTATTATCTCTCGGGAAACGCATACGGAGATGAAATCGTTCTGGCCGGCACCGATCGCGTGCTGACCGGATTTCATTTCGCCTACTCCTCCGACTACTCCCAGTCGGGCGGACTACAGTTCACGTTGTACAGAAATGATGGCCCCCTGGTGAACGGGTTCGCCAGCCCGGGATCGGTCCTGTACACGGATACCTTCGACGTCATCTCGGGCCCCAGCGGCGTCGATGTTGATATTCCCTTCACCCCTGACCCGACCGATCCGATTCCGGACCGGCTGACGTTTGTGGTGAAGTTCCTCGGAACCGGAAATGCCGGCCTCCTGGTGGCGGATGTGCCCACCATCGGAGCCAGCGGAAACGACTTCTGGGAAAACGGAAGCAGTGGCTGGGAACTTCGCCAGATTCCCGGGTACACCGCCAACTTTGAGGCCCGCCTCACAGCGGTCCCCGAAGCCAACTCTGGACCGGTGGCGTTTGTCGCCCTCGGTGGACTCGGTCTTTGGACCCTCCGCCGTCGTTCCCAACAGTCATGACCTGAGTCTGCAGTTTCTATTGACGCAAAATGGGACGGCGCGGGTAACCGCGCCGTTTCCATTTTCAAAGCCTGGATGCGGATGACTGGCGCTCCTCCCCGGACCTGCCGATTCCACGCAGGATTTCGTCGTGTGAACCCGGGAATCTCCCGAGCGACCGATTTGGAGCCATCGCCATCCTAACTCCCAGAAGCTCCAAAGACTTCCCAAAATAATCTCTTGACCCAAACAAGAGATCCTCTGTTAACTCTTCGCCAGCTCTCAGCCAAGGGGCTCAAATCGCTAACCCAAAGTTTGCCATTCCGATCATGAACTTAACGCAGAAAATGAAATTGGTTTTCGCCGTGAGTCTCGCTGCTGCGGGAAGCGCCTTTGCCGCCACGGTTTATGAAGTCCCCGCGGGGAACAACACCTACTATTCCACCTCGCTGGAGTACGGGGATGAGATTCGGTTGGATGGCTATCCGGCAACGGGATGGGTTCTCCAGTCGGTGACGATTCCCTATTATTCCAACTACGAGAACACCGGGGGCCTTTCGATCAAGATTTACGCCAATGACGGCGCCCTCGTGAACGGCAAGGCCTCTCCCGGCAGCGTGCTGTATTCGAGCGGCCCCATCGACGTCTTGAACAATGGCGGCACAGTCACTGTTCCGTTCGCCAATATTCCAGACAATCTGGTCCCGAGCAGCTTCACCTATTCCGTGAGCTTCTCCGGAGTCGGCGGTGCCAATCAGGCCGGCCTCTACGTTCCGAATGCCGCCCCGTCTGTCGGTTCGAGCTTCAACGACTTCTGGCAGAACACAGGCAGCGGCTGGGAACTTCGTACCATGCAAAGCGGTGACCTCGCCAATTTCCAAGTGAGCATCACCGCAGTGCCCGAACCCTCCGTGGTGGCCCTGGCCAGCCTCGGATTGGTCGGACTCAGCGCCTACGCCGTCCGTCGCTCCCGCAAGGCCTGATTGTTCAGTCAGTCCATTCCTTTTCGAAAGAAGTGCGCTCTCCGGAGCGCACTTTTTTTATTCCCCAGACCTTCCCGCCCTTGCAGGCAATCTCCGCCCAGCGATGATGCCTTCCATGCGCCTTCGAGTTCTGGCCTGCCTCGCCAGCCTGTGGATTGCCGTCCTGAGTGGATGGGCTCAGGGACGCAGCGTCGCCCGCCTGATGGTCGACCGGTCGGACGTCCAACCGGGATCCACCTTTCACGCTGCCCTGGAATTATCCTCCCCCGCTGGATGGCACACCTACTGGCGAAACCCGGGCGATTCCGGCCAGCGCACCAAGATTGAATGGACCCTTCCACCGGGCGTTACGGCGGGAGAGCTCCAGTGGCCCACTCCGGAACGCCTCACCGAGGAAGGCCTCAGCACCTACATCTACCACGGCAAGGTGGTGTTCCCCGTCACGCTGACCGTGGCGGCAGATCGCGCTCCTGGACCGGTGACCCTCCAGGCCCGCGTCTCCTGGCTTGAATGCAAAACGGAATGCCTCCCCGGCCGCACCAATCTCAGCGTCAGCCTCACCGTTGGACCAAAGGACACACCTTCTGCGGAGGCACCCATCGTTCAGCAGGCATTGGATCTCCTGCCCAAGACGGATCTTACCCCAAAGGCATCCGCTCAGTGGGCCGGCAGTGCCGACGGCCAAGACCGTCCTTTCGCAGTTGCGTCGACGGAGACGGGATTCCGGGATTTCTATCCCTTCGAGTCCGACAGTTTTGACACCGCCCGGGACTTGGAGGGTTCCACACCGAGACGAATTCTGTTCAAGTTAACCCGCAGCGGGGACATGTGGCCGAAGTCAATTGCGGGCCTGCTGATCTTCGGGGAAGGCGCGGCGACTCGGGCCATCAGCGCAACGTTGCCGTTGTCGGATGACGGCTCCGCGGCTCCGGCCACTGCCACCCCGGCGTTGACCACGTCTGAACCGGTTGCCGCTCCCGCGTCTTGGAGCGTGATCGGACTCGCCTTCATCGGTGCATTTGTGGGCGGCATGGTCCTCAACATCATGCCCTGCGTTCTCCCGGTCATCGCCCTCAAGATTCTGGGCTTCGTCAATCAAAGCCGTGAGCAGCCAAGGCGCATCCGGTTCCTTGGATTTGTCTACACGCTGGGGGTGCTCGCCTCTTTCGCGGTGCTGGCCCTGTTGGTCATCCTCGTCCAGTCCGCCGGCCGGAGCGCCAGTTGGGGAATGCAGTTTCAGAACCCGATTTTCCTGGTGAGCATCACTACCCTGGTCACCTTGGTGGCGCTGAATTTGTTCGGGGTTTTCGAGGTCACGCTTCACTCGGGAGCCATGGGAGCCGCCAGTGACCTCTCGGGTCGAAAGGGCCCCACCGGAGCGTTCTTCAACGGCGTCTTTACCACCATTCTGGCCACCCCCTGCACCGCCCCCTTCCTTGCCGGCGCCTTGGGGTTCGCCTTCGGTCAGCCTCCCGCGATTCTGATGGCCCTGTTTCTCGCGGCTGGACTCGGCCTCGCAACGCCCTACCTGCTCCTCTCCATCCAGCCGGCATGGCTGGCGTTCCTGCCCAAGCCGGGCAATTGGATGATCACATTCAAGACCGTCATGGGATTTCCCATGGCGGCCACCGCCGTCTGGTTGCTGTCACTCGCCTCCGATCAATTCGGGGACAGCGGCGTCCTTCTGGTGGGTCTCTTCCTCGTCTGCGTCAGTCTTGCCGCCTGGATCTTCGGCACGTTCATCCAAACCGGCACTGCAAACCCAAGACTCGGATGGGGCCTGGTTGCCGCAGTGCTGGTCGGCGCCTACGTCGGCATCCTGGAACGGCAACTGAACTGGCGATCGCCGGCGCCGGTGGAATCAAGCCGGGCCGCAGTCTCGCCCGGGGGAATCAACTGGAAGCCGTGGTCGGCATCCGCTGTGGAGGAGGCACGTGTCGACGGACACCCCGTCCTGGTGGACTTCACCGCCAATTGGTGCCTGACCTGCAAGGTAAACAAGAAAATCGCCATCGAGGTTCCGGCCGTGCGTGAACGACTCGCCGCACTGAATTTCGTCACGCTCAAGGGCGATTACACGCGGGCGGATCCGGCCATCGCCGCCGAATTGCGCCGCTTTGAGCGCGCCGGTGTCCCTCTGGTACTGGTCTATTCCAAGGATTCCAAGCAGCCGCCGCGCCTCCTGCCCACCCAGCTGACCCAGGGCATCGTGCTTGACGCCCTTGGCTGGGCCGCCCAATAGCCCGGAATGACCCGGGCTCCTCCGCCTCGCGGATCACGCCCGGAGCTTCACCAGCAGATCCTTGCTTTCCACGGTCTCGCCCAGCTGGACCAAGAGTTCCGACACGACGCCGTCCACTGCGGCCGTCACGGTGGTCTGCATCTTCATGGCTTCCATCATGAGCAGCTTGTCGCCCTTGTTCACCTTTTGGCCGACCGAGACGGCAATGGAAGCCACCAGACCCGGAATCGGGGCGCCCACCTGCATGGGGTCCGCCAGGTCCGCCTTATTCCGACTGCGCGTCTGTGGGGCGATCTTGCGATCCTGGATGAAGGCTTCCCGGGTGATCCCGTTCAGCTCGAAGGTCACCGTCCGGCGCCCGTCCTTGTCCGGGTCGCTGACGTTGACCAGACGGATGATGAGCGTCTTGCCTTCTTCGATGTTGACCGCGATTTCCTCGCCCCGCTTGAGCCCGTAAAAGAAGGCCGGCGTGGGCAGGACGCTGACATCGCTGTATTCGCGCAGATGCTTGGCAAAATCGGCAAACACCTGCGGATACATGAGGTGGCTGAACAGGTCATCGTCCGCGACATCGCGTTTCAGCTTTTCAGCGAGTTCGCGGCGGATCTTGTCGAAGTTGGCCGGCGTGGCGATGGCCCCAGGGACGACGCCTTTCTCGCAATTCCTCCGGGCTTCCGCCGCGCGCTTCTCGCCCAAAACAACGCGCTGGACTGCCTCCGGCCATCCGCCCTGCGGCCAGCCCAGACCGCCACTCAACATGTCGATGACACTTTCGGGGAACGGCGTGGATCCCGGCTCCAGGTTGACCACGTCGGCCGGCTTGATCCCGCGGCTGAACAGGAACAGCGCCATGTCGCCCACCACCTTGCTCGACGGCGTGACCTTGACGATGTCGCCGAACAACTCGTTGACCTCGGCGTAGGTTCGGGCGATTTCCGGCCAGCGATGAATCACGCCCATGCTGGCGGCCTGCTCGCGCAGATTCGTGTACTGTCCCCCCGGCATTTCGTGCAGGTACACCTCGGCCGAGCCGGTCTTGGGCGCCGTATCGAAGGGCAGGTAAAATTCCCGCACCCGTTCCCAGTAATCTGAGAATTCCGCCGCGGCCGCCGGATCGATTCGGGTGTCACGCGGTGTGTTTTCCAGGGAGGCCACCACGGAGTTCAGGTTGGGTTGCGACGTGCTGCCCGACATGGTGGCCAAGGCCAGGTCCACCACGTCCACAGCTGCGTCGGAAGCATTCAGCACTGCCGCCGCCTGCACCCCTGCCGTGTCATGGGTATGGAAATGGACCGGGATTCCCAGCTCGTCCTTGAGCGCCTTGACCAGCTTCTTCGCGGCCAGCGGGCGGCACAGCCCTGCCATGTCCTTGATCGCCAGAAAGTGGGCGCCCATGCGCTCCAGTTCCTTGGCCAGTTTCACGTAATACTTGAGCGGATACTTGTCGCGACGCTCGTCGAGGATGTCGCCGGTATAGCAAATGGCCGCCTCGCAAATGGCGTGCGTCTCCTGCACCGCGTCCATCGCTACCCGCAGATTGGGCGTGTAATTCAGCGAATCAAAGATCCGGAACAGGTCCATGCCTGACGCCGCCGCATGCTTCACGAAGCCGGCTACGACATTGTCCGGGTAGTTGGAATACCCGACCGCGTTGGATCCCCGG